>JBOGFJ010000257.1:0-20693 GCA_050743385.1 Acidimicrobiia bacterium
GCCCCCGGTCCGCCAGGATTGCGCGGGAGCGGCGAGCGAAGCGAGCGCGACCCGGCAAGCAGGACCTGCCATCCCCGAACGAGGGGGCCGGGTTCCCCGGCCCCCGGTCCGCCAGGATTGCGCGGGAGCGGCGAGCGAAGCGAGCGCGACCAAGAGAGTCAGTCCAGATCGAGGGCGAGATCGAGGATGGGCGCGGAGTGCGTCATCGCGCCGACCGAGACGAAGTCGGCGCCGGCTTCCGCATAGGCGCGCACGGTGTCGAGGTGGACACCGCCCGACACTTCGACGGGGATGGCGCCGCCGAGCACCGCCACGGCCTCGCGGACGTCGGCGGGGCTCATGTTGTCGACGAGCACGAGGTCGGGACCCACCGTCTTGGCCTCGGCGACCTGCTCCAGAGAGTCGCATTCGACCTCGACGACCCGGCCGGGCCAGCTCGCCCGCGCCCGCTCGACCGCCTCGGAGAGCGGCCGGTGGGCCAGATGGTTGTCCTTGATGAGGACGGCGTCGGACAGGCATTCGCGGTGGTTGAACCCGCCGCCGGCGCGCACGGCAGCCTTCTCGAGTGCACGCAACCCGGGCAGCGTCTTGCGCGTGTCGCGGATGCGCGCGCCGGTGCCCGCGACCGCGTCGACGAATTGGCGGGTGAGCGTCGCGACGCCGGAGCAGTGACACAGCAGGTTCAGCGCGGTGCGCTCGGCGCCGAGAAGGGAACGGGCCGGGCCTTCGACGCGGCCGAGTTCGGCTCCGGGGTCGACGTCGTCACCGTCGGCGACCGTCCAGCGCACCATGACCGACGGGTCGACCTGACGGAACACCTCGGTGGCCGCCGCCGTGCCCGCGATCACGCCACCGCCCCGGGCGACGAAGCGACCGGCGCCGGGCGCGTCCTCGGGCACGACCGCGAGCGACGTGAGATCGCCGAGCGCGCCGAAGTCCTCCTCGAGGGCGGCACGGACGACCGCGCGCACAGCCGCGACCGGCGGGTCGAAGCCGCTCATCGCGCGCTTCCATTGCTGCGTTGCGTCGGAAACAGCGCGCAGAGCGCCGGTTTCCGACCCAACTCGGGGGAGGCTGGTCGCAGCAAGGTCATCGGGCGGGCTCGGGGGCGGGGGCCGGCAGCGGGACGAAGGCGGCTTCGCCACCGGCGAAGACGAAGCGGCCGAGGAAGGCGCTCGAGCTCTCGGGGTAGTCGAGGCGCGTGTGCGTGCCGCGGGACTCGCGGCGGGCGGTGGCGGCATCGACGAGTGCCCGCCCGACCGTGACCAGGTTGCGCACCTCGGGTGACGACGGCCGCGGGAGGGCGGCCAGGCTCCGGGCGGCATGATCGAGGCTCGCGGCGTCGCGCAGCACCCCCGCGTCCCTCGTCATGATGCGCTGCACGTCGGGACGAGTCGTGCTGCCGGGAGCCGCCGCCGGGGCCGGCGCGTGAGCCTCGGCGGTCACCCCGCGCAGCACGCCCGTCGGCTGCGGCGAGTCGCGCCCGGCCTCGATCGCATCGACAGCACGGTGCGCGAACACGAGCCCGTCGAGCAACGAGTTCGACGCCAACCGGTTGGCGCCGTGCACGCCCGAGCAGGCCGCTTCGCCGCAGGCCCACAGACCGGGCAGCGTGGTGGCGCCGTCGAGGTCGGTGCACACACCGCCCGACAGGTAGTGCGCGGCGGGAGCGACGGGCAGCAGGTCGCGGGTGGGGTCGAGGCCCACCTCGTTGCACGCGTGCCAGATCGTGGGGAACCGCGCCGCGAAGCCGTCGATCGACGTGGCATCGAGCCACAGGTGCTCCAGTCCCCGTTCGTTGATCCGGCGGGTGATCGCACGAGCCACCACGTCGCGGGGCGCGAGGTCGCCGAGGGGGTGCTCGTCGGCCATGAACGCCACCCCCTTCTCGTCGCGCAGCACGGCGCCTTCGCCCCGCAGCGCCTCGGACAGGAGCGGGCGGGGCATCGACGGATGATCGAGGGCGGTGGGGTGGAACTGCATGAACTCCACGTCGGCGACGGCTACGGCTGCCCGCAGCGCCATCGCGATGCCGTCGCCCGTCGACAGAGTCGGGTTGGTGGTCACCGCGAAGCACTGGCCGGCGCCGCCGGTGGCGAGCATGGTGTGGCGCGCCCGCACGTCGACGGCATCACCGACGGGATCGATCGCCCGCACGCCGGCGGCGCGCCCGTGTTCCACGAGCAGGTCGAGGGCGAGCCAGCGCTCCCGCACCTCGGCCGCGGTCGCTCGTACAGCCTCGACCAGTGCCCGCTCGATCTCGGCACCAGTGGCGTCGCCGCCGGCGTGGACGACCCGGGCGACGGAATGGCCACCCTCGCGGGCGAGAGCGAGCGACGCCGCCTCACCGTCGCCGGTGCGGTCGAACTCGGCCCCCATCACCATCAGGTCGTGCACTCGGTCGGGGCCCTCCGATACCAACACGCGCACGGCGTCGGCGTCGCAGAGCCCGGCACCGGCGGCCAGCGTGTCGGAAAGGTGCAGCTCCGGCGAGTCGTCGCTGTCGAAGAGCGCGGCCGCGATCCCGCCCTGCGCGTAGCGAGTCGCCGAGTGCGCGAGCTCGCCCTTGGTGAGCACGAGCACCGAGTGACCCGCGCGGGCGGCGCGCACCGCAGCCGAGAGCCCGGCGACGCCGCTCCCGAGCACGAGCAGATCGAACCGCCCAGGCATGGGGTCAGCCTACGACCGACTTCCGCGGCTACGGGGCCAGTTCGTGCAGCTCCCGGTCAAGCGCCTGGAACTCGGCGTCGGTCGGGCGGTTGCGCGAGTCGACGAGCACGATCTTCGGCGCGTAGCCGTCGAGCTCTGCCTCGTCGTACTGCGCGTAGCTGATCACGATGATGCGGTCGCCGGTGTGCACGAGCCGAGCCGCGGCGCCGTTGAGGATGGCGTCGCCCTCGTCACCGCACATCACATAGGTCTCGAAGCGGACGCCGTTGTCGATGTCGAGCACCGCGACCTGCTCGTACTCGCGCAGGTCGGCCAGCTCCATCAGGCGCGGACACAGCGTGATCGACCCCTCGTAGGTGAGGTCGGCGCCGGTGACCGTGGCCCGGTGGATCTTCGACTTCATCATCGTCCGGTGCATCATGTCCTCCTGCTCGCCTGGTCGCAGCTCGCTACGCTCGCCGCTCCCGCGCAAGCCCTATGGGTGTGATGACGCCGAGGTCGGTGGTGACCTCGCCGCCGGCGATCGTGATCATGATGTTGTCGATGAGGCGGGCGCTCCCGACCCGGGCCGCGACCGCGACGAGGACCTCGCCGTCGAGGTACTCGACCGCCTCCAGGTCGTCGGCCCGCCGGACTTCGGCGTACTCGTGCGCGACCAGCGGCTCGCTCGCCACCATCGACTCGATGCCGCGCCTGAGCACGGATGGGTCGCGCTCCCCGGCGACCACTGCGTGGGCTGCGGCACGCAACGCCCGAGGGAGCACCGTGGCCGCCCGCCGCTCCTCCGCCGACAGGTAGGCGTTCCGGCTCGACATCGCGACGCCATCGCGCTCGCGCACCACGGGGCAGCCCACCACCGTGACCGGAAGATCGAGGTCGAGGGCCATTCTCCGCACCACCGCGAACTGTTGCGCGTCCTTCCGGCCGAAGTACGCGGTGCAGGGGCCGACCATCGCGAACAGCTTGGTGACCACGGTTGTGACCCCGTCGAAGTGCGTCGGGCGCGCGCCACCGCAGAGCCCCGTGGTCAGGCCGTCGACGTGGACGGTGGTGCGGGTCGGCTCCGGGTACATCTCGGCGACGCTCGGGGTGAAGAGCACGTCGACGCCCTCGGCCTCCGCCGCGGCGCGGTCGCCCTCGGGATCGCGGGGATAGCCGTCGAGGTCCTCTCCGGCGCCGAACTGCAGGGGGTTCACAAAGATCGTCACCACCACGAGGTCGTGCTCCGATCGGGCGGCGCGCATGAGCGAGCGGTGGCCCTCGTGGAAGAACCCCATCGTCGGAACGAGGCCGACTGTCTTCCCTTCGTGCCGGGCGGCGTCGCACGTCTCGCGGAGATCGGCGACGCGCTCGAGTGCGATCACGACGCAAACGCTCCCATGACGAGGGCGTCCAGCTCCGGGTCGTCGTGCTCGGTGAGGCGCAGCGCGGTGGCGGCGAGCGCGCGGTATGCGTCGCGTTCGCCGTCGGGCAAAGCGTCGATGTGCGCGGCCACTGTGGCTGCGTCGCCACGTGCCACTGGACCCGTGAGCGCAGCCGCCGGGCCCAACTCGTCGACATTGTCGAGCGTCGCCCGTATCAACGGGAGGAACGCGGCCAGCGGTACGCCCGCGTCCGCAGCAAGTCGTTCGACCTGCCCGAGCAGCGCCACGAGGTGATTGGAGGCGACGCACGCGGCGGCGTGGTAGCCGACACGATGGGCTGCGTCGATGCGGAAGGGTCGCATGCCAAGAGTCAATGCGAGGCGCTCCATCCGCTCCGCCGGCCCTTCGACCGCGCACCAAGAACCCGGAAGGCGCGCCCGGCCGATCTCGGCCGACGGCAGCGCCTGCAGCGGATGCAGTGATCCGACGGCGACGTCGGGGCGGGCGACCACGAGGTCGTCGAACTCGTCCAGCGATCGCGCTCCCGAGAGGTGCAGCACCAGCGCGTCCGGGCGCAGCGAGGGCGCGAGCGCGGTCGCGGCGCCGGCGATGGCGGTGTCGGGTGTCGCCACGACCACCACGTCGGCGTCGCGTCCCGCGTGCTCGACCGGGACTGCGCGCGTGCCCAGCACGGCCGCCGTGTCGCGGGTGGAGGGCGTGTCGGGCGCGCGCCCGGCGACAGCCGTCGCCCTCCAACCGCGCGCGACGAGCGCGAGCGCGAGCGCGGTGCCGGCGCGACCGGGGCCGACGAGGGCGAACCGGGAAGGGCTCCTGGCGTCCACATGCACCTTTCGTTCCAGGCCCTGACGGGTCCCGGACTACTGAGGCGTTGGCAGGGTCAATGCTACTTCGGTGCGGTGGACCCCCCGCCACCCCGAGCGGGGGACGACGGCGAGCCCGGGATCGAGGTCGCCGAGGGGCGCGAGCACGAAGGCGCGCTCGAAGAGGCGGGCGTGGGGCACGGTCAGGTCGGGCTCGTCCACCAGCTCGTGGCCGACCAGGAGGATGTCGACGTCGAGGGGCCGCGGTCCCCACCGCTCCCCGCCCGGCGTCCGCCCCGCGGCCGCCTCGAGCCGCTTGGCGACGTCGAGCAGATCACGGGGAGAGAGGGTTGTCTCGAGCGCGACGACGGCATTGAGGTAATCGCCCTGGGGCGGGCCGCCGACGGGCTCGGTTTCGTAGACGGGCGAGACGGCGACGACGCGGACACCCGTCGTCGCCGCCAGACCGTCTATCGCACCCTGGAGGTGCGCGACCCGATCGCCCTCGTTCGACCCCAGCCCGAGGTAGGCGCGGCGTTCCTCGCTCACCGCTCGATGCGCACCGCGACGTGGTCGACCATGGCGCGCACCGGGGGATGCAGCTTGCGCACGGTCACGCTGACGCCGGTGACGCGCGGGTCGGAACCGCAGACCTCGGCGATCCGCGCCGCCAACCGCTCCAACAGCTGATACCGCTCCGACTGGACGACGCGACTCACGGCTTCGCATACCGCCGAATAGTCGACGGTGTCGTCGAGGGCGTCACTCGCGCCGGGGTCGGCCAGGTCGACGAGCAGCTCCACGTCCACCTCGAACGGCTGGGGGCGGGTCTGCTCCTCGGGGAGCGCGCCGTGCACACCCAGCTCGCGCAGCCCGGCGATCACGATGCGGTCGGTCACGGAGCTCGGACGATGTGCTCGTCGAGGGTGGTGGCGACGATCTCGCGGCCGATCGAACCGAGCTGTCGACCGGTGAGGCGCTCGATGATGACGAGTGCATGGGGCCCCTCGTTGATGACGCCGGTGTAGAGCAGGTAGCCGGCCATCACGCCCAGGATTCGGTCTCCGAACTCCTCGTGGTGCACGAGAACTCGTTCGTCGGGCTTGTCGAGCCAACCCGCGATGGTGGCGTAGATCTCACCCAGTCGCTCACCGAGCTCGTCGTGACGACCGAGGGGGACGTGCGCGTAATCGATGTCGGCTTCCTCGTAGGCGTGGAGGTTGTGGGGCGAGTCGAGCAGGGTCAGCACGTGGGTGAAGCCGTGGCCGGCCAGCCAGATGAGCTCCTCTTGGCGGCGCACCTTCCGGTGGTTGCGCGCGAACCCGCCGGGCCGCTCGGAGGCCGCGAGCCGGTCGCGGATGATCCAGCAGAAGTAGCGCGGCTCGAGGCCCTGGGCCCAGCGTCCTCTCACGCCACTGCCTTCACGGTGCGAATCTTCTCGAGGAGCTGCACAGCCTGCGCAGCGGGTCGTGCTTCGTGCACGCGCACGAGGCGCGCCCCGCGGTCGATCGCCCAGACGACGGTCGCGAGCGTGCCCTCCTCGCGCTGGTCGGCGGGAAGATCCGCACCCCGGCGGTCGAGCACCGCTCCGATGAAGCGTTTCCGGGACGTGCCGACGAGCACGGGCACGCCGGCGGCGGAGACGATCTCGGGGAGCCGGGCGAGCAGCTCGAGGTTGTGACGGACCGTCTTGCCGAAGCCGATCCCGGGGTCGACGGCGAGCGCGCCTTCCGCGATCCCGGCGGAACGGGCTGCATCGAGGCGGTTGCCGAGAAAGGCGACGACGTCGCGCACGACATCGTCGTACCGAGGGTCGTGCTGCATCGTGCGAGGCTCACCCTGCATGTGCATCGCCACGTAACCCGCGCCCGCGGTCGCCACGAGGCCGAGGATTCCGGGTTGGAATCGTGCGGCCGACACGTCGTTGACGATCGCAGCGCCGGCGTCGAGCGCGGCCGCGGCGACGTCGCGTTTGGTGGTGTCGACGCTCACCGGCACGCCCGCCTCGGCGACGAGGCGCTCGATCACGGGGACGACGCGGCGCCGCTCTTCGTCGGCGGCCACGGCCTCGGCGCCGGGGCGGGTGGACTCGCCACCCACGTCGAGGACGTCGGCGCCGGCCGCGGCGAGCTCCATGCCGTGGGCGACCGCGGCCTCAGGCTCGAGCCAGCGCCCGCCGTCGGAGAAGGAGTCGGGGGTGACGTTGACGACGCCCATCACCGCCGGCCGGGCTCCGCACACCGTCCCCCAACTGAATGTCACGAGGCCGCAGCGTACCGTTGCCGCGCTCCCGCTCGGCTGCCCGGACCGGCCTACGTGCGCGGCGTGATCTCGGCCGCGAGGACGAGCTCGAGACCAGCGCGGAGCGGGTCTGGGTACCCGCGGATCGCCCGGAGGCACTTCTCGAGCATCGCGGCCTCGACGCTGCCGGGTGCCGGCGGCGTCGGGGACGTCCACCGACAGGCTTCGAGCGCCTCCGTGGTCGCGTTGACGAGCGCGGGCGGACCTTGGGCTTCCCTGGGCGAACGGCCGCCCCGGGGCGGAGCACCGGTCTCGGTGCTCGAGTCGCGCCCCGAGCCACCGTCGCAACCGGCGGCGATCGCCGCCGCCCCGACGAGGAGCACGGGGGCGACCGCGCGCGTCAACCTCACGGGCGCCTCACGGACGCAGGCCCGGCTGGCCGACGAAGCTCATCGCCTCCGCACGGGTGGCGGCGTTGTCCTTGAAGATCCCCCGCACCGCGGACGTGATCGTGAGCGAGCCGGGTTTCTTGACACCGCGCATCGTCATGCAGAGGTGCTCGGCTTCGATGACGACGAACACACCGAGCGGTTCGAGGGCCTCCATGAGCGCGTCTGCGATCTGCGTGGTGAGCTTCTCCTGCACCTGGGGGCGCTTGGCGAAGCCGTCGACGAGGCGAGCCAGCTTCGACAGGCCGGTGATGCGGCCGTCGTTGCCTGGGATGTATGCGACGTGCGCCCGCCCGTTGAACGGCACCAGATGATGTTCACAGAACGACGTCAGCGGGATGTCGCGCACCATGACCATCTCGTCGTGATCGGCCTCGAACGTCGTGACGAGGTGGCGGCAGGGGTCGTCGTGGAGGCCGCTGAAGATCTCCTCGTACATGGCAGCGATGCGGCGCGGCGTTGCCCGGAGACCCTCGCGGTCGGGGTCTTCGCCGATGGCTGCGAGGATCTCGCGGACCGCCCGCTCGACGCGGGGCCTGTCGACATGACCCGTCGGAGTCGGCTCGCCGGCGTCGGCTTCTCGCCGTACCGCGTGCAGCGGATGGTCGCTCACGGCTGCGTGCGCCGAGTGTCGGCACCGGCGTCGCTCGCCGCGGCCGAGGGTGCCCGGTTCGGCACGCTGTCGGTCGCAGCCGCGGCCGGGGTTGCGCGGCCCGAGCCGGCGTCGGTGGATGTCCACGGCTTCACCGCCGCGAAGATCTCTTGCACACGGTCGGTGTCGAGGGTCTCGTGCGCAATGAGCTCGGACGCGAGCCGGTCGAGGACCTCGCGGTTGGTTTCGAGGATCAGCTCCGCCCGTGAGTGCGCCGACTCGATCAGCCGGCGCACCTCGGCATCGATGTTCGCCGCGACCTCGTTGGAGTAGTCGGCTGCGTGCGCGAGGTCACGGCCAAGGAACACCTCACCCTGAGGCTGGCCGAGGCGCACCGGCCCGAGCGCCTCGCTCATCCCGAACTCGGTGACCATCTGGCGGGCGATCGCCGTCGCTCGCTCGATGTCGTTCTGCGCCCCGGTCGTCGGATCGGAGAAGATCAGCTCCTCCGCAGTGCGGCCGCCGAGCAGCATGGCCAGCTCGTCGAGGAGCTCGCTGCGAGCCACGAGGAACTTGTCTTCGAGCGGCAGCGTGAGGGTGAACCCGAGGGCCCGACCTCGTGGGATGATCGACACCTTGTGCACCGGGTCGGTGTGCGGGAGCGCGTGTGCGACGAGCGCATGGCCACCCTCGTGAAAGGCGATGACGCGCTTCTCGCGCTCGGAGATGAGCCGGCTCCTGCGCTCGGGGCCGGCCATCACGCGATCGATGGCCTCCTCCAACTGGTGCGTGCCGATCAGCTCGAGGTCGTGGCGCGCCGAGAGGAGCGCGGCTTCGTTCATCAGGTTTGCGAGATCGGCGCCGGTGAAGCCCGGGGTCCGGCGGGCGATCACGTCGAGGTCGATGCCCTCGGCGAGCGGCTTCGTTCGGGCGTGCACCCGGAGGATGGCCTTGCGGCCCTCGAGATCGGGACGGTCGACGACGATCTGGCGGTCGAAGCGTCCCGGGCGCAGCAGGGCGGGGTCGAGGATATCGGGACGGTTGGTCGCGGCGATCAGGATGACGCCCGTCGTCTGGTCGAAGCCGTCCATCTCGACGAGCATCTGGTTGAGCGTCTGCTCGCGCTCGTCGTGACCGCCGCCGAGCCCGGCGCCCCGATGTCTCCCCACAGCGTCGATCTCGTCGACGAAGACGATGGCCGGTGCCGCCGACTTCGCCTGTTCGAAGAGGTCGCGCACCCGCGACGCCCCGACTCCCACGAACATCTCGACGAAGTCGGACCCGCTGATCGAGAAGAAGGGCACCCCGGCCTCTCCCGCCACCGCCTTGGCGTGAAGGGTCTTGCCGGTGCCGGGTGGGCCGAACAGGAGGACGCCCTTGGGGATCTTGGCGCCCATCTCCTGGAACTTCGCCGGTGCCGCGAGAAAGTCCTTGATCTCCTGGAGCTCCTCGACGGCCTCGTCGAGGCCGGCGACGTCGCCGAAGGTCGTCTTGGGCTCGTCCTTCGAGACGGCCTTCGCGCGCGACTTTCCGAAGCTCATCAACCGTCCGCCGCCCTGGATTCGGCTGAGGAACCAGAGCGCAACGAGGAGGATCAGGACGATCGGCGCGATGTTCCAGAGGAAGGCGACCCAGGAGCTCTCCTTCTGGGCGTCGACGTCGAAAGCGGCGACATCGGCGTCACGAATCTGGTCGGTGATCTCGTCGGTGTACTCCTCGGGGAACTTCACCTCGTACTCGGTGCCGTCGTCGAGCTCGCCCCTCACCTCGTGATCGCGGTCGAGGAGGGTGGCCTCGGCCACCTCACCGTCGGCGAGCGCGTCCGAGAATTCGTTGATGTCGAGCCGCTCGCGGTCGTCGTCGCCGGAGAGGAGGAACTGCCACACCAGCACGCCACCCAGGAGGACGACGGCGACGTAGAAGATGATGTTGCGACGGCGTTTACGCACGCGCTTCTCCGAGCAGCCGACGGGCCTTCAGGCTACCCGCCCCCCTGGGCACCCGCTACGCGCGGTCTCGTCACCCCGTCCCAGGGCCGGTGTACTCGGCGATGTACGGGAGGTTGCGGTAGCGCTCGTCGGCGTCGAGCCCGTACCCGACCACGAAGTCGGGTGGGATCCGGAAACCGACGTACCGCAGGTCGGGGTTGGCCTTCTGGAGGCCCTCCTTCAGGAGGAGCGCGCACACCTCGAGCGACGCCGGTCCGCGGGCGGCGAGATTCTTGCGCAGGTAGGCGAGTGTGAGACCGGAGTCGACGATGTCCTCGACGATCACGACGTGTCGGTCGGACAGGTCGAGATCGAGGTCCATCAGGATCCGTACGACCCCGCTGGTGCGCGTGGCCGAGCCGTACGACGACACCGCCATGAAGTCGAACTCCACCGGGAGGTCGATCGCACGGGCAAGGTCGCTCATGAACATGAAGGCACCCTTGAGCACGCCCACGAGCAGCGGCGGCCGCCCCGCGTAGTCGGATGTCAGCTCCTTGCCCAGCTCGGCGATGCGCGCCTGGAGCTCGTCGGCGGTGACGACGATCCGGCCGAGGTTGGCGTCGCTCGCACTCACGAGCCGGGACGCTACCGTCCCCGAGCGGACGACTCGACGGTGAGCCGACCACCACTCCGCCGAACGCGCCGTCCGCCTGCGATCTCCGTGGCCCGGGCCTCGCCGCGGGCGACGGTCAGTACCCGCTCGACCTCGTCGAACGACGGTGGTGGTGGGCCGAGCCAGCAGCGCACCGCGCGGCGCGCGAGAACCGGAGGCATCGCGACCAACCGCGCCGCCGGCGCGCTCCCGTCATCAGGCGGCCAGGCGGCGCGGGCGAGCTCGTCGAGGAAATCGGACTCGGCCCGCAGCACGTCGGCTTGACGGGTGAGCACGGGAACGAGATCGCGCCCGACGCCGCGCTCGAGCGCCGGGATGATCTCGCGCCGGAGCCACACCCGCCGGTAGGTGGGGTCGGCGTTCATCGGGTCGTCGACCGGGGCGAGCCCGAGGCGCGCGCACACCTCGGCGGTGTCGGCGCGCCGCAAGCCGAGAAGTGGGCGCACGAGGTGCCCGCGCCGAGGTGGCATGCCTCCGAGACCGGTCAGGGCCCCTCCCCGGAGCAGGTTGAGGAGGACGGTCTCGGCCTGGTCGTCGGCCGTGTGCCCGACGAGCACAGCCGTCGCGCCGAGACGCGCCCTGGCGCGCTCGAGCGCGTCGTAGCGGGCATCACGAGCGCGGGCCTCGAGGTTCGATCCCGGCTCGACGATCACGCGTTCGGCGTGAAAACGGGCCCCGATGCGCGCCGCGGCGGCGGCGACGACCGCCGCCTCGCGATCGCTGCCGGCGCGCAACCCGTGGTCGACATGCACACCGATCGGATCGAGGTGGATGGCGACCGCGAGCGCGAGCAGGGCCAGCGAATCGGCGCCGCCCGAGCAGGCGACGACGACGGGTGCGTCGATGCCTTCGAGATGCCGCAGGCGATCACGCCAGGGAGCGACGGCCTCGCCCGTCGAGGCGACGGTCTCGCTCACGCGGGGATCACTCCCGGGAGTCACCGCTCCCGCGTCCGAGGAGCGCGCCCTGGCGCAGTAGGGCGAGGAGCTCGTTGGTGCCTTTGAGCCCGAGCTTGCGGCTGATCCGGCGCAGGCTGGCATAGATGTTGCTGCGGCTCATGCCGAGTTGCTGCGCGACCGCGGTGACGGGGGTGCGGGTGGCGAGTGCGTCGAGGAGCTGGCGCTGCTTCGTCGAGAGCTCCCTCACCATCTCGCGTGCGTTGCGCAACCGCGGCGACGGGCTCGACGCCGCGGGCGCGTGCTCGAGCCGGGTGATGCGCACCCTCGGTTCCGACGACGGTGCCGAGTCGGTCCCACCGGGACGTTCGCGGCGGGCAAGCTCCTCGAGCGACGAGTGCTGGACTCGTCGGCGCTGCTCTGGCTCCGGTGGCGCCGACGGCGCGAGTGCGATCGCGAGCTCGGCTACGAGCTCCTTGGGATCGAAGGGCTTGGTGATGTAACGCAACGCGCCCTCGATGCCGCCACGAAGACGATGGTTCGGCTCGTTGCGAGCCGTCACCATGAACACCGGGATCTCGGAGAGATCACGTTCGGAATGCTCCTTCAACTGCTCGATGACTGCCCACCCGTCGACCACCGGCATCATCAGGTCGAGGAGGATGGCGTCGGGTGCGTCGCGTTGGACGGCGTCGAGCGCCTCACGACCGTCGGCGGCGGTGATCACGCGGTGACCGGCGAGCTCGAGGTTCACCTTGATCAGCTCGCGGATGTCGGGCTCGTCGTCGACGACGAGGACCAGTGGCACGCGCGTGCAGGCTACCGGTACGGCTTCAGAGCCGTGAGGTCGTCTCCGAGCCGACGCGCGCCAACCACGTCTCCGGGCTCACCAGTTCCTCCGCCGTCGGCAGTGCCTCGGGCTCGCGCCAGGCTGCGTCGATCGCCTGCGGCCCTGCTGCGCGCTCGATCGCGGCCACGAACGCCTCTCCCACCTCGTATTGGCGCATCTTGGAGTCGATCCCGAGGATCTTGTGCATGGCTCCGGTGAGCCCCCGGGCGCGCCGGCGGGCCTGGAGGATTCGTGCCATTCGCTCCTGACCGTCGACGTGCGCTCGGCCCAGTGCGTTCATGACCGAGTTTCCGTGGCCCTCGAGCAGCGACATGAGCGACTGCACCTCGGCGAGCACGCCTCGCTGCTCGGGCGACGCCAGCAGCCCGACCAGACCCCCGTCGTCGAGAGGGTTGCGCCCGCGTCGGATCTCGTCGGCGGCACGCGCCATCGCCTGCACCAGACGGCGCGGATCGGGATCGACCATCGTCAGCGAGCGTTCGACGAGCATCAGGAAGTGGCTCTTGAGCCACGGCACGCCCGTGAACTGTGCTCGGTGCGTGACCTCGTGGAGCGCGATCCAACGGCGGAAGTCACGAGGCGGGAACGCGTAGCGCTTCTCGAGCATCAGGACGTTGGGGCCCACGTAGTAGACGGCGTCGGCGTCCGCTCCGTCGAGGTCGTCGGGGTCGTCGGGCACCAGCAGGTCGTACTGGCCGAGCACGCGCTGTGCGAGGAAGCCCAGCAACACACCCATCTCGGTACCGGCGATACGTCGACCGACGGGAGCGATCGGGCTGCGATTCATGCGCTCGCCCATACGGGCCGTCAGCGGTGCGAGCATCCGCCGCATCGACGCCAGGTTGGCGTCGATCCAACCGCCGCGGTCGAGCACCTCCGCCGTCGCGGGTCCGGGTGCACGCAATCCCGTGTGTTCGGCGACCAGCTCCTCGGCTTCGGTGGTGACAGTGTCGAAATCGGGTCGCAACGACCGGCCGAGGTACGACGTGGTGAGCGACTCCCGACCCGCGAAGCGCCGGGCCACTCGCTCGGCCAGCCCCCAATCGACGGGATCGGGTGCGGACACGTCGGTCGCAGTGGACGCCACTCCTTACCGCCCGCGCGACCTGGGTCGCAGTACCCGCACGTAGTACCCGAGGGCGAGAAACGCGATCATCCCGATGCCGCTGAGCACGAGGATGGGAGCGATCCAGTAGAACCAGAACCGCTCCGCTCCGAGCGCGGGCGTCGCCGCGGCCGCGGGCGCGGCGGTGAGCATGACCAGTGCGAGCGACAGGAGCGCGAGGCGGAGCGTCTTCACCCGGCCATCGTAGAGCGGTCGCGCCTACAGGCCCGTGTCGGCAGGTTCGTCGGGGAGCGGCTCGCCCAACGCCTCGGCGATGCGGCGCTTGAGACCGGGTGGAACCTCGTCGCGGCACTTCGACGCGATCACCTGGCGCAACTCGACCTCGAAGTCGAACCCGTCCGCGCAGGGTGGGCACGCGTCGAGGTGCCGCGCGATGGCCCACCTTCGCCACACGGTGAGCTCACCGTCGAGATATCCGTAGATGCGATGGATCGCCTTGTCGCAGTCCATCCTCGTCTCATCCCCCCGCTTGCTGCGCGGCCTCGGGGCGCAGGCCCCGTTCGCCCGCGAACTGCCACAACGACTTCTGGAGCTGCTTTCTTCCTCGATGCAGCCGGCTCATGACCGTGCCGATCGGGACGTCCATGATGTCGGCGATCTCCTTGTAGGAGAAGCCCTCGACGTCGGCGAGCAGCACAGCCATCCGGAACTGCTCCGGCAGCGCCTCGAGTGCTTCCTTCACGACCTCGTCGGGGATGTGGTCGAGCACTTCCGTCTCGGGCGTCTGCGCGGCGTCGACCGCCTCCAGTCCGCCGAGGCGCCGGAACAGGTAGAAGTCTTCGGTGTCGTCGAGGTCGGTTTCCTCGGGCCGGCGCTTCTTCGCCCGGTAAGTGTTGATGAAGGTGTTGGTCAGGATCTTGTAGAGCCAGGCCTTGAGGTTCGTTCCCTCGCGAAATCCTCCGAAGCCTCGATAGGCGCGCAGGTAGGTCTCTTGCACCAGGTCTTCGGCGTCGGCCGGATTGCGGGTCATGCGCAGCGCGGCGGAGTAGAGCGCCGACATGTACGGCATCGCGAGCTCCGCGAATTGCGCTTGATCAGCCATCGCGGGGCCAGCGTACCCGGGCCAGTCGAGCCGTCAGCCCGGGCGACCTTCGAGACTCGATCGGTGACGGGCCGGCCCGGGGCAGACCCCCGGGCCGGCCCGATGATCACCCGAGTCCGAGCTGGCTCGAGCAGGAGGGCCAGGCGCCCCAGCCCTGCGAGGCGAGCACGCGCTCGCCCACGATGATCTGCTGCTCGCGCGTCGCGCGGTCGGCGGTGGGCGCGAACTGCTCGCCGCCGTTGGCGCTCCAGGTGGAGCCACTGAACTGCAGGCCGCCGTAGTACCCGTTGCCGGTGTTGGCTGCCCAGTTCCCACCTGTCTCGCACTGCGCCAGGTCGTCCCACACCGACCCCGCTGCGCCCACGTCATAGCAGGCGGACAGCGCCATGGTCAGTGCCGCGACCGGCAACAGCATCTTCAGTGCGGCCGCCAGCCGCCTGCGGTGTGGCGGATGGGCGTGCTCGGCGGTCTGATCCGTACTCGTTGCCCGGTTCACCTTTGCTGGCTCCTCTCGTTGGTCTCCCACCGCGGGCGGGCGCGCCGAGACGCGACCCACCCACGGGAAAGATCAGGGAATGCCGCGAAAGGGGGATTCGCGACACGATGACGCTATCGAGAGCGCCTCCCGAGGCGGGAACTCACCCCCGCGATTCGCCCGAAAAGATCCGCATGCTCATGCCGATCGGGACCGATCGTGAACCTCGTCACACTTTCTGACGGTTCGTCAGCTACGAGGGGACGACCTTCCAGATCTGGCCGCTGGATCCCGACGCGTCGGTCGCGACATAAAGGTTCCCGTCGGGTCCCTGCACCGCGACCCGGAGGCGGAGCCCTTCCCGAAGCACATCGGTGAACCCGATGACTTCCGTGCCGGCGCCGTTCAGGAGAAAGACCCGCAGCCGCATGTCCTTGAGGACGGCCACGGCCAACGCGCCATCCCAGGAGCCCCATTGGGCGCCGGAGAGGAAGGTCGCCCCGGATGGCGCGATCGTCGGGGAACCCGAGCTCCAGACGGCACCGACCGCACTCGGGAACTGCCCGGTGTCGGTCATCGGGACGCTTTCCTCGTATATCGAGTTGTTGTTGTTGTCTCCGTCCCATCCGTAGTTGCCGCCGGGGATGAGGCGGTTGATCTCGTCGTCGCGGCCCGGTCCGTGCTCGACGCTGTAGGCCTGGCCCGTTCCGGGCTGGAACGCGATTCCCTGCACGTTGCGATGCCCGTAGGTGTAGATGCGGTCGTCACCACCGAGGTCGGGGTTGTCGGGAGCCGCGTTTCCGTCGGCCTCGATGCGCAGGACCTTCCCGCCGAGGGAATCCAGATCGACCGGGACGATGCCGGTGGCCGAGTCGCCGGTCGTGATCCAGAGCATGCCGTCGGACCCGAATCGCGGCCGGCAGCCGGAGTGACGCCCGCTCGTCCACGGCATGCCGGTCACGATGGGTGTCTGAACAGAGAGTGCAGAGTCGGCGGGGTAGGCGAGGTCGACGGTGAAGCGCACGACCCGGACGTCGTTGCTCCTCGACGCGTAACAGACGTAGATGAAGTTGCTGCCACTCCCGTAGTCGGGATGAATTGCCATGCCGAGCAGTCCACCCTCGCTCATGACCCTGACGTCGCTGACGGTCCCGAGCTGTCGCTTGACCCCACCGAGGTAGGCGCTGATCGCGCCGCTCTTCTCCGTGAACAACATCGTCCCGTCGTTCGGCGTGAACGCCAAGTCCCACGGCTGACTGAGGTTGCTCATGAGCACCTGCTTCGTCAGGGTGGGTACGCCCGGCGGCGTCGGAGAGCCGGGCGGCGCCGGAGGAGCGGGCGGCGGGCTCTTCGGCTGGCAGGCTGCGAACGCGACCAGCGTGGCCACGGCCACGACGGTGGCGAGCCTGGATCTCATGACCTGTATCCCTCGTGTCGGTCCCGGCCGCCCTCGGAGACTCTACGGTCGTACGCATGCTCGGGATTGGGTGAGCGGATCAGCCCGCGGTGGGCACGCCGTTGACGAACTCGAGCGGTACGACGAAGAGGTTGCGGGCGCCGTCCGGGTAGCCGACCTTGCCCCGGACCCATGCGTGCAGCACCATCCACAGCCGGCCCTGCTCGTCGGTGAAGACCTCCTGGCCACCCGGCCCCTGCGCCTTGTCGGTCGAAGCGAGCCACGGCCCCCCGCCCGGCTTCGCGCACGGTCCCAGGGGCGAGTCGCACACCGCGTACCCGATGCCGTAGTTGGCGGTCGCCCAGTCGTTGGCGGAATAGAAGAGGTAGTAGCGCCCCTCGTGGGCGACCATGCTCGGCGCCTCGACCAGACCGCCCTCCCAGGCCTCGTCCGCCTGGAGCAGCACCTGCGGCTCCCCACCCACGAAGCTCAGGCCGTCGGGTGCGAGCTCGCGGGCGACGATGCCGTCGGGCCCCCCGTAGCTCTTCCAGAGCAGGTAGGTGCGCCCGTCTGCGTCCACGAACGGAGTCGGGTCGATCGCCCCGCCCCCGTCGGGGCACGCGAGCGGTCCCGTCGACCCGTCGACGAAGGGACCCGTCGGCCTCTCCGCTACTGCGAGCGAGAGGCACTCGCGTTCGAGATTGCGACCGGCGGTGGCGTAGTAGAGGACGAATCCCCCGGGCCGCTGCAGCACTGCCGGCGCCCACACCTTGCCCGGTGACGACCAGCTGGCGGTCTCGGCGAGAGCATCGGAGCGGCTCGCGGTCCCGAACAGGCCACTCGACGTCAACACGGGGATGTGGGACTCCTCCGTGTTGGTCGAGTAGGCGTAGTAGGCGTCCCCGACGCGCAGCACGAACGGGTCGGCGAAGTCGTCGCAATAGACGGCCGGCCCGTTGCCGCGGAGCGCGGCACGGAGCTGCCCGGCGAGCCCGCCGGTTCCTCCGATCGGCGGCCGCTCGCCCCGGTCGGTCGGTGGGGGCTGCGCTTGTGCCTGCGAGTGGAACTCGATCCCCGTGCACTCGGCGTCACGGACCAGGGGCACGATGACTGCGACGACGAGCCAGACGCCGATGAAGAGCACGACCGAAGCCCCGAGCGCGATGAGTCCGCGCCGCCAGTTGGTGGACATCACGCGATTCGACGTCGTGCGCACACCCGCGGTTACCCGAAAGGCACCCCTCGCTACCGTGCGGCGGTGAGCACGCTCTCGATGCGGCCTCCGCCGGCCCGCTTGGCGCGGTAGAGCGCAACGTCAGCCTCCCGCAGGAGCCCCTCGATCGTGCGCGCCGTACCCGCCTCGGCCAGCACGATGCCCACGCTCGCACCGATCGGGACGCCGCGGGCAGTAGCGATCGGGTGGTCCCCGATCGTGGCGACGATCCGTTCAGCCAGGCTGCGCAGCTCGCGCTCGTGCTGAGGGCGCTCGCAGAGAATGCAGAACTCGTCACCGCCGATGCGGGCGACCGTGTCGCCGGCCCGTGCAGTGTCGCGCAGCCGCGTCGCGACGGCCTTCAGAACCTCGTCGCCCGCGGCGTGGCCGAGCGTGTCGTTCACGAGCTTGAACCCGTCGAGGTCGAGAAAGAGCACACCCGTCGAGCTGCCGTCGCGGTCGCCTCGAGCGAGCGCGAGCTGTCCGACATCGGCGAACTGCCGCCGGTTCGGGAGCCCGGTGAGCGGGTCGTGCCTCGCCTGGTACTCCAAGAGGTCGAGCGCGGCCTCGAGCGCCGTCACGTCGCGCGTGTTGCACACGACCGCATGCACCGCGGGATCGTCGAGAAGGTCGGTCACGACGGTTTCGACATGTCTCCAGGAACCGTCGCAATGGCGCATGAGGTACTTGATCGGCGCGCGCGGTGCCGTGCCGAGGAACTGATCGCCGACGGACTGCTCCACCCGCGCGATGTCGTCGGGGTGCATCAGGTCACGGGCCTGGAAACCCACAATGTCCTCGGGCTCGTAACCGAAGAGAGGCTTGATCGCGGGACTGGCATACGTGCACAGGCCGTCGGCGTCGAACGTCGTGATGAGATCGCTCGCGTGGGTGACCAGGAGCCGGAACCGTCGCTCGCTCTCGGCCAGCGTGGCGTCGGCCTGCACACGTTCGGTGACGTCACGGGAGTTGAGGACGATGCCGCCCACGGCGGGGTCATCGGCGAGGTTGCGGGCGACGGTTTCCAGGTGGCGGACGGAGCCGTCGGCCGCGCGGAGCCGGAGGACGATTGGTCGTTCGGGCCCGCGCGTGCCGTGGACGACCTCCTCGAAGGCTTCGCGGGCGCGGTCGACGTCGTCGGGCAGGAGCAGCGAGAAGACCCCGCCGGGCGGGTCGTAGCCCGGCGGATAGCCGAGGATCCGCGAGCCCCCGGCGCTGGATGACCGCCAGGCGCCGTCGGGCTCGAGCACGGTGATGATGTCGGACGACTCTGCGACCAGTGCCCGGAACTCGGCCTCGGCCCGCCCGCGAGCGGCCTCGGCCTCGATCCGTTCGGTCAGATCGCGGATCGCCGCCACCACGAGCCGCCGGTCGTCGATGTAGAACGTCCCGTAGCTGATCTCGACGGGAAAGGTGGACCCGTCGCGGCGGCGGTGCCGGCGCTGCACGACCGCCGGGTGCTCGTCGGCGTGGCGGATCGCCCGTACCGTCTCGTCCGGCTCTGCGCTCAGGAGCTGCGCGGTCATGCTCAGCAACTCGTCGCGCGACCAGCCGTAGACCCGTTCGGCGGCGGGATTCACGTCGACGAGTTGCAGCGTGGCAGCGTCGACGAGGACGACCGCGTCGCGGTTCGTCTCGAAGAGCGATCGGTAGCGCTCCTCGCTCACGCGCAGCCTCTGGGCCTGCTCGTACCGCTCGGTCACGTCGCGCCCGCTCACGACGAACCCGCCGACGGCAGGATCGTCGAGCAGGCTGTGGCTCTCCATCTCGAACTGACACCACGATCCGTCGTGCCGTCTCACACGGATGTTCTTGATGGGGAGCACGCCGTCGCCGGCGGCGACTGAGCGACCGAGCGCCTCCACGGCGTCCTGGGCGTCGTCGGGGTGCACGAGGTCGAGGGCGTTCGTCCCGATGTAGTTGTCGGGTTCGAGGCCCAGCACCCATGATGCCGAGCGACTCGCGAAGATGAGCTTGCCGTCGGCATCCATCACGAACAGCACGTCGTTGGTGTGGTCCACCAACCGTCGGAGGAAGACGGGATCGTCGACGGGTTCCACCACGGGATTCTGGCATCCCACGCGTACCCGTCAGCGGGAGCGATGGGGACCGTCCACGACAACGCCGGCGGGGGAAGGGGTTCTCCCGTCCGCCGCCTCGCCGGTCCGCGCCTAACGCAATCCGAGCCTTCGCGAACAGGCCGGCCACGCGCCCCAGCCCTGTACCGCGAGCACACGCTCGGCCACGACGATCTGCTCCTCTCGCGTGGCCAGGTCGGCTCGGAGCGCGAAGGCGGGGCCGCCGAAATCGATCCACGTCGGTTGCCAGAACTGGAGGCCGCCGTAGAAGCCGTTGCCGGTATTGATGTGCCAGTCGCCGCTGCTCTCACACTGCGCGAGCTCGTCCCACACCGTCGGGTAGTACCCGGCATCGCTGTAGCAGCCGCCCAGGGCGAAGATCGCAACCGGGGCGACCAGCGCGGCCAGCACCCTGCGGGCGCGCCGCGCCAAGGTCGTGCGCTCCATCGCTTCTCCTTCCGTTGCGGGCTCGGACGAGCCCGTCGTGGGTCGGGGAAGCGCGGCGCCCCGGATCAGGGCGCGACCGGGCCAGGGGAAGGAAGGGAGAGGTTCACGCCGAGAGGAACCGGCGAGCGGCCTCCACCATACGGGAGCCGACGCCCCGGGAAAAGAGGTGAGACGACCGCGTCAGGCGGTGAATGCCGTCATCGCGACCTTGTCACCCAGATAGGTCAGCCCCCGGGTGCTCAGCGTGGCTAGCTAGGGCGGCGCCCGACACCGCGATCGGGTGCGCTCATGTCCCCCGTCCTGGGCGTGCCATCGGCGAGCCCGTAGCGCAGGTACACGGCGCCCTTCGGACCGGCTACCGGCGGTTCGAGGAGTGTGACGTTCGTAGGCACCGCGCCACCGTCGAACACCTTCTTCCCGACGCCGAGC
>JBOGFJ010000258.1:0-7640 GCA_050743385.1 Acidimicrobiia bacterium
GAGGCGTGCGCGGCCGCACCCGACGCCTGCTGGGTCGCCAACGACAACGCTCCCGGCCAGGTGGTGGTCGCGGGCACGTCCGACGGCATCGAAGCCGCGTCCGCCCGGGCCAAGGAGCTCGGTGTGAAGCGAGCCATGCCCCTCAACGTCGGTGGCGCGTTCCACACGCCCCTCATGGACGACGCCCGCGCCGCCCTCGCGGCCGACGTGCTCCCCGATCTCGAACTGCACGCGCCTACGGCACCGGTGGTGTCGAACCACGACGGCGCCGCCTACGACGACGGCAACGGATGGCGCGACCGCCTGGCGCAGCACGTCGCCGTGCCCGTGCGCTGGCGGCCGTCGCAAGCGACGATCGCCGGTCTCGGCGCGACGACCTGCCTCGAGGTCGGCCACGGCTCGATGCTCGCGGCCCTGGCCAAGCGCACCATCCCCGACGTCTCCGTACGGGGCGTTGCGACCCCGTCGGATCTCCCCGCCCTCTCGGAGGTTTCCTGATGATCATCGAGACCAGCCATGCGACGGGCGAGGCCCTCCTCGTGCCCGAGCGCATGATCGTGGCGCCCGCGGTCGGCGTGTTCCGCCCGACGGGGGCGGTGGCGGAAGGCGGGCTCGTCAGCGAGGGCCAGCCCATCGGTGTCATCGAAGGCCCCGGCACCACGATGCCTATCCGCAGCCCGTTCGGGGGCACGCTGGTAGGGATGCTGGCGCATCCCGGCGAACGACTCCGTGAGGGCCAACCGGTGGCGTGGCTCCGCGTCGCATGAGCGCGCGGGCTTGCATCGCGGGCTGGGGCACGGCCGTACCCGAGCGTCGCCTCACCAACGCCGAGCTCGAGACCCGCGTCGAGACCAGCGACGAGTGGATCGTCGAGCGCACCGGAATCCGCGAGCGCCGCATCGCCGGCGCTTCCGAGACCACCGCCACCCTGGCCGTCGAGGCCGGGATGTCGGCGATCAAGCACGCCGGGATCACGCCCGACGACATCGACCTGCTCATCGTCGCCACCGCGACACCGGAGCAGCCCATCCCGCACACGGGCGCATTCGTCGGCGAAGCGCTCGGGCTGCGGTGCGGCTCCTTCGATCTCGCCGCCGGTTGCGCCGGGTTCGTCTACATGCTCGTGGCCGGCTCGTCGCTGCTGACCACCGGGAACCTGCGCAACGTTCTCGTGGTCGGCTCGGAGACCTTGAGCCGCATCATCGACCCCGACGACCGCGCCACCTGCATTCTCTTCGGCGACGGGGCTGCTGCCGCCGTGCTCTCGCCCAGCGCGGCGGACGGTCCCGGCCTCATCGCCTGGGACCTCGGCTGCGACGGCTCCGCCGCCGGTCTGCTCGAGATCCGCGCCGGGGGCAGCCGCCTGCCGTCGTCACCCGAGACGATCGCCGCCGGCGAGCAGTACCTCAAGATGGCCGGACAGGAGGTGTTCCGGCGGGCCGTGCGCGCGGTCGTCGACTCCGCCGACTCCACCCTCGAGCGTGGCGGCGTGGCATCCTCCGACGTCGCCTGGTTCGTGCCCCATCAGGCAAACGTCCGCATCATCGACTCCGCCGCCAACCGGCTCGGCATCCCCCGGGAGCGCACCATCGTCAACATCGACCGCTACGGCAATACGTCGGCGGCGTCGATCCCGCTGGCCCTCGCCGAGGCTGCCGAAGACAGGCGGCTGCGCGCCGGCGACCTCGTGCTGCTGTCGGGGTTCGGCGCCGGCATGACGTGGGGCAGCGCCCTCATCCGCTGGGGGACGCCGTAGTGCGCACCGCGTTCGTGACCGGCGGTTCTCGCGGCATCGGACGCGCGGTCGCCGTCGCGTTGGCGGAAGCCGGAAACCGGGTCGCGTTCTGCTACGCCCACGACGAGGACGGCGCCAAGACCACTCGGAGCGAGATCGAAGCCACCGGCGCCGACGCGCTCGCCATCAGAGCCGACGTCGGTGATCGCGACGCGGTGGCCGCCGCGTTCGACGAGATCGAGGCGGCATGGAGCCCGACGGAGTTGCTCGTCAACAACGCCGGGATCGCGCGCGACGGCCTCATCGCTCGCATGAGCGACGCCGCGTGGGACGACGTCATCCGGATCAACCTCACGGCCGCGTTCGCCGCCATCCGCCGAGCAACCGGGCCGATGATGCGGGCGCGTTTCGGGCGAATCGTGAACATGTCGTCGGTCGGCGCCCACATCGGCGGACCGGGACAGTCGAACTACGCCGCCGCCAAGGCCGGTCTGGTCGGCCTCACCCGCTCCGTCGCCAAGGAGCTCGCGCCCCGCGGCATCACATGTAACGTCGTGGCACCCGGGCCTATCGTGACGACCATGACGGAGGGCATGCCCGACGACTGGCAGGGCCGCGCCGCTGCCGCCGTGCCCCTCGGCCGCTTCGGCACGCCGGAGGAGGTAGCGGCCGCGGTGGCCTTCCTCTGCTCCGACCCCGCGGGCTACATCACCGGCGCGCTCGTACCCGTCGACGGCGGCCTCGGCATGGGCCACTAGCCCCCGCACCTACACAGGAGGAAACGGAGACAATGGAGCGAGAAGAGGTGCTGTCCGCCATCCAAGGGGTGGCCGTCGAGGTGCTCGGCGTCGAGCCTTCCCAGGTGACGGAGGAGGCGCGTTTCAAGGAAGACCTCGAAGCCGACAGCCTCGACCTGGTGGAGCTGGTCATGGCGCTCGAGGAGGGCTTCGACATCTCCGTCCCCGAGGAGGACCTCGAGGGCGTCACGACCGTCGGGCAGTCCGTCGACCTCGTGCTCGCCAAGGTGGCCGCCAGCACATGACGACCGACCACCGCGGCCGGCCCCGCGTGGCGGTCACCGGCGTCGGCGTCAAGACGCCGGCAGGCACCGACGTCGCCTCCTTCTGGGACACCGTGCGGGCCGGCCGGCCGACTGCCGCCCCCATCGAGCGCTTCGACGCCTCGGCTCTCGCCGTCACGTTCGCGAGCGAGGTGGCCGGGTTCGACCCGGTGCCCTACTTCGGGCCCAAGGAGGCACGCCGCAACGATCGCGTCACCCAGCTCGGGTTCGCGGCTGCGGCCGACGCCCTCGCCGACGCCGGTGAGCTCGGTGCCGACCCCAGCCGATCCGCGGTCGTCGTCGGCACGGGCGTGGGTGGCATCGAGACCCACGAGAAGAACCAGCGCATCTTCCTCGAGAAGGGCGCGCCACGCGTGAGCCCGTTCACGGTGCCGATGATGATGGCGAACGGCACCGCCGGTGTCGTGGCCATGCAGTTCGGTTGGACGGGGCCCAACATCTGCATCGCAACCGCCTGCGCCGCCGGTGCCCACGCCGTCGGCGAGGCGGTCCGGCTCGTACGTGACGGCACCGCCGACGTCGTGATGGCGGGCGGGGCCGAGGCCTGCGTCACTCCCATGACGATCGCCGCATTCGCCCGCATGGGCGCGTTGAGCGGCCGGAACGACGCGCCCGAGCGCGCCTCGCGGCCGTTCGACGCCGAGCGCGACGGGTTCGTGATCGGCGAGGGAGCGGCCTTCCTCGTGATCGAGTCGCTCGAGCGGGCGGAGGCTCGCGGCGCCCGGATCTACGGCGAGATCGCCGGTTACGGCCGCAATGCCGACGCCTATCACATCACCGCCCCGTCGCCGGGGGGTGCGGGTGCGGTGGCGTGCATGCACCTCGCACTCGACGACGCCGGCCTGGATCCGAGCGCGATCGGGCATGTCAACGCGCACGGCACGTCGACCGATCTCAACGACGCCGCCGAGGCGGAGGCGGTGCACAAGGTCTTCGGCGACGACGCGCCGCCGGTCACGTCGACCAAGGGCGTCACCGGCCACCTCATCGGCGCCGCGGGCGCGACCGAGGCCCTGGCCACGCTGCTGTCGTTGGGTGAGGGCGTCGTTCCGCCGACGGCCAACCTCGAGCGGATCGGTGACGACATCGGTGTCGACGTCGTCGGGGGCGAGGCCCGCGCGATCGGCTCCCGGCCCGCGCTGTCGAACTCGTTCGGCTTCGGCGGCCACAACGCCACACTGATCCTCACGCCCGCGGGCGAATAGAGAAGTAACGCCGGAGAGGGCGCGGGGTCGGACAGGCAATGACCGCTCCCCTCGTGCCGGCGCCCGCGACCGCGCCCGTGATGGCACAGCGGAGCGCCGCCGTGACCGCCGCGCTCGGGGAGCTCGACGGGCGCACGGTGAGCTGGTTCCGCCTCGAGGGCGGCAAGCACCGCGGCGCGATCGGCGTCGCCGAGGGTGAGGCGCTCGAACGCGCCGTGCGCGTGGGCATCGAGCTCGGCGTGCCCGTGGTGGGCGTCGTCTCGACTTCGGGCGCCGACGTCGGCGAGGGCGTGGCGTCGCTGCACGCGTGGGGACGCGTGGCCCGCGCCCTCACCGACGCCTCGGGGGTCGTGCCCACGTTGCTGGCCGCGATCGGGCCGTGCGTGTCGGGCCCGGCGCTGCTCCTCGGCCTCGTCGACCACGTCGTCATGACGAACGACGCCTTCGCCTACGTGAGCGGTCCCGACACGGTCACCGGGTTCACCGGCGTGCCCACGACCCGGGAGGCGCTCGGTGGTGCCGCAGTGCACGCGGCACGCAGCGGCGTCGCCACGATGATCGTGGAAGACGAGGACGACGCCCGCCACGCGCTCGCCGACCTGCTGTCGTACCTGCCCCCGAACAACGTCGAAGACCCACCCCGGTCGCGTGGCGAAGACCCGGTCGACCGCGACTGCGCCGTGGCTGCGGCAGCCGTTCCGGCGCGTGTGTCCACGTCGTACGACGTGCGCGTCGTCGTAGAAGACGTACTCGACGCCACCTCCTTCCTCGAGCTGCGCTCCCGCTATGCCGCCAACATGGTCACGGGTCTCGGCCGCCTCGACGGTCGACCCGTCGGCGTCGTCGCCAACCAGCCCGCGCAGCGCGCCGGCACCCTCGATATCGAGGCGTCGCGCAAAGCGGCTCGCTTCGTGCAGTGGTGCGACGCCTTCAACCTGCCGATCGTGACCTTCGTCGACACTCCGGGTTTCGAACCGGGACGTGACCTCGAATGGCGGGGGATGATCCGCCACGGCGCCGAGCTCGTGCACGCGTACGCCGCCGCCACCGTGCCGCGCCTGGGCGTGGTGGTGCGGAAGGCGTACGGCGGCGCCTACATCGTGATGGACTCGAAGACGCTCGGGAACGACTGGTGCATCGCCTGGCCCGGCGCCGAGATCGCGGTGATGGGCGCGGCGCCGGCGGTGCAGGTCCTCCACCGGCGCCGTCTCGACGCGATCACCGACCCCGACGACCGCCGGGCGGAGCAGACTGCGCTCCAGGAGGAGTACGCCACTCGCGTGCTCAACCCGTTCGTGGCTGCCGAACGGGGCTACGTCGACGACGTCGTCGCCGCCGCCGACACCCGTCGGGCCCTCGCCGGCGCGGTGGGCCGCTTCGCCACCAAGCGGGAGCCGCCCCCGCTGCGCCGGGGACGGCACTCGAACACGCCGCTGTAACCCCTCGCCCCCGCCGCCCGCTCCGTCTGGCCCACCCGGCCGCCGTGGCGTAAGGTCAGAACCGGACAAATCACCCGGAATCGACGAATCCGGGCCGGGCGACGTCGGGGGGCCCATCCATGCGGATCCGTCTCGCACTCCTCCTGTCGGTGCTCGCGCTCGCGCCGGCCGCCGTGGTCGCGAGCGGGCCGAGCGCCGCCGCCGGGCCGGGCGACCCCGCCGACGTCGGCAGGTTCGGGGCGCCCTTCGAGGACCAGCGGCCCGAGGAGGGCCCCGACAAGTGCCTCGTCGACGCCGACGGGCGCAAGCTCTGCAAGCCCGCCGGTGCCACGCTCGTCACGCTCGACGACGGCCGGGTTCTGTACTGGGACGCGCTCGAGGGGACCGAGAACATCCAGCTCTCGCTGGTCACGGAGTTCGGTTCGCTCTCCCGCAACAGCCGCACGCGCGTGCTCGACCTCTCGGGACCGGAGCCGGTGTTCACCACGCCGACCCCCGAGGACGGCGGCGCCAATCCCGACGGCAACGACTCCAACCCCCTCCCCCTGCCGGGCGCCGGCACCGGCGAGCCGGTGAACGACGGCGACCTCTTCTGCTCCGATCAGGTACAGCTCGCCGACGGGCGCATCATCGCCGTGGGCGGGACCGATTACTACAGCGATCCCGCGATCCCGGGCACCGACCAGGGCGTCGCCGAGCTCGAGGGCCTGCGCAATGCCCGCATCTTCGACCCCGCGACCGACCAGTGGACCCAGACCGGCTCGATGAGCCACGGGCGGTGGTACCCGTCGCTCATCACGCTCCCCGACGGCCGGCTGCTCGTCGCCAGCGGCGTGAGCAAGCTGGTCAAGCCGCTCTACCCCGACGCCCCGTTCGAGTCGGGCAGCAACGTGAAGCAGCTCGAGGTCTACGACCCCGCGACCGGCGCGTGGAACACGCTTCCCGACTCCGCCAACCGGTCGCTGCCGCTGTTCCCGCGTCTGCACCTGCTGCCGAACGGGCACGTCTACTACGACGTCGCCGGTCAGTCGTTCAACCCCTTCGGTCAGGCGTACGACGAGGCGTTCTGGAACATCGCCGCGACCTTCGACCCCGCGACGGGCTCGTGGACCGACCTCGGCATCCCGGGCCTCGGCCTGGGCGCGCTGCCGGGAGTGCCCGACGTCCCGGGCGTCGACAACGGCGACCTCGGCGGCATCCCGATCCTCGATGGTGTGCCTCTCGACGGGCTGCCCAACGCCGGCGGTGACCTGAACCCGGGCTTCGGGTTCCGCGGCTCGACGTTCTCGATCATGCTCCCGCTCGAGCCCGGCGGGAACGGCGACTACACGCAGGCCTCGTTCCTCACCGCCGGTGGGACGCTCAGCGCGGTGGCACCGTCTCCCGGTACGTGGCTGGCGACCGACATGAGCCATATCAACACGGTGACGATCGATCCCGCGACCGGAGCGGAGTCGCTCGCCACCGAGGTCACGGGGTCGTTGAACCATGAGCGTTGGTACTCGACCGGCGTGCTGCTCCCGACGGGCGAGGTGATGGCCTTCTCGGGCGCGCACGTCGACGAGGTCGCCACCCCGGGGCTCGGGAACCCGGTGCGCCAGGCAGAGCTCTTCGACCCCGACACCAAGACGTGGAAGCCGATGGCGGCGGCGACCCGGCCGCGCACGTACCACAACACCGCGGTGCTCCTGCCCGACGGGCGCGTGCTCGTGGGAGGGCACGCCCCGATCTCGACGATGTACCTGTCGAACATCGAGATCCCGGGCGCCAATCCCAACCCCGATCGCGACCCGACCTTCGAGATCTACGAGCCGCCGTACCTCTTCCGCGGCGACCGTCCCGAGATCACCGCCGTCGATCCCGCGATCGGGTACGGCGAGACGATCGAGATCGCCACCCCGCAGGCGGCCGACATCGAGAGCGTGGTGCTGATGCGCAACACCGCGCTGACGCACCTCGTCGACAGCGATCAGCGCGCCGTGGAGCTCCCCGTCGTCGGCCGGACGGATGCGTCGGTGCTGGTGTCGGCGCCGCCGCGGTCGGAGGTCGCGCCGCCCGGTCCATACCTCCTGTTCGCGAACCGGCGTGTCGACGGTGAGCTGGTGCCCTCGGTCGGCGTGCAGACCTCCGTCGGTGGCGTCGCGGCCGCCCCCGAGCCCGCCGCGGCACCCGCGCCGACG
>JBOGFJ010000259.1:0-2213 GCA_050743385.1 Acidimicrobiia bacterium
AGGACGCGCTTGGCCGCTCGCACCGGGGGGCCGAGAGGGCTGGTCGCGAGTCGCCGGCGCCAATGCGGGGGCGCGGGTCGTACCGGCCGTAGTGGCGGCTTCCCGGCGCGGCCCTTCACGAGGACGAGGATGAGCTCCGGATCGTCCAGACTCTCGGGTGGTGCGAACGCCCGATCGAGAGGTCGAGCCCCGCTTTTCGGCGCGCCGCGACGAAGAAGTCGAGGAAGGTATCCGCGTCCCAGCAGTGAAAATGGATGCTGTAGTGCCCGGCCATGAGACGTTCGGCGTGGTCCTCCACGTCCTCGGGATTGGCTTTCACCACGTGACGGGTCCAGTCGAGATAGTGCTCTCGCCGCGTACGGTCGGCACCCTCGTCGTGCTCGCGGAGTAGGTGCTCGACGCTGGTCAGCTCACGATCGTGGTCGAAGCTCAGGCGCTTGTCGGGAACCGCCAGGTACATCACGCCGCCGGGTCGAAGGACACGCTGGAACTCGCAGAGCGCGGTGACCGGGTCCTCCACGTGCTCGAGCAGGTGATTCGCGATCACGAAGTCGACCGACGCATCGTCGATCGGCGACAGGTCCTCTGCCCCGGCCACGATGTCGATCTGCACGAGCGGCGCGTCGTCGAGTTCCGGGTAGTGCCGGCGCTGCTCGTCGACGGAGAGGCGGTCGACGTAGCGAACGTGTGCATCAGGCGGCACCCAGAGTGGGCAGTGCAAGGCGCCGATCTCGATGCCCGATCCCTCCAGCCACGCCGCGAGTCGTCGCCGCTTCTCCTCGCCCATGATCGTCAGGCGATGCACCGGCGAATGGTTCCGACGAGAGGCTCCTCGAGAACTGCTTCTACGCTGGTTGCATGTACCTGGAGCGGCTCGTGCGAGCCCGCGCCCGGATGGACGAGCTCGGCGTCGACGTGCTGCTGCTCTCGATCGGCGCCGACCTCCCCTACCTCACCGGCTACGAGGCGATGCCGCTCGAACGCCTCACGATGCTCGTGGTGCCCAGAGCCGGCGACGCAACCCTCGTCGTCCCCCGGCTCGAGGCCCCCCGCGTGGCGGAGCAGCCCGACGCCTTCACCCTGCTGGCATGGGACGAGACCGACGACCCCGTGGCACTGGTGGCGCGGCTGACGGGTGCGCCCGCCACCGCCGCGGTCGGCGACCAGACCTGGGCCCGGTTCGTGCTCGACCTCCAGGCGGCGCTTCCGGGCACCGCCTTCCGCAAGGCGAGCGACGTCACCGGGCCGCTGCGCATCGTGAAGGACGCCGACGAGGTCGCGGCACTCCGCGCCGCCGCGCACGCCGTCGACGAGATCGCGAGCGCCATGCGTGAGCAACCGTTCGCAGGACGCCGTGAGGCCGAAGTGCACCGCGAGCTCGTTGATCGAATGCTCGAGCTCGGGCACGAGCGCGCCAACTTCGCCATCGTCGCCAGTGGCCCCAACGGCGCGAGCCCGCATCACGAGCCGGCCGAGCGCGTGATCAGGGCCGGTGACGTCGTCTTGTGCGACTTCGGGGGCACGATGCGCGGCTACTGCTCCGACATCACCCGCATGTTCGTGGTCGGTGAGCCCACCGCGGAGGTCCGCGCGGCGTACGCAGTGCTGGCGGAAGCGCAGGAGCAGGCGGTGCAGGCCGCGACGGTCGGCACGCCGTGCGAGGCCGTCGACGCGTCTGCTCGCGACGTGATCTCCGACGCCGGGTTCGGCGATCGCTTCGTCCACCGCACGGGCCACGGCATCGGCGTGGAGGCGCACGAGGAGCCCTATCTGGTCGCCGGCAACGACCTCCCGCTTGCGCCCGGTCACGCCTTCAGCGTCGAGCCCGGCATCTATCTCCCCGGCCGGTTCGGACTACGGCTCGAAGACATCGTCGTCGCCACCGAGCGCGGCCCCGAGCGGCTCAACGCGGCGCCGCGCGACCTCGCCGTGGTCGGCTGAGCAGGACGGCACCGCAACCGTGAAGCTCGATCTCGCGACGGTGTTGCTCCAGTGGGCGACCGGCGGACTGGTGTTCTGTTGGGTGACGACGCGCCGCCGCGAGGTGGGGCTCGGGTACGGCTGGCTTCTGCGACTGACCTTCCTCGCGCTGGCGACGGGGGCGGTCATCGCCGGCCGCGCCGAAGACACCGGCGGCACCGGCGCGCTCCTGCTCGAGCTGGGCGGGGTCGGCGTCATCGTGGGCGCGGCGGTCGCGCTGGCGGTGTCGGTCG
>JBOGFJ010000260.1:0-9686 GCA_050743385.1 Acidimicrobiia bacterium
GCCCTTGGCCGCGGCGGCTCGGGCCCGACGGGGTCGCTCACCATTCCCCTCGTCGCCGTCGTCGGCCGCGGCGACGACTCCCGACGCCGCCTGGAGGGCGGCCACGACATCGGGGTTGTTGGCGTGGTACTCGCCGCCACGCTTGCGGAAGCGGATCCAACCGGGCTCTTCCAGCGTCGCCTCCTCGTCGGCAAAGCCCTGGGCGTGGCGCGCGAGCACGTCGGAGCCGAGCGATTCGAAGCCCACACCCCCGACCGTCGACACCGTGTCGCGCAGGCAACGGTCGACGACCTCCGGCGCGAGCCCGAGTGCCTCCGAGACCTGGGCGGCCCGGTAGCCGTCGACGGTCGAGATCCCCATCTTCGAGAAGATCTTGAGCGCGCCGTCTTCCAGCGCGGCCTGGAGGTTGTACTGCGCCCCCGCGGCGGACAGCTCGCCGAGCTGGCCGTCGTCGGCCATGGCCGCGACCGTCTGGAGCGCGATGCGAGGGCAGATCGCGTCGGCACCGAAGCCCAGCAGGCAGGCGATCGCGTGCACGTCGCGTGCGTCCCCGGTGTCGACCACGAGCGATGTGCCCTGGCGCACCCGCTCGGCGATCAGGCGATGGTGGACCGCACCTGCCGCGAGCAGCGAAGGGATCGGCGCCCGCGTCGTGCTCACATCGGCATCGGACACCACGAGCACACCCACGCCGTCGGCGACCGCGGCAACGGCCGCATCGGTGAGGGCATCGAGTGCCGGCTCGAGGCCGCCGGGTCCGTCGTCGACCGCGAACGTGGCGTCGAGTCGAGCACCCGGGAACGGTGACCGGGCCGGGTCGAGCAGGGCATCCAGCGCCGACGGGTAGAGGAAGAACGTCGGCAGCTCGAGCAACCGCGCCGCGCTCGACTGCTCGATCAGCAGGGGCTCGCGCGGCCCGAGGCAGGTACGCAGCGACATCACCAATCGCTCGCGGAGATGGTCGATCGGCGGGTTGCTGACTTGGGCGAAGCGCTGCTTGAGGTAGTTGAAGACGGGACGGGGACGGGTTGCCACCGCCGCGAACGGGGTGTCGTCGCCCATCGAGAAGGTCGGCTCCTTGGCGTCGCCGGCCATGGGCTTGACGTTCATGGCCACTTCCTCGCGCGTCAGCCCGAACACGGCCTGGCGCCGCGTCAGCTCCTCGGTCTCGTCGTCGCCGGGTGTGAGCTCGACCGCGTCACCGATCTTGAAGGGGCGCAGCCCGTCGCGCGCCCACTGCGCGTAGGGCGCCCGACGCGCGAGCCAGGTCTTCACGGCGAAGTCGTGCTGGACACCCTCGTCGGGATCGACCGAGAGCATGTCGCCCGGGCCGAGGCGACCGCGGCGGACGCTGCCCCGGCCGGTGACCGGCACCGCGCCGACCTCCGACGCGCACACCACGAGGCCGTCCTCGCACACCTGCCAGCGCAGCGGGCGTAGCCCGTTGCGGTCCAGGGCGGCGCCGACCCGGCGGCCGTCGGTGAACACGAGGCCGGCCGGGCCGTCCCACGGGTCGGTGAGGCTGGCGTGGTAGCGGAAGAAGTCGCGCACGCCGGGCGGGAGATCGCGCTGACCCTCCCACGCCTCGGGCACCAGCATCGCCACCGCGTGCCGGACGTCGCGCCCTCCGCGAACCAGGAGCTCGATGGTGCTGTCGAGCTTCCCCGAGTCGGAGTCGTCGGCTGCGAAGACGGGACGGAAGAGCTCCTCGGGGCCGAGGCCGGCCTCTTCGGTGCCGAGATGCCCGCGCGCGACCATGCGGTGCTGGTTTCCCATGATCGTGTTGATCTCGCCGTTGTGACACAGGTTCCGGAACGGCTGCGCCCGCTCCCACGCCGGTGTCGTGTTCGTCGAGAAGCGGCTGTGGAAGACGACGAACGGGGCGCCGAAGTCGGAGGCAGAGAGGTCGGGATAGAAGCCGGCCAGCCGGTCGCTGATCACCAGCGCCTTGTAGTTCACCGTCACGAACGACCAGCTGGCGAAGTAGTGCCGCACGCCCTCCTCGCGGCAACGGGCTTCCGCCCGGCGGCGGGCACGGTACGCGCGCCGTTCCGCCTCGACGTCGTCGACGCCGGCAGGACGCAGAACGAGCGCGTGCCACAGTGCGGGCAGGTCGCCGCGGGCCCGGTCGCCGACGTGGGTCTCGTCGATGGGCACGGCGCGCCAACCCGCGAGCTCGATGTCTTCGGTGGCGCACGCCTCCGCCACCGCCTCCTGCGCAGTGCGAGCAGCGGCGTCGTCGTTCAGGTCGAGGAACGCCGAGACCACACCGATCCGGTCGGGGTCGAGCTCGCGACCGACGGCCTCACCTCCGACCCGAGCGAAGAAGGTGCGCGGGATCGGGGCGAGGATCCCGGCGCCGTCCCCCGAGAGGCCGTCGGCGGCGATCGCCTGGCGATGCCGCACTCCGGCGAGACCGGTGAGCGCGAGCTCGACCATCTCGCGGCCGCTCCGGCCCTCCGAGTCGGCGACGAAGCCGATCCCGCACGCAGAGATCTCATCCCGCTCGAAGTGCGGCAACGTACGTCCTCGCTTCCCGGCGGAGCTGTGCTCCTGGACTCGCTCGGGGACGAGGCACGAGAGGCGCGCCTCGCCCGGGGGCTCAGTTGGGCGACGGCGCTGTCGCTCCGCGCATGGTAGCGGAGCACGACCGCACCGCCCGCACGAGAAACACCCATCCCGCCACGAGGGGGCGCCAGCTGTGTGCGGAGGTGCGAGCGGAGCGAGCGCGACCAGAGGCTAGAAAGCGGTCGTGGGGGATGGACGAAGCGACCTGGTCGCGGTGCTGGGCGGCGGGCAGCTCGGGCGGATGCTCGGGATGGCCGGGCTGCCGCTAGGCCTGCGGTTCCGGTTCCTCGACCCCGTGGCGCAGGCCCCCGCGGGCGCGCTCGGCCCCCTCGTCGTCGGCGATCTCGGCGACGAGCGCGCGCTGGCGGAAGTGGCTGACGCCGCCGCGGTCGTGACCTACGAGTGGGAGGGCGTGCCCGCCGAGGGCGCCCGCTTCCTCGAAGGGCGCGGGGTGCGGGTGCTCCCCACGCCGCGGGCGCTCGACGTGGCCCAGGACCGCTTGGCTGAGAAGACGCTGTTCCGCCGGCTCGGGATCGGCACGCCGGAGTTTGCGGCCGTCGACGATCGCGACGGCCTCGACCGGGCGGTGGGTGCGATCGGGCTGCCGGCCGTGCTCAAGACGCGCCGGGGCGGGTACGACGGGAAGGGCCAGCACCGGCTGCGACAGGCGGGCGATCTCGACGCCGCTTGGGGCGCGCTCGGAGGTGAACCGCTGATCCTGGAGCAGCTCGTGGCGTTCGACCGGGAGGTCTCGGTGCTCGCGGTACGCGGGCCCGACGGCGAGACCGCACACTGGGCGCTGGTCGAGAACGAGCACCGTGACGGGATCCTGCGAGTGAGCCGGGCGCCCGCACCCGCTGCCGACGCGTCGCTCGAGAAACGGGCCGCCGACTACGCCGCACGCGTGCTCGACGACCTGGCGTACGTGGGAGTAGTCGCCATTGAGCTGTTCCAGGTGGGCGACGAGCTGCTCGCGAACGAGCTCGCGCCGCGGGTGCACAACTCGGGCCACTGGACCATCGAGGGCGCCGCCACCAGCCAGTTCGAGAACCACCTACGCGCGGTCGTGGGCTTGCCACTCGGTGCCACGGGAGCGCGTGGCGCGTGCGGGATGGTCAACTGCATCGGCGCGCTTCCCGACCCGGCGGCGGTGCTCGCGGTGCCGGGAGCGCATCTCCACGACTACGGCAAAGCGGCGCGGCCGGGCCGCAAGCTCGGCCACGTCACCGTGCTGGCGGCGTCGCCCGACGAGCGCGACGAGCGTCTTGCGCGGGTGGTGGCGGTGACCGAATGAGCGAGCCGGCCACCCCCTCGCCCTTCGTCCGGTTCACCCGCGACGAGTGGGCCCGGCTGCGGGCGGCGACGCCGCTCACGCTCTCGGAGGGCGATCTCGCACAGTTGCGCGGCATCAACGAGCGCATCGACCTCGACGAGGTCGCCGATGTGTATCTCGCGTTGTCTCGGCTCCTCAACCTCTACATCGCCGCCAGCCAGGGGCTTCACCGCGTGGCCGACACGTTCCTCGGCAGCCCGGCCGCCAAGGTGCCGTACGTGATCGCGATCGCGGGAAGCGTCGCCGTCGGCAAGAGCACCACCGCCCGCATCCTCCAGGCGCTGCTCCGTCGCTGGCCCGACCACCCGCAGGTCGACCTGGTGACGACGGACGGCTTCCTCTTCCCGAACCACGTGCTCGCCGAGCGCGGCCTGATGGAGCGCAAGGGGTTCCCCGAGAGCTACGACCTCCCCCGCCTCCTGCGCTTCCTCGCCGACGTCAAGGCGGGCGCGCCCGAGGCGCGGGCGCCGGTGTACTCGCACCTCACCTACGACATCGTGCCCGGTGAGGAGCAGATCGTGCGTCAACCGGACATCGTGATCATCGAGGGGCTGTCGGTGCTCGAGACCGGCGACGGGCGCGAGGGCCGCAGTGCACCGGCGCTGTTCGTGTCCGACTTCTTCGACTTCTCGATCTACGTCGACGCTGACGAGGCCGACATCGAGGGCTGGTACGTCGAGCGCTTCCTCACGCTGGTCGAGACCGCGTTCCGCGACGAGCGGTCGTTCTTCCGCCACTTCGCCGGGCTGTCACGGGACGAAGCGGTCGCGATCGGCCGGGACATCTGGCGGACCATCAACGGCGTCAACCTCCGCGAGCACGTGCTCCCGACACGCGAGCGTGCCCGGCTCATCCTGGAGAAGGAAGTCGACCATTCCGTGCAGGCGGTCCGGCTGCGGAAGCTGTGAAACGGAGCAAGCCTTGTGCCGTGAGATGGGATCCGCACGCTAGACGACCTCATTGAGCTCCGCGGTCACCTGGCCGCCCGGCACCGCGCTCACCCGAAGTGCTGCTTCGGCCACCTCGAGGTTCGAATCGTCCGGGTGCTGCACGTCGACCGTGCACGACTGCCCGCCGCCGAGAACGGCTTCCGAGCACGTGTCGGCAACGACGGTGAAGGCGCACTGGTCGGCGCTGATGGACACGTCGCTCGCGGTGAAGCACGGAACGGCGCTGATCGTCGCCTCAGCAGCGCCGAAACCTACCTCGACGGTGCCGCTGTCCTGATCGCCGATGTTCGTGATCGTGAACACCTGGGTCTCGTTGTCGCCCAGGTCCGCTTGGGTCGGATCGATGCTCAGCTCGGCCTCCGCCGGCGGGGCCGGGTCCGACGGAGTGGACTGCGCCGGCGGGGGCTTGAGAGGGGTACAGGCGGCGACGCCCACCGCCAACGCACCGGCGGCGATCGTGAGCAGCCGGCGAATCGAGGTCGCGTTCCTCATGTTGGGAGCTCCTGTGAGATCGGTCGCGGAAACTGCGTCCGATCCTCCAGGCCTCGTGCCGACGAGACATCCGTGCGCGCACGGATTCGCCTCTGCCGCCGGGTCAGGGCGAGCTCGAGGTACGAGCGCGCCGGCTCGCTATCTGACCGCGCCGGCGTCGCGCAGCTTGGCGATCTCGTCGGCCGTGAAGCCCCAGGCGGCGAGCACCTCATCGGTGTGCTGACCCGGCCAGGCGGGTGGCCCCTGGATGGCGCCGCCCGTGCGGGAGAAGCGGGGCGCAGGGGCGGGCTGCGGGATCCCGAATTCCTCCACAATGGTGCGGCGAGCCCGCATGTGGGGATGCGCGGCCGCCTCGGGCATCGGCAGCACCGGTGCGAAGCAGGCATCGGTGTCCTCGAGCACGTCGCACCACTCGGCGCGGGTCTTCGACTTGAACACCGCGGTGAACCGCTCGCGCAGCTGCGGCCACCCGCTCCGGTCCATCTGCGCGGGGAGCTCCTCCCCCGCGAGCCCGAGCCGCTCGAGCAGCTCGGCGTAGAACTGCGGCTCGAGCGCGCCGACGGAGACGTACTTCCCGTCCGCCGTCTCGTACGTGTCGTAGAAGGGCGCGCCGGAGTCGAGCACGTTCACGCCCTGGCGGTCGTCCCAGGCGCCGATGGCGCGGATCGCCCACATCATCGTCATGAGCACGGCCGAGCCGTCGACCATGGCAGCGTCGACGACCTGCCCCTCGCCGGAGCTGCGAGCCTCGAGCACGCCGCACACGACGCCGAACGCCATGAGCATCCCGCCACCGCCGAAGTCGCCGACGAGGTTGATCGGCGGCGTCGGCTTCGTTCCCTCGCGCCCGAAGTGCGCCAGCGCGCCGGCGAGGGCGATGTAGTTGATGTCGTGCCCGGCCGCCTGGGAGTACGGCCCGTCCTGGCCCCACCCGGTCATGCGGCCGTACACGAGCTTGGGGTTGCGGGCGTGGCAGTCGTCGGGGCCGATGCCGAGGCGCTCGGCCACGCCGGGGCGGAAGCCCTCGACGAGGGCGTCGGCCTGCTCCACGAGTCGGAGCACGGTCTCGACGCCGTCGGCGGTCTTGAGGTCGACCCCGATCGAGCACCGCCCGCGCATGAGCACGTCCTTGTTGGGAGCCTCGAACGACACGGGGACGGCCTGAACGCGGTCGACGCGGATCACCTCGGCACCCATGTCGGCGAGCATCATGGCGGCGAACGGGCCCGGTCCGATGCCGGCGATCTCGATGACCTTCACGCCCGAGAGCGGTCCCACCGTGCGCTCCTTCTCGTCGAGGTACCCGGCCGACGATAATCCGCCGGTGCGATTCGAGACGCTGGCGTCGGGTTACGGCCTCGTCGAGGGCCCGACGGTCGACGATGCCGGCAACCTGTACTTCAGCGACGTGCTCGGCGGTGGCGTGTACCGCCTCGCTTCCCACGACGGCGGCGTGGAGACGATCGTCCCCAAACGACGCGGGGTCGGTGGCATCGCGCTCCACGCCAACGGTGGACTCGTGCTCTCGGGCCGCGACCTGGTGCACGTGCGCGCGGGCGAGACGCGTCTCTTGTTCCGGATCGAGGGCCTCCCCGGCTGGAACGACCTGTGCACCGACGCCAGCGGCCGGGTGTATGCGGGTGCGTTGCGGTTCATGGTCTTCGATCCCGACGCCCAGCCGGTGCCGGGCGAGTGCTGGCGCGTCGACACCGAGGGGCAGGCGACCCGGTTGTACGGCGGCGTCGTGCACGCCAACGGCATCTCGCTCTCCCCCACCGAGGATCGCATCTACCACTCCGACACACGCGCGGGCGTCGTCCACGTGCACGATCTCCTCGACGGCGAGGCCGTGAACCCGCGCCGGTTCGAGTTCGCCGCCGGCGCGCCCGACGGCATGGCGATCGACGAGGTCGGCTGCGTGTGGGTGGCGTCGGCCGCCGCGGGCTGCGTCGTCCGGATGACTCCCGATGGCGAGGTCGATCGCCGAATCGAGGTGCCTGCCCGGGTGGTGACCAGCCTCTGCTTCGGCGGGCTCGACCGCCGTGACCTCTACGTCACGACCGCCGACAACACCGACGATCCCGCGCTGCGGGGATGCGTGCTCCGGACCGAGGCCGACGTCACCGGCGCACCCGTGAACCCGGCGCGGGTCTAGAACGCCAACTGGAGCCCGGGACGGGGCCACGGCACCGATACGAGCTTGCCGGTTCCCGAGCAGGACACGTAGGCGGTGCGGCGGTCGGCGCCCCCGAAGCACACGTTGGTCACGAGCATGTCGGGGAACGGGACGTGCTCGACTACGTCACCGGAAGGCGCGATCACGGTCAGCCCGCCGTTCACGAGCGTCCCGACCACCACGTTGCCGCCCTCCTCCACCGCCAGCGAGTCGAACAACTGGAACCCCGGCAAGCCCGTGAGGAAGTGGCCGCCGTGGGCTTCGAGTGAGCTCCCGCGGTCGATCTCGCCCGGGCCCGACAGGTCCCAGGCGTACAGGCGCCCCGCGAAGGTCTCGGCCACGTAGACGCGCGTGCCATCGGGAGCGAGCCCGACGCCATTGGGAGCGTCGAGCGGATAGGCCATCTCCTGCACCGACGAGCCGTCGGCGCGGCCGTAGTAGAGGCCGCCGTGCGTCTTCTCGCGTTCGCGCCAGCGGCCGTGGTCGGTGAACCAGAACCCGCCGGCGTCGTCGAACACGAGGTCGTTCGGGCTCACGAACGCATGGCCGTCGCACTGGGTGTACAAGACCGTCACGTCGCCGGTGGCGAGATCAACCCGCTCGATGCGCCCGCCGGAGTGGTACGCCGGGAGGTACGTCGACGGCACCAGCATCCCGGGGACGTCGTCGCGGTACTCGTAACCGCCGCTGTTGCAGACGTACAGCGCCCCGTCGGGGCCGATGGCGAGCCCGTTGGGGCTACCGCCGGGCTCGGCCACGACCTCGACCTTGCCGTCGGGGTGCACCCGGTCGATGCGGGGCTCCTGCATCTCGACGCACAGCACGGTCCCATCGGGCATCGCCACCGGACCCTCGGGGAAGCGCAGCCCGGTGGCCACCTCGGTTACCTGCATGGGTGCGAGCTGAGCATCCCCTTGACCAGCTGGTCAAGGGGCGATGGACTCACGGCATGAAGCTGCGCCTGGAGCCCGTCGACGAATACATGCACGCCCTGGAGGCGGCGACGAACTTCAACGAGTCGATGTACTTCAACGTCTTCGACCCGAGCGAGCGCGTCGGCGGCTTCCTGCGGCTCGGCAACCGCGCCAACGAGGGCTACGCCGAGATGACCACCTGCATCTACCTGCCCGACGGGCGCGTGGCGTTCATGTTCAGCCGACCCGAGATCTCCGACAACGACGCCTTCGACTCCGGTGGCATGCGCTTCGAGGTGATCGAGCCGTTCGCGGAGCTCCGCGTCAGCTACGAGGGGAAGGTGGCCCTCCTCGACGAGCCGCTCCAGATGGCGAACCCCCGGAAGGCGTTCACCGAGAACCCGTGGGTCGACGCCGAGGTCGCGCTCGCGTACCGCGGCGTGTCACCGATGTGGGGCGGCGAGCCGGTCAACGACGACGGCTCCCCCATCACCGAGAACGCCGAGGAGGGGTTCGCGCGCGGTCACTACGAGCAGCACATCGGCGGGCGCGGCGTCATCCGCGTCGGCGACGAGGAGTGGGCGGTCGACGGCTACGGGCTACGCGACCACTCGTGGGGGCCGCGCTTCTGGCAGTCGCCGTGGTGGTACCGGTGGCTCACGATGAACTTCGGGGAGGACGCCGGGTTCGTGATCTCGATCGTCACGGCGCGCGACGGCTCGCAACGCATCGGTGGCGTCGCGCTCGAAGGCGGCCAGTACCGCAACATCGACGGCGCCACGGTCGAGACCGAGTGGGAGGGCGCCGACGCGTACCACCGCACGATCCGGGCGAAGGCCCACACCGCCGATCGCGACTACGAGATCGAGGGCTCGGTGCTCAACCTCATCCCGCTCCGGAACCGCCGCACCACTCCCGACGGGGAGCAGCTCGTCACCCGGATCTCGGAGGGCATGACCGAGTGGCGGTGGGACGGCCGCACCGGTTACGGCCTCTCCGAGTACCTCGACCAGATCGTCGACGGGAAGCCCGCCGGTCTGATCTCCTAAGGAGCTGCCATCCCACGAGGAGGGGGCGGGCTTGGCCCGCCCCCGGACCGCCGGCTGCGTGCGGGAGCGGCGAGCGAAGCGAGCGCGACCAGAGGTCTAGGCGCTGGTGTCGAAGGCCCAGGCCAGTGTGGTGCTGAGGCGCATGAAGGCGAGCTCCTCGGGTTCGGGCGCGGGTTCCGCAAGCTGGTCGACGCCCAGCTCGAT
>JBOGFJ010000261.1:0-16761 GCA_050743385.1 Acidimicrobiia bacterium
GTCCGCGATAGGGGCCCAGGTGCAGCGACCGCTCCATGGGGCCGTCGTTGACCGGATAGTTGTCCCACAGCAACGGGCGGCGCCCACCCAGTGCCGCCGCCCACGACCGGGCGTGCTCGGCGCTGATCGTCGGCGAGCACACCGTCGGCCCCGTCCACATGACGTCTTCGACCTCGGTGGGCAGTCCGGCCGCCAGATCGCGCAGATAGGCGGTCGGTCGGGTGCCGACGTACTCGGTGGGGACGAGCGAGAGCCGCACCTGCCGGTCACGGGTGCGCAGGGCGTCGAGCAGCCAGGTGGTGAGGCCGGCCTGCTCGGCCGCCAGCACGGGCCGGTTGGGGATGTCGTCGAGCGCGAGTACGAACCAGTCGACGCCGACGTCGAGGAGGGGCCCGAGCTTCGCCAGCAGCATCTGCCGGTCGTTGTCGTTGCTGTACGCGATGTCGAGCCCGGGGGAGATCGCGAACCCGAAACGCACGTGAAACTCGCGGGCGCGCGCGGCGACCGTTCGGAAGTGCGACGACTCGCGCTCGTCGTACGGCTCCCGCCACCGCTCGCGGTGCCGCGGGTCGCTCTTGGGCGCGTAGACGTAGGCGTTCATCCCGCGCGCGGCGATGAACTCGAGCAGGGCGAGACGCGCCTCCGGTGCCCACGGCGGACCGTAGAACCCCTCGATGACGCCGCGGAGGGGGAACGGGCGGGGCACGGCGGTAGAGTACCGGCGCATTTTCGGCGTCGAGCGAGGGAGCGATTGGGATGCCGCGACTGCCGGACCCGCTCGAGCTCCATGCCGACGGGCGCGGCGAGCACCCGGCGATCATCGTCGACGCCGCGAGTGGCGATCGTCCGCGGGTCGTGTCGTTCGCAGCCCTCAACGCCGACGTGAACCGGGCCGCGCACGCACTGCGCGCACTGGGCATGCAGCCCGGCGAGCGGCTCGTTTGGTGCGGACCGAACTCGGTCGAGGTGCTCGTGACGATCCACGCCGCCCGCAAGGCCGGCCAGATCGCGGTGCCGCTGTCGTACCGTTTCAACGCCGACGAGATGCAGTACGTCATCGACAACTCTGACGCGACGCTCGTGGTCGTGGATGCCGAGCAGGCACCGCTCGTCGCCTCGGTGCGCGAGCGGCTGCCGAAGGTACGCGCGGTGATGGTGTTCGGCGGCCAGGCCCCGGCGGGCTGCGAGCGATGGGACGCGATGCTCCGAGACCAGCCGACCGATGAGCCGACCCTCGACGACGGCACATCCGCGGTCGGCGCCCAGATGCTCTACACGTCGGGGACGACCGGGAAACCCAAAGGGGCGCTGCGCACGACCACCGACCCCGTAATCGTGCTGGCGCTCCTCACCGAGCTCGGCCTCGTGCCCGGCGAGGACGTGCATCTCACCACCGGCCCGCTGTACCACTCGGGGCCGCTCGCGTTCGCCAGCATCAGCCATACCCTGGGAAGTCCCATCGTTCTGCTGCGCAAATTCGACGCGACCGCGTGGCTGCACCTCGTCGAGGAGCACCGGGTCACGAACACCTTCTCGGCGCCGACGCAGCTCAAACGCATCGTCAGCCTTCCGCCGGGCGACCTCGAACGCGCCGACATGTCGTCGATGCGATGTCTCATCGCCAACGCCGCGCCGGTGCCGTACGCGCTGAAGGAGGAGGTCGTCGAGAAGCTCGGCGAAGGGTTCCTCTACGAGGTGTACGGCTCGACCGAGCTCGGGATCGTCACGGTGCTCAAGCCACGAGACCAGTTGCGCAAGCCGGGCTCGTGCGGGAAGACCTATGGGGGCGTCGAGGTCAAGCTCGTGCGCGACGACGGCAGCGAAGCTGCGACGGGCGAGCCGGGCGAGCTCTTCATCCGCACCGGTCTCGCAATGGACGGCTACCACCGCACGGCCGAGCAGCTCGACGAGCTGGAGGGGGGCGGCTGGAAGTCGGTCGGCGACATCGCCTACGCCGACGACGAGGGGTACCTCTACATCTGCGACCGCAAGAAAGACATGGTCATCTCCGGCGGTGTGAACATCTATCCCGCGGAGATCGAGGCGGTCATCTACGCGCACCCCTCCGTGCTCGACGCGGCCGTGTTCGGCATTCCCGACGAGGAATGGGGTGAGCGCGTCCACGCCATCGTGCAGCCGAAGTCCGGTGAGGCCATCGACCTCGACGAGCTGCGCGCGTTCGTCGAGGAGCGCATCGGGGGCTACAAGCGCCCGCGAACGTACGAGGTGCGGCCCGAGCTTCCCCGTACCGATGCCGGCAAGCTGCTCAAGCGCGTGCTGAGGGACGAGTTCTGGCACGACCGCACCACCTCGGTCTGATCCCGGCTGCATGCGACGCACGCTCTCGGAAGTGGAGTCGAAGCGCGTGGTCGCCGCGCACGGTGTGCCGGTCGCGGACGAGCGCACCGCCGCCGACCCCGACGAGGCGGTTGCGGCCGCGACCGCACTCGGTTACCCGGTGGTGGTGAAGCTCTGCGGCGAGGGCATCGCTCACAAGACCGAACGCGGCCTGGTCCGGCTCGGGCTCGGCGACGCCACCGCGGTCCGCTCGGCGGGGAGCGAGTTGCTGGCGGCGGCGGGGCCCGACGACGGCCCGGTGGAGCTGCTCGTCGCCCGAATGGTGCGCGGCAGTCGCGAGCTCATCGCGGGTTTGCACGTCGACGCGCAGTTCGGCCCGTGCGTGATGGTCGGCCTGGGAGGGATCCTCGCCGAGGCGGTCGGCGACGTCGTGTTCCGTCTCGTACCGATCACGCCCACCGACGCCGAGGAGATGGTCGACGATCTCGCGAGCCAGGCCGTGCTCGGCGAGTTCCGCGGTGAGCCTCCGGTCGACCGGGCGGCACTCACCGAGGTGCTCGTGGGCTTGTCCCGCCTGGCCGAGGCCAATCCGCGCGTGGTGGCGGTCGACGTCAACCCGCTCATCGTGGTCGGCGGTCGCCCGCTGGCCGTCGACGCCCTCGTCGAGGTGGGGGAGTGACCGCAGGAACCGCGCGCTTCGACCCGCTGTTCGAACCCCGAGGCGTTGTCGTCGCGGGGGCGTCGTCACACCCCGGGAAGTTCGGCTTCGTCGCACTCCACAACATCCTGCGTCACGGCTACCCGGGCGCGGTGTTCGCCACGAATCGCGAGGGTGGCGAGATCCTCGGCGTGCGCGCCCTCACGACGGTCGACGACCTTCCCGACGGCGCCGCCGACCTCGTGTTCGTCTGCACGCCGGCGGCGGCAAACATCGACCTGATGCGGGCCGTCGCGGCTAAGGGTGTGCGAGCGGCGTTCGTGACGTCGGCGGGCTACGGGGAGGCAGGCGAGAGGGGCCGGGCCGCGGAGCGGGAGCTGGTGGCGTGCTGCGAGGAGCTCGGCATCCTGCTCGTGGGACCCAACGGCCAGGGGGTGGTGTCGACGCCGGCGTCGCTCTGTGCGCAGATCGTGGCGCCGTTCCCGCCGCGGGGTCGCATCGCGATCGCGAGCCAGTCCGGGAATTTCGTGTCGTCGTTCCAGAACTACGCCGTGCAGACCGGCATCGGCGTCAGCCGCGCCGTGTCGGCGGGCAACGCCGCCGCCGTCACCGTTCCCGATCTGCTCGAGTGCTATGCCCACGACCCGGAGACCGCCGTCGCGCTCGCCTACGTCGAGGGCGTGACCGACGGCCGGACCTTCTACGAGCGGGCGCGTGCGGTAGCGGAACGCAAGCCGCTCGTTCTCCTGAAGGGCGGGACGACGCGTCGCGGCCAGCAGGCCGCCGCGTCACATACCGGCGCGCTCGCAAGCGACGAGCGCGTCTTCGACGGCATGTGCCGGCAGGCCGGCGTCACCCGCGCCGGGTCGGTCGAGGAGGCATTCGAAGCGGCCGCGACCTTTGCGACGCAACCCCTCCCGCGTGGGCCGCGGGTGGCGGTGCTGACCACGGCGGGCGGTTGGGGCGTCGTGACGGCCGACGCGATCGCCCGCGCCGATCTCGAGCTCGTGGACCTGCCCGAAGACCTCCTCGCCGCGATCGATGCGAAGCTCCCTCCGCGCTGGAGTCGCAACAACCCCATCGACCTCGCCGGCGCGGAGACGCGTGACACGATCCCCGAAGTGCTCGACCTCGTGGCCGGCCACGACGGCGTCGACGCGGTCGTGTACCTCGGCCTGGGCATCCAGTCGAACCAGGCCCGCCTGATGCGAACAGGGCCGTTCTTTCCCGATCACGGGCTCGAGCGGATCGTGGCGTACCACGAGCGCCAGGACGAGCGGTTCGCACGCGCCGCCGCCGACATCTCCGCGGCGACGGGCAAGCCCGTGCTCACCGCCACCGAGCTCGCGGTGGCCGATCCCGAGAACCCCGGGCCTCGCACGGTTCGTGACACGGGGCGGCTCTGCTATTCGTCGTCGAACCGCGCGGTGGTCGCGTTGGAGCACCTGTGGCGGTACGCGCGCTACCACTCCCGGCGAACCAGCCCGTGAGCACCGGAGCCGCGCGGCGGATGCTCGTCGCTCTCGTGGCGCTCGCCGCGATCGCCTGCGCCGTACTCGCCGCCGGGGCCGGAGCCGACCCGTCCCGGTCGCGGACGGCACCGGCCTTGGTGACCCCGATGTGGTCGGCGCGGCGCGTCCCGCAGTCGTTGGTCGATACGGTCGGCGCCCAACAGCTCCAAGGCGCGCTCGACGCCGAGCTCGGCGGCGTCGAGTCGTGTGCGGTCGTCACCACGGGCGACGGTGACACCGTCCTCGCGGCCCGGAACCCCGACGCCCCCATGATCCCGGCGTCGAGCCAGAAGCTCTTCACCGCGGTGGCGGCCCTCGAGGTGCTCGGCCCCGACTACCGCTTCCAGACGAACGTGGTCGCGCCCGCCCCCGCGAGTGACGGGAGCGTCGACGAGCTCTGGCTCGTCGGCGGCGGTGATCCTGTGCTCGCGACGCCCGAGTTCGCGGCCGAGCTGGCCACGGAGCCCTTCTACGAGCAGACCGACGTCGTCACGACGTCGCTCGCCGAGCTGGCCGACGCGATCGTGGCCGCCGGTGTGCGCCAGGTCCCGGGCGGTGTGCACGGCGACGATTCGCGCTACGAGACCGTGCGCTACCTCCCGACCTGGCGCGACACCTATCGGACCGGCGGGCAAGTCGGCCCGCTCGGCGCACTGACCGTCAACGACGGGTACACCGTGCTCAACCCGACACCGGTGCCTGTCGACGACCCGGCCAGCTTCGCTGCGTCGGAGCTGGCGCGTCTGCTCGCAGAGCGCGGTGTCGTGGTCGGTGCCGAAGCCGATCGCGGCCCGGCGCCGGCGGACGCGGCCGTCGTCGCGTCGGTGCAATCGCGTCCGGTGCGAGACATCGTCGGCGGGCTGCTCCGGTCGAGCGACAACCTCACCGCCGAGCTCCTCGCGCGCGAGATCGGGTTCAAGGCCGCGAGCGAGGGAACGACCGCGGCGGGCACGGCTGCGATCATCGCCACGCTCGAGCAGCTCGGCATCACCACCCAGGGACTCGCGCTCGTCGACGGCTCCGGTCTCGATCGGGGCGACCGGGCAACGTGCGGTCAGCTCGTGAGTGCGCTCGACGTCGGTGAGCAGTCCGACCGCGACGCCCTGTGGAGCGGTCTCGCGGTCGCCGGGGAGGCGGGCACCCTCCGGCCGAGCTTCCGGGGCACGCCCCTCCAGGGTCGGTTGCGGGGGAAGACGGGCTCCCTCGAAGGGGTGACCGCCCTGGCCGGGCTGATCGACGTGGGCCGGCCGCTGAGGTTCGCTTTCCTCGCCGCCGGGGCATTCTCCGAGGCGGGCGGGGTGGCTCTCCGCGAGCGGGTTGCCACGATCGTGGCCGGGTTCCCCGACGTCCCGCCGGCAGACCAGCTGGTGCCGGCGCCGGTGACTCCGTAGCGTCGGGGCGCGTTGCTTGCACCGGCAGAGGCCGGCGGCGACAATCCCGGCCCATCACCAAGAAGAGGATGCGGGCGAGAGGCCGCGAAGCGGTGGCGCCGGGCATGCCGGCGTCGAGCGAGAGAGCGCGACAGGAAGGGACATGGTGAACGGATCCGACGGCGACGCCCGACCCGAGGCCGCGGCGGTCCGTTCCACGCCGCCGTTGCCCCAGCTCGTGGTGGAGCTGCGGGACCTGGTCGTCGAGTACTTCAAGCAGGAGACGATCGTCCCGCTCAAGCAGCTGGGCCGATACGTGGCCTTCGGCCTGCTGGGCGCGCTGCTGCTCGGCTTCGGGGCAGTGTTCCTGGGCCTGGCGGGCCTGCGAGCGCTGCAGACCGAGACCGACACGACCTTCACCGGTAACTGGTCGTGGGTGCCGTACGTGATCATGGTGGTGGCGCTGCTGCTGGGGGCGGCGGTCACGTGGCAGACGCGGGGCGCGGTGCGCCGGCGGAAGGACCGGAAGGGGAACTCATGAGCATGCCCGCCGACCGGCGCGACCGGCCCGTCACCCGGGCCGACCTCGAGGCGAAGCTGGGCCAGATCCGTGATGCGACCGAGTCGGGCGGCGGAGCCGCCAAAGGCGTCGGGATGGCTGTCGGGGTGGCCGCGGTCGCCGCGGTCGTGCTCGTCGCCTACTTCCTCGGCAACCGTCGAGGCCGCAAGCGCCGCACGATCGTCGAAGTGCGCCGGGTGTGACCTCGCCCGGGTTCGTCGCGCGGGTTTCCCGCATCGGGCTGCGCAAGGGGATCCTCGAGGGCTCACGACCGTGGCTCTACACGGGTCTCGCCGCAGTGACGCTTCGGATGCTGCGCCGCATCGCCCGCGAGCAGCCGCGTACCGTCTTCTCGGAAGAGCTCCAACCGGGCCAGCACGTGGAAATCCGGGTGCTGCCACCCGAGCGCTGACGCGAACCGCCTGCGGGACCGCCGACGGCGACCGGTACGCTGGTTGGCTCGTAACAGCCGGACGAGCGCCCCGGAGGGCGGCGGCGGGTACCCTGCCGCCGAGCGAGGGAGCCATGTGAGAGTCCTGCTTCGCAACCCGCGGCGCGAGCTCGAGATGCCGGGCCCGCTCACGGTGGCGGGTCTGCTCGAGCGCCTCGAGCTCAACCCCGAGTCGGTGCTCGTCATCTGCGGCGAGACGCTCGTGACCCGCGACGACCGCCTCGGCGACGCCGACACGGTCGAGGTCCGGCCCGTGATGTCGGGGGGTGCGTCGTGAAATGCCGGGTGTGCAGGGGACCGGCGGTCATCGACGTACGCCGGCACAACGCCGGCTTCTGCGCCGAGCACTTCGTGCACCACTGCCGTGAGCAGGTCCGGCGGGCGATCAAGGAGCACGACATGCTCCATCCGGGCGAACGCGTCCTCGTCGCGGTGTCGGGCGGGAAGGATTCCCTCGCGCTCTGGGACGTGCTGGTAGCGCTCGGCTACGACGCCGACGGCCTCTACCTCGGCCTCGGGATCGGCGAGTACTCCGACCACTCCGGTGACGCCGCCCGCGCGTACGCGGTGGAGCGTGACCGCAAGCTCCACGAGGTCGATCTCGCGGCCGACTACGGATACGACATCCCCGGCGCGGCTGCTACCACGCGCCGGGCGCCGTGCGGGGCATGCGGCCTCTCGAAGCGCCACCTGTTCAACCGCGTCGCGATCGAGCGCGGCTACGACGTCGTCGCGACCGGTCACAACCTCGACGACGAGGCAGCGGTCCTCCTCGGCAACGTCATGCGGTGGGAAACCGAATACCTCGGCCGCCAGCACCCGGTGCTGCCGGCGACGCCCGGGTTCGCGCGCAAGGTCAAGCCCCTGATCCGCCTCGGTGAGCGTGAGATGGCCGCGTACTGCGTGCTCGAGGGCATCGACTACATCGTGGAGGAGTGCCCGATGGCGGTCGGGAACCGCCACCTCGGCTACAAGGAGGCGCTCAACGCGCTCGAGGATCGGTCGCCGGGCACCAAAGCAGCGTTCGTGTTCGGGTTCCTCGACCGAGCGCAACCGCGCTTCACCGGCGAGGCGCGCAAGGAGCGGGAGACCTTGGGCGAGTGTGCCGTGTGCGGTTCGCCCACCACCGGCGACGTGTGTGCGTTCTGTCGCCTTCGCGAACGCGCGAGCGGAGCCTGATGGGTAGGGCCTTGGTCGCGGGCGACCGCGTGCTGCTCGTCGACGCCAAGCGCCGCCGCCACCTCGTGACGCTCGCCCCGGGCGGCGAGTTCCACACGCACGCGGGTGTGCTCGACCACGAGACGCTGATCGGGCGCGAGGAGGGGGTGACCGTCCGGACGTCGCTGGGGGCGCGGTTGGTGGCGGTACGACCGACGCTCGCCGAGTACGTCCTCAAGATGCCCCGTGGAGCGCAGGTCATCTATCCCAAGGACCTCGGCCCGATCCTGATCCTCGCCGACGTGTTCCCCGGTGCGCGCGTCCTCGAGTCGGGAGTCGGCTCGGGGGCGCTCACGGCAACGTTGCTACGGGCCGTCGGCCCCGAAGGGCACGTGACCGGGTACGAGATCCGGGAGGAGTTCGCCGAGAGGGCACGGCACAACGTCGACGGGTTCCTCGGCCCCGGGCAGCCGCTCGACCTGAAGGTGCGCGATGTCTACGCGGGGATCGATGCGGTGGGTCTCGACCGGGTGCTGCTCGACCTGCCGGAACCGTGGCGGGCGGTGAAGCATGCCGAGGCGGCGCTGCATCCGGGCGGCATCCTGCTCGCTTACCTGCCGACGATCGGGCAGGTCGCGCGTCTGCGGGAAGAGCTGGCATCGTCGACGTTCGGGATGGCCGACACGGTCGAGGTGCTCCAGCGCGGATGGCACGTCGACGGTCAGTCGGTGCGACCCGACCACCGGATGGTTGCCCACACGGGCTTCCTCACCCACGCGCGCCTCCTCGCGCCGGAGGCGTAGGTGCGTGCGAGCCTGCGGGGAGGGGACGGGCAGCGCCGGTCCCCGGACTGCCGGGAGCGCTGAGTGAGCCCGCTCGACGTGATGCTCGGGCTCGCGATGGCGGGGGCGGCGTACGGCGGCTACCGGCTCGGATTCGTCACCCGCGCCCTGTCGTGGGCCGGCCTGGCCGCCGGTGTCGCGATCGCGGTGGTCGTCGTCGACGACCTCGTCAACGCCCTCAGCGGCGAGCCCGCCCGCAGCCGCCTCCTCGCGGCGGTGGCCTTCGTGTTCGTGTTGGCGATGCTCGGCCAGACCGCCGGTTACGCGGCCAGCGCGGCGTTGCGCGGGCGTCTCCCGCAGCAGGACGGGTTGCACCGGGGCGACCGGCTCGCCGGAGCCGCGACCGGGGTCGTAGGGGTGCTGGTGGCGTTGTGGCTACTCGTTCCCGCGTTGACGAGCGCGCCCGGTTGGCCGGCCGAGGCCGCGCGCGACTCGAGCATCGTCCGCTTCGTCAACCGGGTCGCACCCGCGCCGCCGCCCGCCGCACGCGCGCTGGGCCGGCTCGTGGGCGAGGCGCCCTTCCCGGAGGTCTTCGAGGCCTTCGACGGCCCCGAGGACGTGGGGCAGGCGCCCACCGGGGGTCTCGCCGCCGACGTCTCGGCACGCGTCGAGGCGTCGGTGGTCAAGGTCGAGGGGCAGGCGTGCGACCAGATCCAGAACGGCAGCGGGTTCGTCGCCGCCGACGACACGATCGTGACCAACGCGCACGTCGTGGCGGGCGAGCATCGGACGATGGTGGAGACGAACGACGGTCGGCGCCTGGCCGCGGTCGTGGTCGCGTTCGATCCCGCTCGCGACCTCGCGATCCTTCAGGTCGAAGATGTCGATCGCGCCCCGCTGGAGCGCGCCGGCGCGAGTGAAGGGGACACGGGAGCGGTGTACGGCCATCCGGGCGGTGGTGCGCTCCGGGCCGCGCCCGCACGCATCGCCGAGGTTGTGACCGCCGGCGGCACCGACATCTACCGCACCGATCGCACCGATCGGAGCGTGTTCGTCCTCGCGGCGGACTTGGCGCCGGGCGATTCGGGCGGCCCGCTCGTCGATCTCGAGGGCCGGGTCGTCGGGGTGGCGTTCGCGGTCGACCCCGGTCAGCCGGGAACGGCCTACGCCCTGACGGGGGAGGAGCTCGAGGCTGTGCTCGGGCCCGCGCTGGCGTCGGGCGCAGAGGCGGCGGTCGAGACCGGGCCGTGTCTCGTGGGGTGATCCACCGGGGAGGGGGCCGGCTCTGCCGGCGCCCGGCCAGCCAGAATTGCGCGGAGCGGCGAGCGAAGCGAGCGCGACCAGAAAGTCAGTCGACCTCGATGAAGATGCACTCGCCCGGGCACTCCTCGGCCGACTCGATGACGGCCTCTTCCTGGCCCGCAGGAACATTGGCGAGCCCCTCGGCGCCACCGGGCTTCTCGAAGACCTTGCTGCCTTCCTTCACGTACGCGAGCCCGTCGTCGAGCAGGGTGAACACGTCGGGCGCGATCTCCTCGCAGAGCCCGTCACCGGTGCAGAGGTCTTGGTCGATCCAGACCTTCATCGTGGCGTCCTCGCTTCCGGCCTCGAAGAAGACTTCCTCGAAGAAGACTTCGGGGGAACGCACACCAGCCTATGGCGGGTCCCGGCCGGCGTCAATTTCTGAAGCCGTCATAGGATAAATGACAGGAGACCCCTCCAACACGGGGATACTTGCCCCGATCGGCGATGAGGCCGGGTGTAGTGTCCCGAAACGAGCCCACGTCGACGGACAACGGGCGACGGAGGTGTGACCCCGTGGCTTCGGAGCACGAGCGACGGCTCGGCGAGTACGAGCGCCAGGTCGGCGACCTGCAGCAGCAGCTCAAGGCGCTCGAGGAGGAGGTCGTGGTCCTCCGCCGCCGTCTCCAGGACGCCCCCAAGCGCGTGCGCACGCTCGAGGAACGTCTCCTCGAGACGAAGGGTCAGCTGGCCCAGGCCGTCTCCCAGAACGAGAAGCTCTCGGCGACCCTGCGCGAGGCACGTGAGCACATCGGCGCGCTGCGCGAGGAGGTCGAGAAGCTCACGATGCCGCCGTCGGCCTACGGCACCTTCCTGGCCGCGAACGACGACGGCACCGTCGACGTGTTCACTGCCGGCCGGAAGATGCGCGTCGCCCTCCACCCCGAGCTCGAGGTCGACACGCTCGAGCGGGGCCAGGAGGTCGTGCTCAACGAGTCGCTCAATGTCGTGCTCGCGCGCGGGCCCGAGGCCGCGGGCGAGGTCGTCACCATCAAGGAGCTGCTCTCCGACGGGCGGCGCGCCCTCGTCGTCGGTCGCGCCGACGAGGAACGGGTGTGCGAGCTGGCCACATCGCTGGTCGGCGAGCGGCTGCGCGCCGGTGACCACCTGCTGCTCGACAGCCGCTCCGGGCTCCTCGTCGAGCGTCTGCCGCGACCCGAGGTCGAGGAGCTCGTGCTCGAGGAGGTGCCCGACGTCACCTACACCGACGTGGGCGGGCTCGACGACCAGATCGACCAGATCCAGGACGCGGTCGAGCTGCCGTACCTCTACGCGGAGATGTTCCACGAGCACCAGCTCCAGCCGCCCAAGGGGATCCTCCTGTACGGCCCACCGGGATGCGGCAAGACCCTCATCGCCAAGGCGGTCGCGAACTCGCTCGCCAAGCGCGTCGCCGAGAAGACCGGCAGCGACACCACCCGGTCGTACTTCCTCAACATCAAGGGGCCGGAGCTCCTCAACAAGTACGTCGGTGAGACCGAGCGCCAGATCCGGCTGATCTTCCAGCGTGCGCGCGAGAAGTCGGAGGAGGGCGTGCCCGTCATCGTCTTCTTCGACGAGATGGACTCGCTCTTCCGGACGCGCGGCTCGGGCATCTCGTCCGACATCGAGAGCACGATCGTGCCGCAGCTCCTCGCCGAGATCGACGGCGTGGAGAGTCTGAAGAACGTCATCGTCATCGGCGCGTCGAACCGCGAAGACCTGATCGACCCGGCGATCCTCCGGCCCGGCCGGCTCGACGTGAAGATCAAGATCGAACGGCCCGACGACGACAGCGCCCGCCAGATCTTCGCCCGCTACCTCACGACCGCCCTGCCGATCTCCGGAGACGAGACCAAGGCGCATGGCAGCGCAGACGGCGCGGTGAAGGCGATGATCGACGCCGCCGTCGCACGCATGTACGAGACCGAAGAGTCCAACCGGTTCCTCGAGGTCACGTACCAGAACGGCGACAAGGAGGTCCTCTTCTTCAAGGACTTCGCGTCGGGCGCCATGATCGAGAACATCGTGCGGCGCTCGAAGAAGCTGTCGATCAAACGGCAGATCTCGGGCGGTGAACGCGGGATCAGCACCGACGATCTGTTGGCGTCGATCCGCCAGGAGTTCCGCGAGCACGAAGACCTCCCCAACACCACCAACCCCGACGACTGGGCAAAGATCTCGGGGAAGAAGGGCGAACGCATCGTGTTCGTGCGCACCCTGCTGGGCGAGGGCGACGACGCGACCGGCGGACGCCAGATCGAGCGCGTCACCACGGGCCAGTACCTCTAGAGCACCCACCGACGCTGCAACCTGCGCTTTTGCGGTCGCGGGGAAGCGGAGGGACGGCGGGTAGGCTGAGCGGGTGGCGGTACCCAAGGTCTGCGGAATCGAGACCGAGTACGGCGTCGCGCTGCGAGGCGCAGCCGATGCCAACCCGGTGCTCGCCTCCTCGATGCTCATCAACGGCTACGTCGAGCACCGCAAGGTCGGCTGGGACTTCGAGGATGAATCGCCCGGGCGCGACGCCCGCGGATTCGCGCGCGAGGGCGCGGCACCGCCGGAGATCGAAACCCATCTCGTCAACACCGTGCTCACCAACGGTGCCCGCTACTACGTCGATCACGCCCATCCCGAGTACTCGACGCCCGAGTGCGCCGACGCGCTCGAGCTCGTGTGTGCCGACAAGGCGGGGGAGCGGATCCTGGCCCGCTCGATGCAGGCGGCCCGGCGGCTCTTGGGCTCGGGCCAGGAGGTCGTGGTCTACAAGAACAACTCCGACGGCAAGGGCAACTCGTACGGCTGTCACGAGAACTATCTCGTCGACCGGGCGGTGCCGTTCGCCACGCTGGTGCGGCATCTCCTCCCGTGGTTCATCACCCGGCAGGTCTTCACGGGCGCCGGGAAGGTCGGGGGCGAGAACGGCACCGGGGTCACCGCTTACCAGCTGAGCCAGCGGGCCGACTTCTTCGAGGAGGAGGTCGGGCTCGAGACGACACTGAAGCGCCCGATCGTCAACACGCGCGACGAACCCCACGCCGATCCGCAGAAGTACCGGCGCCTCCACGTCATCGTGGGCGACGCGAACCTGTGCGAGGTCGCCACGTTCCTGAAGGTGGGCACGACCGCGATCGTCCTGGCGATGATCGAGGACGATTTCATCGACAAGGACTACTCCATCGTGGCGCCGGTGCCGGCGATGCGCACCGTTTCGCACGACCCGACTTGCCGCGCGACCGTCGAGCTCGTCGACGGCGGGCACACCACCGCGGTCGAGCTCCAGTGGGAGTTCCTCCGGCTGGCGCAGAAGTACGCCGACGAGACCGGCCTCGAGCTCTGTGGCGGGGAAGCGGTCGGCCAGCAGGTGCTGGAGCGCTGGGAAGCGACCTTGGCGGCGCTCGAGCGCGACCCGCTCACCCTCGACGGCCAGCTCGACTGGGTCACGAAGCTGCAGTTGCTCGACGCATACCGCGAGCGCGACGGCATCGCGTGGGACGATTCGAAGCTGGCGCTGCTCGACCTCCAGTACCACGACGTGCGGCCCGACCGATCGCTGTACGAACGGCTTGTACGGGCGGGTAAGGTCGAGCGGTTGGTCGAGGAGGATGATGTGACGACCGCGATGACCGAGCCCACGCCCAGCACCCGGGCATACTTCCGGGGCCAGTGCCTGGCCCGGTGGGCCGACGCGGTCGTCGCCGCCAATTGGGACAGTCTCATCCTCGACGTGGGGAGCGACCCGCTGCGGCGCATCCCGATGATGGAGCCGCTGCGGGGAACGCGCGAGCACGTCGAGTCGTTGTTCGAGGAGTGCACGTCACCCGCCGAGCTCGTCGCTCGGCTGGCGTCGTAGGCAGGCGAGCTCGGGAGTCAGTGCGTCATGGCTGAGAGAGAACGCAAGCAGAAGCAGGCGCCCAGGGAACGGGTCGAGGAAGACGTTGAGGTCGCGGCGCCCACGAAGCAGGGCGAAGAGCTCAAGGAAGAGCTCGACGATCTGCTCGACGAGATCGACTCCGTGCTCGAGGAGAACGCCGAGGACTTCGTGAGGAACTATGTACAAAAAGGGGGAGAGTAGAACGCGTTCTCTTTCCCGTGACGTCATGGTGCCCGCCGCGAGGCGGGCACTTTCGTTGTCACACCCCCGCATCAGAATCGAGCGATGAAGCGTTGTCCCGACTGTGGTGAGTGGAAGCCGGCCAACGCGTTTCCGCGCAACCGGCGGACGAAGGATGGCCGGCATCCATACTGCAAGCCCTGTCACAACGCGCGGGGTCGCGAAACGCGGGAACGGTTGTACGGCGGTAGTCGGCACTACCACTTGGTCCGTCGCTATGGCATCGGTGCAACCGAGGTGGTCGAGCTCGTAAAGAACCAAGGCGGCCGGTGCCCGATCTGTGGGAAGCCCGATCCCGAGCACGTCGACCACGATCACGTGACCAACCAGGTGCGCGGCGTCCTGTGCTTCAACTGCAACGGGGGTCTCGGCCAGTTCCGCGACGATATGCAGGCACTTCGCAACGCGATCGAGTACCTCGAGGACGGCGCGGGAACGCTCGTGGAAGCGAACGACCTGGTCGCCTCGGCGCGAGAGCGCGCACGCAAGCTGCAAGTGGCGTCATAAGGCCCGTGTAGGCTCGCTCGGCGAATGGCTGAGCCGTTGCTTCCCTCCTTCGGGGCTGGTCTCGATCCCGGTCCGTCGTTCGTCGACTACCTGCGCCGGGTCGCGCCGCACACCGTGCCGGGCACCGGTGGCGGTGGCGGTGGCGGGAGCGGTCCGCCCGTGAGCGCTCCGGTCGAGATCACGCAGGCCACCACCGTGCTGGCGATCCGCTACGCCAACGGCGTAGTAATGGCCGGCGACCGCCGGGCAGTTGCGGGCATGAACATCGCCAGCCGCCGCATCGAGAAGGTGTTCCCGGCCGACGACCACTCGGGCGTCGCGATCGCGGGCGCGGCGGGGCCGTCGGTCGACATGGTGCGACTGTTCCAGGTGCAGCTCGAGCACTACGAGAAGATCGAGGGCGAGCGGCTGTCGCTCGAGGGCAAGGCCAACCAGCTCAGCCAGCTCGTCAAGAGCAACCTCCCCGCCGCCCTCCAGGGCTTTGTCGTCGTGCCCCTCTTCGCCGGCTACGACGAGCGCCGCGGGCGGGGGCGCGTGTTCAGCTTCGACGTCACCGGCGGCAAGTACGAGGAGACCGACTTCCAGGCCCACGGGTCCGGCGGCGTGCACGCCCGCAACTGGATCAAGGCTTCGTGGAGGGATGCTCTCACCGGTCCCGAGGCCACCGAGCTCGCGCTGCGGGCGCTGTTCGCCGCCGCCGACGAGGACGCCGCCACCGGCGGGCCCGACCTCGTCCGCCGCATCTTCCCGACGGTGGCGACCATCTCGGCCGAGGGCTACCACGCGCTGACCGACGAAGAAGTCGAGCAACAGGCCGAGGCGCTGCTCGGCGGCCGAGAGGAGGGCGGCGGCCTATGACGATGCCGTTCTACGTCTCGCCCGAGCAGGTGATGAAGGACCGGGCCGACTACGCCCGCAAGGGCATCGCCCGCGGTCGCAGCCTGGTCGCCCTCGAAGCCACCGACGGCATCGCCATCGTCGCCGAGAACCCGTCCCGCACCCTGTTCAAGATCAGCGAGATCTACGACCGCATCGCGTTCGCCGGCGTCGGGAAGTACAACGAGTTCGAGATGCTCAAGATCGCCGGCGTCCGTCACGCCGACCTCAAGGGCTACTCGTACTCCCGCGAAGACGTGAACGCGCGCTCGCTGGCGAATGCCTACGCCCAGACCCTCGGCCAGGTCTTCACCCACGAGATGAAGCCCTACGAGGTCGAGATCCTGGTCGCGCAGGTCGGCGACGCCCCCGAACACGACGAGCTCTTCCACATCCTCTACGACGGCACCGTCATGGACGAGGAGGGCTTCACGGTGCTCGGTGGGCAGGCCGACTCGATCGCCGACTCGTTGACGAGCCGGTTCGAGAGCGCCCTCGACCACCGGGCCGCCGTGCGCCTCGGCGCGTCGGTGCTCTCCGGCGCCGACCAGCCGCCGCTGGCGGCCCCACAGCTCGAGGTCGCGGTGCTCGACCGCGCACCCACCGGCCGCGCGTTCCGGCGCCTCAAGGGCAGCGATCTCGACGCGATTCTCGCCGGCTGACTCTTCTGGTCGCGCTCGCTTCGCTCGCCGCTCCCACACGATTCCGGCTACTGGCGCAAATACCAGACGACAGGCGCCAGCGCCGCCGCCACCAACGCCGCCCACGCCCCGGCACGTGACCACGCGCTCGGACCCCGCGTCGTGCCGCCCCACTCGCGCGGCGCTGCCAGCGCGGCGTCGACCTCGTCCGCGAGCAGCACGAAGCGGGCGTCGTCGAGCTGGTCGACGGGAACGAACACGTCGATGCGTGCCATCGCACCGACGGTGAAGCCGTAGGGGCCGTCGACCGCCCCGCGCAGCTCCACCTCGATGCCCTCGAAGTGCAGGCGCGCCTCCAGCACTCGTGCCGGAAACGATCCGCTCACCCACGTCAGCTGCTGCATCGGCACCATGCCGATGCTCATCCTACGGAGCAACGTCACGGTCGGTGGCGCTGTCGTTGCCACGGCGATAGACACGATCCCGCCCGGGTCGTTCGACGAGGAGCGATTGATGCGAGGACATCGGAGGCAGCGGGCGGTTGCACTCGGAGCG
>JBOGFJ010000262.1:0-3520 GCA_050743385.1 Acidimicrobiia bacterium
CTCGCGGGGCGGGGACGCGCCCGCGGTCGGCGCGCCGCCCTTGCCGGTCGACGAGGTGACGCTCGCCGAGGAACCGCCGGCCGAGGGTGCCCGTTCGTTGACCTCGGGAGGCGTGAGCCTCACGCGCGCCGATCTCGCCCGGGCTGCCGGTCTCGACGACACGGCGGTTGCGGAGCTCGAGTCGTTCGGGCTGCTGACGCCGGCGGCACAATCGGGTGACCACGTCCTCTTCGACGAAGAGGGATTGACGATCGCCAAGATGGCGGCGGGCTTCTACCGGCACGGCATCGAAGCCCGGCATCTGCGCATGTACAAGAGCTTCGCCGACCGCGAAGCGGCGCTGTTCGAGCAGCGGCTGATCGGATTGCTCCGACAGCGCGACCCGCAGGCGCGGGCGAAGGCCCAGGCCGACCTGGCCGAGCTGGCGCGCCTCGGGCGCGGGCTGCGCTCGGCCCTGCTCGTCACCACCTTGCGCGGGGCCCTCGCTGACTGAGCCCGAGTCGGTCGCGTCCCCACGGGTACTCCTCGACCGGGCCGCGCTCGCCGGCGTGGTCAAGCGTCTCGCGGGGGAGATCACCGCCGATCATCCCGACGGTGTCGTGCTGGTCGGCGTGCTGAAGGGTGCGCTGATCTTCCTCGCCGACCTCGCCCGCGCCGTCGGGGACATCGAAGTCACCGTCGACTTCCTCTCCATCTCGCGCTACGCACCCGACTCCGGACGCGTCCGGATCCTGAAGGACCTCGACGTCGACATCGAGGGCCGCGACCTCGTCATCGTGGAGGACATGGTCGACACCGGGCTCACGCTGGCCTACCTCCTGGGCCATGTGCAGCAGCGGGCACCGCGCCGGGTGGAGGTGTGCACGCTGATCAACCGGCCCGTCCGCCGTATCGTCCCCCTCGCCGTGCGCTACGTCGGCCACGAGGTTCCCGACGTGTTCGTGTTGGGCTACGGCCTGCACATCGCCGATCTCTACCGCAACGTGCCATCGGTCGTGGAGGCCGACCGCGAGCTGGTCCGCGCGCGTCCGGATGCGTACGTCGACGCCCTCTACGGAGGGGTCTCCGCCCTCGGAACCGGTCATTCGGGGCGGGCCGGTCCGGGGTGAGGCCGATGGTAGGGTGAGACGGTTCGAGTCGGAGGCGCTGCGTGATCCGTCTGTCCCTGGTGGGAGTCCGAGTCGAGGTCCCGACGAACCAACCGATCGTGCTGCTGCGCGAGGAGGAAGGGCAGCGTTACCTGCCCATCTTCATCGGTCCGCCCGAGGCGACCGCCATCGTGTACGCGCTCCAGGGCATGGAGACGCCCCGGCCGATGACCCACGACCTGTTCAAGACCGTGCTCGACGACATGTCGGTGCAGCTGCGGCGGGTGGAGATCACCGAGCTCCACGACGGCACCTTCTTCGCCGAGATCGAGCTCGGCGGCGACGGCAACGGCGACAGCTACCGGATCTCGTCGCGGCCATCCGACGCCATCGCCCTCGCGGTGCGCTACCCCGAGCAGGTCCCGATCTTCGCCGACGAAGCCGTCCTCGAGGAGGCCGGCGTTCTCTTCGAGAACGAAGAAGGGGAAGAAGAGGAGCAGATCGAGGAGTTCCGGGAGTTCCTCGATCAGGTGCGCCCCGAAGACTTCGCCCAGTAGCGGAACGGCGCCTGGACGGTATCCGGCCGGGCTCAGGGGCCGAGTGGTGCGCCTCGGCGCGCTGCCGACCATCCCGCCCGGCGCGACCACCGGCCATCGTTGACGTCCCGGACGGGGGGCGGTAGCGTCGACATTCTCGTAACTACGACCATGTGATTCCGGGCGATCTTCCCGCCCGGAGCCACCGGCGGCACGAGCAGAGGGCGGAGTGTCCATGGGTAGCAACGCCAGCAGCAAGCCCCCGCGGACGACCCAGGGGTCGCTTCTCGACGGCAACGACGACGAGATCGGCTTCCGAGGCCCGCAGGTGTGCGCCATCGTCGGGATCTCGTACCGCCAGCTCGACTACTGGGCCCGCACCGACCTCGTGCGCCCGTCCCTCGCCGACGCGCACGGCAGCGGTACACAGCGGCGCTACTCGTACCGAGACCTCGTACGCCTGAAGGTCATCAAGAACCTGATCGACGCGGGCGTCAAGCTCCAGACGGCCCGCAAGGCGATCGAGTACCTGCGTGAAGACCTCGGTGACGACTGGGCATCGGCCAGCCTGGTGCTCAACGGGGCCAACTCCCTGCTGGCGCGCGACGGGGAAGCGCTCATCGATCTCGTACGCCACGGCCAGGGCGTGCTCAACATCGTGTCGCTGGCTCAGGTGGTCGACGAGATCGACGCCAGCATCCACGATCTCGCTCCGGCGGGAGATCGCGACGAGCGTGCCGGCGCGGCCCCCGGTCGCGGTAACCGCGCGGCCGAGAGCGGCTAGCACGCCCGATGCCGGGGTAGCCGCGTGAGCGACGAGCGTCTGCCCCACGAGGACGTGCGCTTCGCGCACAACTCCGAGCGCCAGTTCGCCAAGTTGCTCGACTTCTATGGCATCACGTGGGAGTACGAGCCGCGCACGTTCACGCTCGAGCACGACAAGGAAGGGCGCCCGGTGCAGGCGTTCACGCCCGACTTCTACCTGCCGGCGTACGACCTCTACATCGAGGTCACGACGCTCAACCAGAAGCTCGTCACCAAGAAGAACCGGAAGGCCCGTCGCCTCCGCGAGCTGCATCCCGACGTGCGCGTGAAGGTGCTCTACCAGCGCGACTACCTCCACCTCCTGGTCAAGTACGGGCTGGAGCCACCGTCGCAGCTGAGCGAGCAGCTCGGCGAGGGTGGGCCCCTCCGCCTCGACGTCGATCCGATCGACACGAGGGGCGGCGGCCGCGAGGCCGAGACTGCCTGACCGGTCGCGCTCGCCTCGCTCGCGGCTCCCGCGCAATCCCGGTTCACCCCGCGCGCCGGGAAACCCGACGCCCTCGTCGTCGGATGGCAGCTCCTGTCGCGGGCCTAGGCTCCGCCTTCATGTCGGACGACGACGTGCCCCTGCGCCACAGCCCGATCGATGCCGAGCACCGTGCGCTTGGCGCCCGGATGGTGCCCTTCGGCGGCTGGGAGATGCCGATCCAGTACGAGACGGGCGTCGTGGCCGAACACCGCGCCTGTCGCGAGCACGCGGTCGTCTTCGACGTCTCGCACCTCGGGTCTGTGCGGGTGCAGGGAGCGGGGGCGCGCTCGATGCTGCAGTGGGCGCTGACGAACGACCTCGGCCGGATCGAGCCGGGGCGGGCGCAGTACACCCACCTGCTCGATCCCGACGATGCCCACGTCGTCGACGACATCATCGTGTGGTGGGTCGCGGTCGACGACTTCCTCGTCATGCCGAACGCCTCCAACACCGCCCCCCTCGTGGCTGCCCTCGGAGGCGCGGCACGGGAGCATGCCGACGGACGCTGCCGGGTCGAGGACGTGACCGCGACCCGCGCCGTGCTGGCAGTGCAGGGACCGGAAGCGCGCGCCCGGGTCGAGACGCTGGCCCCGGAGCTCGCG
>JBOGFJ010000263.1:0-3145 GCA_050743385.1 Acidimicrobiia bacterium
CAGGAGAAGTTTCCCGAGCAGATGAGCCAGGCCTGGGTGATCACGATGAACACCCCGGCGATGCTCGCCACCGGTTGCGGCGTGAACAGCAAGAGCGGCACCACGAGCTGGGCCCCGTGGTTGGCCAGCACCTCGACCTTGTGGAGTCGCGCCGGGAGCAGGTGGAAGAGCCGGCTGAGCGGGTTGGGCATCGGCTGTGTCTGGTGGTGGTACTGCAGGCAGGTGAGATCGCGCCAGCACCGATCGCCGCGCAGTTTGATGAGTCCGGCGCCGAACTCGACTCGGAACAGCAGCCACCGCACCATGAAGACGGCGAGGATGGGCGGCACCGTGTCGGACGAGCCCAGCAGCACGGCCAGCGCCCCGGTCTCGCACAGCAGCGACTCCCATCCGAACGCGTAGAACGTCTGGCCGATGCTGATGATCGACACGTACAGCGCCCAGAGGGTCAGCCACACGAGCATCGGCACCCACAGCGGCCCGGCTTGGGGCAGACCGACCATGACGCTCGCCGCCAGCGCCATGCCCACCCACGCCACCGCGCCGAGGAGCCGGTCGGAGTAGTGGAGGTGGAAGAGGCTGGGCGCCTCCCGGAACCGCACCACCGCGAGGAACCGGGGCGCGGGGAGCAGGCCGCGCTCGCCGAGGAGCGGGCGGAACTGGTTGCGGGCGACGAGAAAGGCGATGAGGTAGATCGCCCCGAGGGCCCGCTCGAAGAGGAGCCGGCTCAGCCAGTAGTCGGGGGCCCCGAACCACTCCATGCTGTCGCCATGGTGTCAGGCCCGGAGCGGCCGCGTTCCCCCGTGGGAGGATGCAGGCATGTCCTTCGTGCTGATCGACAAGCCGCGACCTCAGGTCACGTTGGTGACACTCAACCGGCCCGAGCGCATGAACGCGATGGCGTTCGACGTGATGATCCCGTTCCGCGAGGCGCTCGAGGAGGTCAGCCACGACAACGACACGCGCGTCGTGGTCGTCACCGGTGCGGGCGAGGGCTTCTGCTCCGGGGCCGATCTGGAAGACTCCGGGACGGTCCCGAACATCGCCGGGCTCACCCGTTCGTCGATCGCCCGCCGCTCGATGGCCCTGCTCGACGACGTCGTGCTCGCCTTGCGCAAGATGCACCAGCCCGTGATCGGTGCCATCAACGGAGCCGCGATCGGCGGGGGCTTCTGTCTGAGCGTCGCCACCGACATCCGGATCGCGTCCGAGCAGGCCTACTTCCGGGCCGCCGGCATCAACAACGGCCTGACGTCGAGCGAGCTCGGGATGAGCTACCTGCTCCCGCGTGCGATCGGCTCGTCGCGGGCGTTCGAGATCATGCTCTCGGGTCGTGACGTCGACGCCGCCGAGGCCGAGCGCGTCGGCCTGGTGTCGCGCACCGTCCCGGCCGGTCGGCTCCTCGAGGCCTGCTACGAGCTGGCCGAGCGCATCATCGGGTTCAGCCGGGTGGGTGTGGAGGTGACCAAGCGGATGTTGTGGTCGAGCCTCGACGCCGGCAGCCTGCACTCGCACATGGACGCCGAGGGCCACGCCCAGCTCTACGTGCGGCTCACGACCGAGAACTTCGAGGAAGCCGTGCGGGCTCGCAAGGAGCAGCGGGCGCCCGTCTACCGCGACTGATGCGACGACTGGTCGTTCTCCTCGTCGTCGTGCTCGGCGCCTGCGCCGGCAACGGGTCTGACGGCGGCTCGTCCGGCCCGTCCGTTGACGACGCCGCGCCCGCCCCGCGCGGCGGCGACCGGTGGGTGCAGCTCGGCTACGACCTGCGCTCGAGCTTCCACAATCCCGGCTCGCCGCTCACGCCGGCGCGGGTCGCCGGCATGGAGACCGCCTGGGAGTACGAGGCACCGGGCTCGGTGAACGGCGCGCCGGCCGTGGCCGGCGGTCGCGTGTACGTGCTCGCGGGCAACGGCCTGGTCGCGCTCGACGCCTCGAACGGCGACGAGGTGTGGAGGCGCGACGACATCAGCGGTTCGTCGTCACCGACGCTCGCCGCCGGCGTGCTCTACGTGTTCGGCAGCGACCCGACGCTGTGGGCGGTCGACGCCGAGACCGGCGAGGACGTGTGGAGCGTCGTCGCCGACGACCAGGAGTTCGCGGTCGGGTTCTCCTCCCCGGTCGTCACCGAGGACGCCGTCGTCGTCGGCCTGGCGTCGGTGGAGGAGATCGCGGCCGAGGCGAATGCGACCTTCCGCGGTGGCGTCGCCGCGTTCGACCGCCAGACGGGCGACGAGTTGTGGCGGTTCCGTACCGCCGAGCCACCGTTCAACGGCGTCGGTGTGTGGTCGTCGGTCTCGGTCGACGTCGAGACGGGCACGGTGTTCGTCACCACGGGGAACAACTACACGGAGTCGGCGGGGCCCACGTCCGACTCGATCATCGCCCTCGACCTCGAGAGCGGCGAGCAGCGCTGGATCCGCCAGGTGACCGAGGGCGACGTGTTCACCGTGCCGACGCCGATCTCCGAGGACACCGACCTGGGCACGAACCCGATCCTGTTCGAGGCCGAGATCGACGGCGTCGAGCGCAAGCTGCTCGGCGCCGGCCAGAAGTCGGGGATGTTCTGGGTGCTCGACCGCGAGACCGGAGAGATCGTGTGGCAGCGGGCCGTGAGCGGGGGGAGCCCGCTGATCGGGGGCGTGTTCAACAACGGCGCCTACGACGGGACCAGCATCATCGTGGCCGGCAACAACGGTCCCGGCGAGCGCGACGAGGATGCCGACGAGCCCGGCGACGATGGCGAGCCCGCCGGTGACGAGCCCGCGGCGGTGCTCATGGCGCTCGACCCCGCGACCGGCGACATCCGGTGGGAGCGGCCGCTGCCCGGCTGGGCGTGGGCTCCCATCACGCTCGGCGACGGCGTCGGCTTCGTGACCGCCGACAACCAGCTCCAGGGGTTCGACACCGAGACGGGGGAGGAGCTCTTCGCTCTCGACACCGTCGGCACGATCTCGAGCGCGCCGGTGATCGCCGGCGACCGCGTGTACTTCGGCAGCGGGCTGTCGTACTTCACCACTACACCGGGTGAGACCGTCTCCGCCCTCGAGGGCTGACTTCCTCCCTCGCCCCCACGAACCTGCGCGCCCCGCGCTGCGTTTCCGCCGCGCTGGGCGCGCAAGAACGGGGAGCGGCAGGTCAACCG
>JBOGFJ010000264.1:0-5868 GCA_050743385.1 Acidimicrobiia bacterium
CCGGTGTTGGCGATGCCGCGGGTGATCGCCTGGCGGATCCACCAGGTGGCGTAGGTCGAGAACTTGAAGCCCTTGCGCCAGTCGAACTTCTCGACCGCGTGCATCAGGCCGAGGTTGCCCTCCTGGATCAGATCGAGCAGGGGCAGACCCGACGCCTGGTACTTCTTGGCGATCGACACCACGAGGCGCAGGTTCGACTGGACGAACGTCCGCTGGGCTTCGTCACCGTGGCGGGCGGTGCGGCGCAGCTCCCGCTTCTTGGCCGCGGCCAGCTCCTTGCCACCGGCCAGGAGCGCCTCCCGGGCGGCGTTCCCCCCCTCGATCTCCTGAGCCAGGCGAACCTCGTCGTCCTTGGTGAGCAGGGGGTACTGCCCGATATCGGTGAGATACAGCCGAACGAGATCTTCCTCGTCCCGCTCGACACGCTCCTTGGCCACGAGAACCCTTCTACTTGCTGGTTGGGGGGCCGGTACTGGTGCCAACGATCCGATGCCGGGCGCGTGTTCCCAACACCAGAAAAGGCCCTGCCTGCCCAGCTACGATACCGGCTCCGTCAAGCAGGTTTTTCACCGGGAGGCCCCACCCGTCGGGGCCCATCTCTCGGGGTCTACCCATCGGGCGGGCCCGAGCCACAGCGGGATCACGGAGCCCACATGCCCGACGAAGTCGAGCTGGCGATGGTCACCGCGGTCTTCGAGGCTCGCACCGGCCGGGAGGCCGAGCTCGCGGCCGCGTTGGCGAAGTACGTCGTGCTGACCCGCAACCGCGGTGACTGCCGCAACGTCGACCTGGTGGCGTCGACCCTGCATTCCGGACGGCTCACCGTCGTGGAGAAGTGGGTGTCGCCGGACGCCGCCCGTTCGCATCTCGATGCAGCCGAGACGGTGGAGATGGCGAGCACCGTCCGTGACCTGCTCGCCCGACCCCCCGACCTCGACCTGCTCGAGGCCATCAGCGCCCAAGACCTGGAGTAGATGCGTTCACTGAGCGCCGGAGAACGTGAGCGCGCGCGTCACCCGGTGGGCTTGAGTGACTCCTTGCGCACGGGCGTGCGCGCTTTGGGCTTCGGGCGGGGATCGGCGGCGCCGCACTGCGCGCAGAGCTCCTGAAGCTCGGGCCACGTGAACGCGTCGGCCGACCACAGCCGGTCGAAGGCGGCGTCGGCGATGTCGGTGAAGCCGTTGTAGAGGCGGAAGTGATACTGGCGCCGCACCCGCCGGGTGACCTCGCCGAGCCGACCGGCGCGGCCCTCGGCCCAGGTCTCCCACGCATGACGCTGCCCGTCGGCGAGGTCCTCGTCGGCCGGCGCGTCGGTGAAGCCGCCGACGAGGCGGTCGGCCGCGCGCAGCAGACCCATGGTGAGCTCGGTGCGCGCCACCGGCTCGTCGAAATGCGTGCGGTGGCGCCCGTCCTCGAAGTTCGCGCCCGAGTACCACAACGTCGCCGACCCGTCGACGACGTCGGACGTCGACCCGGTGAGCGGGAGGGGCAGCTCCTCGTCGATCTCGATGCGCACGTCGACGTCGTCGGGAACTCCCGCCTTCGCCGCGAGCTCTTCGGCGAGCCCGGCGATCACACCGGCGTCGAAGTGGACGAGCGTGAACGTCTCCGGGATGACCTGGACTCTCGCCATCGAACGGCTCTCGTCAGGAGGACGGCTGCAGGCCGGCGGCGACGCGGGCCTCTTCCTGCGCCTCCGTCGCGACCTCGGAGAGGTCGTCGATCTCCTCGGTGGAGAACCCGGCCATCTCCCGGAAGCGCCGGGCCAGCTGAATGGGGTTCTCGTCCGTCTCACCCCGGAAGCCACCGAGGCTGAAGAGCTTGTCGACGGTGCGCTGGAACTCGAGCGCCCGCTCCCGCCGCTCCGGGTCGGTCTCGGTGAGGCGGCGCAGCCAGTCGGAGCCCATCTTCACGTGGGTGACCTCGTCGGCGAGCATCCAGTCTTCGCACGCGGCCAGTACCGGGTCGCCCGAGGTGTCGCCGAACTCCTTCATCGTGTTGAACACGTCAATGGCGAGACCTTCGAGCGCGCGGTTCACACCCGTGAGGCGCAGCAGCGGGTCGGGCGCGCAGGCGGCCTCATAGAGGAAGGTGGCCTCGGTGAACTCGCCGATCCCGGTGCCCATGTGCTCGGAGAGCTTCACCGAGATCTCGCAGTGGCGCGACTCGTCCCAGCACTGACGGGCCATGTCGAGCTTGAGCTGGAACGGCACCTCTTCGTCGTCGAAGTCGAACGTGGTACGACCGGCACCCTCCAGCGCCTGGATCTCACCGACGAAGATGCCGTGCATGAGCTGCCGGGCACGGTCGCCCGCAGCCGGGCGTTCGGGCTCGAGCTTCGCCGAGCCGGTGTTGCGCTCAGCGATCTTGGCCTGGCGGGGGTCGGTGATGGCGTCCTGGATGCTCGCCCGCACGAACCGGGAATCGCGTGCGAGCTCGTCGACCGGCAGGATCTTCTTCATCCGACGCTCACTCCTTTGGCGCTCTCGCGATCGGCGGCGGCGCTTCCGAGCGTGCCGGCCGCTCCATCGGTGTCTCCCAGGCTACCCGGGCCGGTGATGCCACCCGCCCGCAACATCAATTGCTCGAGCTCCTGCTGCCGGCGCGCCGCGCGCTCAACGTGCTCGGGCGTATGGATCAGCGACTGGAGCAGCATCTCGCCCTCGCGCCAGTCTTCGAGCTCGTCCTGGAGGACGAAGTTGAGCGACCGGATCGTCGGCGCGTCGGTGATCCTGCCGGTGGCGTTCATGTGGAAGGTGTACGCCGCGATCTTCCGGGGGAGCAGCACGCGGTACACCCCGACGAGCTTCTCGATCGTGAGCTCGGGTGCTTCCGGCTCACGGAGCGCGTCGACGAACGCGACCATCTCGTCGTTGGGCGCCTCGGTGAGGCGCTCGGTCTTCATCTCCCGGAGCTCGGGCAGACGCTTGTTCCAGAGCTCGGCGTGCCAGGCGTGGTGGTAGCACTGGCGACCGAGGACGAGCTTGACGTCGAGCTCAGGGACGGTCGCGACCCACCCGCCCAGCGCCTCGAACAGGCGCATCTCGATCCACTTGTAGTTGCCGACCCGGCGGGCCGACTCGACGACCCCGAACAGGCCCGGCAACTCGCGCCGGTCCCAGGGGGCAAACGCGGCCCGCGGCACGTCGGGTGCGGTCATGGGCGCGATTCTCCCGTCACTTGACCGACCGGTCAAGCGACCTCCGTCACAGCGGCCTCGCTACGCTCGCGACGGGCAGGCAAGGGGCAGATTGGGACGAGGTGACCGAAGCTTGTAGCCGTTGCGGTCGGGAGAGCTCGCCGGATCACCATTTCTGCGGCTGGTGCGGCGCCCCGCTCGCGCCATCGGAGTCGGCCGGCATGGCCGAGCGCAGGTGGGTCACCGTGGTCTTCGCCGACCTCTCCGGCTATACGCCGGCGTCGGAGCACATGGACCCCGAGGACGTGCGGGAGATGGTCGAGCCTGGCCTCATCCGGTGCACCGCCCTCGTCGAGGATCACGGCGGATGGGTGAACCGGATCATCGGTGACGCCGTCCTCGCGGTGTTCGGCGCGCCCGTCGCGCACGAGGACGACGCCGAGCGAGCGGTGCGCGCTGGTCTCGAGATGCAGCGGTGCGCAGCCGAGCACACCGCCGACTTCGGCGGCCTTCGCCTCCGCATCGGCGTCAACACCGGGGAGGTGATGTTCGCGCCGGTGGGCCCCGACCCCGAACGTGACCTCACCGTGACCGGCGACGTGGCCAACACGGCTGCCCGACTCCAGACCGCGGCCGAGCCCGGCCAGGTCCTCGTGGGCGAGGAGACGTGGCGGGCGACGCGAGAGACCATCGCCTACGAGGCCACCGCGCCCCTCGCCCTCAAGGGCAAGACGGGTCCGGTGGCCGCGTGGGCGGCGACGCGCGCGCTCGGCGGTCCCGGCGAACGCCCGGTCTCGGCGAGCCCGATCATCGGACGCGACGCCGAGCTGACGATCCTCGACACGCTCTGGAGTCGGGTCGTCGACTCGGCCCAACCACACCTCGTCACGGTGCTCGGCCCGCCCGGAATCGGGAAGTCGAAGCTCGTCGGCGAGGTCGCGCAGCGTGTCGACCACGTGGGCGGCCGCGTCGCGCGCGGCACGTCCCTTCCCTACGGCGAACGGGTTCCCTACGCCGCCTTCGGCGGGCTCCTCAAGGATCTCGCCGGCATCTACGAGACCGACCGGGTGGAAGTCGCGCGCGACAAGCTCGAGGCGTTCACCGAGCGCACGATCCCCGACTGCGACCCGGAGATCACCGAGTATCTCGCGGTCTTGCTGGGTATCGGGATCACCGAACAGGACGTCGAACAGCGCAAGCTGTTCACTGCCGCCCGCCGGATCGTGGAGGGGCTGGCGCGCGAGCAACCCACCGTCTTCGTGTTGGAGGACATCCAGTGGGCCGACCGCAGCCTGCTCGACCTCCTCGAGTGGCTACCGGGTCGAGTGAAGGACGCGCCGGCGCTGTTCCTGACCGCCGCTCGTCCCGAGCTGCTCGACACCCGGCCGGGCTGGGCCGGCGGACTCCGCGGGTACACGGCGCTGCCCATCGGCCCACTCTCCGCAGGCCAGGTGCGGGCGCTCGCCACGCTCCTGCTCGCAGACCAGGACGACACGGAGGGGGTCGTCGACCACATGGAGCGCGTCGCAGGGGGGAATCCGCTCTTCATCGAGGAGCTCGTGTCGTGGAGCGCCGACCGCCGGGCTGCCGAGACCTTCCCCACCACGGTGCGGGCGATCATCGCCGCCCGTCTCGACGCGCTCCCCGAAGCCGAGCGCCGGCTACTGCTCGACGCATCGGTCGTCGGCGAGGTCTTCTGGCGCGGCGCGCTGATGCAGGTAGCCGGCAACGCGGCCGAGATCGACGACCGCCTCGGTCAGCTCGAGGCACGCGACCTCGTGCGCCGCGAGCCCACGTCGCGCTTGCAGGACGACGAGGAGTTCAGCTTCAAGCACGCCATGATCCGCGAGGTCGCGTACGCGACGGTGGCGAAGGCCGCGCGGCGGGAGCGGCATCGCACCACGGCCGAGTATCTCGAGACGGTCGGCGCCGGGGCGGGTGGCTCGGCGGCGATCCTCGGCCGCCACTGGCGAGAAGCCGGCGAGCCCGAGCGGGCGCTCGAGCACCTCCTGGTCGCGGCCGACCAGGCGGGACGCGGTTGGGCGAAGGAGGAGGCGGTGAACCTCTACAACCAGGCGCTCGAGCTCGTGCCCGAGGACGACCGTGCCCGGCGGGCACGGATCGAGCTCCGCCGTGGCGTCGCCCGCCAGCTCTTCCTCCACGCCATCATCGACGCAGGGCAGCTCGGCGGCCCCGAAACGGCTCGCGCGCCCGACTAACCCGTCAGGACGGGAAGTCGGCGGGCGAGATGTCGCCGCCGATCTCGTAGATCGCCTCGAGCTGGTGGTACCCGAGCATCCCGGCGTGGTCGCGGATCATCTGTTCGCTGGGCGCGGCATACACGCAGTACGACTTGATCCTTCCCTCGTCGTCGCTCACCACGTGGCTGTGCTCCCAGACGATCTCCGGGAACTTCTCGTTGGCGATTGCCTTCGACCTCGCGCTGACGGCTCGCAGCTGCTCCTCGTCGAGGTCGTCGAAGGTCCGCTCGATGAGATACCTGGCCATGTCTGTCCCCCTCGTTCCGGTCAGCGTACGCGGTCGCGCCCCGCTCAGCCCCAGCGGGGCAGCTCGTCCGGGTCCAGGCCGAGGCTGAGCTTCCCGATGAGCTCGTGCGTCAGCATCGGGTTGGCGGGGTGGATCCGGCCCAGGCGGGCGTCGCGCACCAGCTGCTCGAGCCGGCTCCGCTTGAAGATGCCGGAGCCGCCGCTGACGTCGAGCGCGTTGTC
>JBOGFJ010000265.1:0-4376 GCA_050743385.1 Acidimicrobiia bacterium
GGATCGTCGAGCCGGAGAGGCGCGGCGGGGCCGATCGCCGATCCCGACGACACGGAAGCGACGTGGGCGGCCTCGACGAGCAGCGCGGCGGCCCCCTTGGCGTCCGAGCCCGACGGTCCGACCCACGCGACGATCGGCACGCTCGACTCGCGAACAACGCGTACGAGGTCGGCCACGTCGACGTCGACGGCGCCACCGGAGTCGATCTGGAGCACGACCATGGTCGAGTCGCGCTCGTTCGCGTCGCGGATCGACGAGCGCACCAGCGACGCGTTGGGCGGGTCGAGCAGACCCTCGACCTGTACGACGTCAATGCCGGCGAGGCCGGCGTCGTCGCCACCCGCGCGCGCGTCGGACGCGGCGACACCTACGGTCAGCAGCGCCGCGACACCGAGACACGCCAGCGCGCCGAACCGACGAGCGGTCGAACGCCGGAAACGGCGCGCCATGCGGGCTCCCCTAGCATGAGAAGGCGATGGAGCTCGAGCGCTTCTGCTCCACCTCTCGGGTCGTGATCGTGGCGGGCAAGGGTGGCGTCGGCAAGACGACGGTCACTGCTGCCCTCGCCACGGCGGCGGCTCGCGCGGGTACGAGCGTGCTGATCGTGGAGGTCGAGGGCAAATCGGGGCTGGCGTCGGCATTCGGCCGTCCCGCGCTCACGTACGCGGAGGCCGAGCTGCGACCCGGCGTCGTCGGTCGCACGCTCACGCCCGACGAGGCCCTCATCGAGTACCTGGAGACGCACGGTCTGCGACGGATCTCGAAACGGCTCGTGAACTCGGGCGCCCTCGACGTCGTGGCGACCGCAGTACCGGGGATGAAGGACATCCTCGTGCTCGGCAAGGTGAAGGCCCTCGACGTGGAGAGTCGCTTCGGGCTCATCCTCGTCGACGCGCCCGCGGCCGGGCACGCCATCACCTTCCTCACCTCGCCACGCGGCCTCCTCGATGCGGTCAAGGTGGGCCCGATCAACGCCCAGGCCGCGTCGGTCATCGAGCTGCTGTCCGACCCATCTCGCTGTCAAGTGATGCTCGTGACGATCCCGGAGGAGACGCCGGTGAACGAGCTCGTCGACACCGCGTTCGCGCTCGAGGATCGCGTCGGCATCAAGCTCGCGCCGGTCGTCCTCAACGGCTGCACGCCGGCAGCGCCCGGTCTCGACGACGGCTTGCCGTCGGTCGAGCGGGTCGAGCGCGCTGCCGCCGCCCTCGACGTGTTCGTGTCGCCGCGCGAGGCGGCCGATCTCGCCTCCGCGGCCGCGTTCCGGGCCGAGCGCCGCGCCCTCCAGCGCGAGCAGGCCGATCGGCTCGCAGCCCGGCTGCCGCTGCCGCAGATCCGGCTGCCGTTCCTCTACAGCACCGAGATCGGGCCGACCGAGGTCGACGCGCTCGCCGACGCACTCGTCGCCGAGATCGAGCTGCTCCCGGCGTCGGCCCCGACGTGAGCACGCACCTGGCTCAGCTCGTCGAGGACCGCGCCATCCTCGTATGTTGCGGTACCGGCGGGGTGGGAAAGACCACCGTCGCCGCCGTGCTCGCAGTCGAGGGGGCGCGCCGTGGCCGCAACGCGGTGGTCGTGACCATCGACCCCGCCAAGCGTCTTGCCAACACCCTCGGGCTCGACACACTCTCGAATACACCGCACGAGATCGACCGGGCGCGGTGGGACGCCGACGGCTCGGCACCCTCCGGCGGGGGCCGGCTCTCGGCGCTCATGCTCGACACCAAGTCGACCTTCGACGGCCTCGTCGCCCGCTACTCCGCCGATCCGGAGCAGGCGGAACGCATCCTCGAGAACCGCTTCTACCGCAGCATCTCGAGCGCGCTGTCGGGCACGCAGGAGTACATGGCGATGGAGAAGCTCTACGAGCTGCACGAGGAGGGTGGATACGAGCTGATCATCATCGACACTCCGCCGACGCGACACGCCCTCGACTTCCTCGACGCGCCGCGGCGGCTCACGCGGCTGCTCGACAACCGGATCTTCAAGGTCCTGATGATGCCGACCCGCGCGTCGATGCGCGTCGCGGGCCGGGCCGTCCAGGCGTTCCTGCGGACGGTGTCGAAGGTCGTCGGCGGCGAGGCGATCAACGACGTGGTCGCGTTCTTCCGCGCGTTCGAGGGTATGGAGGAGGGCTTCCGCGACCGCGCCGCGCGCGTACTGGAGTTACTGGCCGCGGGCACGACCGGCTTCGTCCTCGTGACGTCGCCGCGACGCGACGCCGTCGACGAGGCCCTGTTCTTTGCCAGCAAGCTGGCCGAGACCGAGATGCCGGTGGACGCGCTCGTGGTCAACCGTGTCCATCCGCGCTTCGGCGGCGAACGACCCGAGGGGCTCCGGGCGCGCGCCGCGACGCTCGCGCGCGCGGATGGCGTCGACGGACAGCGGGCCGCTGCCGCCGGGGAGCTGGCGGCGTTGTACGCCAACCTCGCCGACTTCCAGGAGGTCTCCGACCGCGAGCGGCACCAGTTCGACGACGTGCGCACCCTCGTCGACCACCATGCGGCCGCGTACGTGCCGTTCCTGGCCCATGACGTGCACGACTTCGAAGCGCTCGCCGAGGTCGGCGGGCACCTGTTCGCGCCCGGCGAGGCCGTCATCGCGTGGAGCGGCGACTAGCGTGCGCCCCCGATGAAGATCCTCGTCGCCGCCGACGCCCGGTGGGTCCGCGAGCAAGTGCGCGCCGCGTTCGTGGCGCCGGGCCAGGAGGTCGCGGAGGTCACCCGGGGCCAGGACGTGCGGGAGGCGGTCGCGCGCGAACGCCCCGATCTGGTGGTGCTCGACCTCCAGATCGGCAACATGGGCGGTGTCGCCGTCGCCATCGACCTGCGGCTCGAGGAGTCCGCCGGCCGGCTCCCCCGTTCGACGATCCTCCTGCTTCTCGACCGCCAGGCCGACCGCTTCCTCTCCAAGCGCGCCGACGCCGACCTCGCACTGGTCAAGCCGGTCGACGCCGGCATCCTTCGACGCGCCGCCAAGCAGCTCCTCGAGGCCGCGCCCGCCTGATCCTCGGTTCTTGCGCGTCCGGCGCGCCGGAAGCAGCGCGCTCGGCGCGCAGGTTCGGAGAGCGGTGCCGGCGAGCGACCTCTACACTGGGACGCCTCGGGACGTAGCGCAGTTTGGTTAGCGCGCAGCGTTCGGGACGCTGAGGTCGCGGGTTCAAATCCCGCCGTCCCGACTCAGCAAAGGAATAGCCATGGCCCGGAACGTCGCGCAGAAGCTGATCGCCTCGCATCTGGTCGAGGAGGAGATGGTCCCCGGCCGCGAGATCGGAATCCGCGTCGACCAGACGCTGACCCAGGACGCAACCGGCACGATGGTCATGCTGGAGCTCGAGGCGATGGGTCTCGATCGGGTTCGCACCGAGCTGTCCGCCCAGTACGTCGACCACAACCTCCTCCAGGCCGACTTCCGCAACGCCGACGACCACCTCTTCCTTCGCAGCGCGTGTCAGCGCTTCGGCGTGTGGTACAGCAAGCCCGGCAACGGGGTCAGCCATCCGGTCCACATGCAGCGCTTCGGGATCCCCGGCAAAACCCTGCTGGGCTCCGACAGCCACACCTGCGCGGCCGGCTCCTTGGGCATGTTGGCCATCGGCGCCGGCGGGCTCGAGGTCGCGATGGCGATGGCCGGCGAGCCGTTCCATCTCCCGATGCCCGAGATCTGGGGGGTGCGCCTGACCGGCGAGCTCCCCGACTGGGTGAGCGCGAAGGACGTCATCCTCGAGATGCTGCGTCGTCACGACGTGAAGGGCGGCCTCGGGCGCATCCTCGAGTACCACGGTCCCGGCCTCGGGCACCTGTCGGCGATGGACCGCCACGTCATGGCCAACATGGGCGCCGAGCTCGGTGCGAGCGCCACCGTCTTCCCGTCCGACGACGAGGTGCGGCGCTTCCTCGCGTCGGAAGACCGGGAGAGCGATTGGGTCGAGCTGCTCGCGGATCCCGACGCGACGTACGACATCGAGGAGGAGATCGACCTCTCACAACTCGAGCCGCTCATCGCGACGCCGTCGAGCCCCGGGAACGTCGTACCGGTGCGCGAGGTGGCCGGCGCGGAGATCTACCAGTGCGTGGTCGGCTCGTCGGCCAACCCCGGGCTACGCGACTTCGCGATCGCGGCGCTCGTCGTCGACGGGAGCCAGACGCACGACCGCGTTTCATTCGACGTCAACCCGACGTCGCGACAGACGCTCGAGACACTCGACACCGAGGGCTACCTCGCCATGCTGATCACCGCCGGCGCCCGCATCCACCAGGCGGGGTGCATGGGCTGCATCGGCATGGGGCAGGCGCCGGCCACCGGTCAGATCAGCCTCCGCACCGTGCCTCGCAACTTTCCCGGCCGCTCGGGCACCAAGGAAGACCAGGTGTACC
>JBOGFJ010000266.1:0-3310 GCA_050743385.1 Acidimicrobiia bacterium
GGCTTCGAGGTCGGTGCGCGCGTAGTCGAGCGCCACTTGGGCGTTCACGATCCAGTGCCGGGTCCCGATCCCCCCGCCGAGCGGCGTCGACGCGACCGCGAGTATGGGCTGGTCGAAGCGCCAGACCAGCGCCGGTCGCGATCGCTCGCCGTCGCGGTACGCGGCCGTTCCCGGCGCCGGCAACGCCCCGCTCATCTGGACGCGACCGGTGCCGGGACCGCCGCGCCGGTGAAGGCGGCGATCCGGTCGAGGTCGAGAGCGGCTTCGATCGCGTCGGCGACCGCGTCGTGGAACCGCGCCCGGACGGCGGCGAACGATTCCGCCGCGGGGGAGAAGGCTCGCCCCGTCCGGGCGGCTGCGTTGGTCAAGAACGCGCCGCGGAAGTCGTCGTTCTCGAACAGACCGTGCAGCGACGTGCCGAAGACGCGGCCACCGCTCACCGCACCCTCGTCCTCGAGTCGGAGCTCGTCGTCGAGCTCGATCCACCCCGCTCCCGTCGCGCGGACCGGTCGACCGTGTCGGATCTCGTACCCCCTGACGTCGCAGCCGAGCGCTCGTCCGTGTCGCACGCGTGTGATCTTGTCCGGCGCGAGCCGCGTGGTCACGGGGAGCAAGCCGAGCCCCTCCACCGCTCCGGGCTCTCCCTCGACACCACCCTCGTCGACGACGGCATCGCCGAGCATCTGATAGCCGCCGCAGATTCCGAGCACGAGTGCGTCCGACCGCATCACGGCCTCGGCGAGCCCCGTCTCGCGCAGCCATGCGAGGTCGGCGGCGACGGCGCGACTCCCGGGGACGACGATCATGTCGACGCCGGCGAGCTCGACCGGCCGGCTCACGAACCGCACCGCCACGCCGGGCTCGGCGGCGAGAGGCTCGAGGTCGGTGAAGTTCGAGATGCGCGGCGTCCGGAGCACGGCCACGACGAGCGCGTCCGGGCGGGACGCGCCGGGCACCGGCACGTCGAGGCTGTCCTCGGTGTCGACCGCGCCGGGAAGGAAGGGAACGACGCCGAGGACGGGCACCCCCGTGCGCTCCTCGAGCAGGTCGAGGCCGGGCTGCAGCAGCGACAACTCCCCCCGGAACCGGTTGACGACGATGCCCCGGATCCGGTCCCGCAGGTCCGCGGGGAGGAGCGCGATCGTGCCGTAGGCCGCTGCCAGCATGCCGCCGCGATCAATGTCGGCGACGAGCACGGCGTCGATACCGGCGCGGGCGGCGAGCGGCAGGTTGGCGACGTCACGCTCGAGCAGGTTGAGCTCGCTTGGGCTGCCGGCGCCTTCGACGACCACGACCTCGTAGCGCTCCCTCAAGCGATCGAGGGCGTCGACAGCGAGGTCGAGCAGCGCGCCGGATTGCGCGCCGTAGTCGGTGGCTCCCACCTCCGTGACGGGCGCGCCGTGCACGATCACCTGGCTGCGGCGGTCGTCGATGGGCTTGAGCAGGATCGGGTTGAGATCCGCGGTCGGCTCGATTCCCGCCGCCAGCGCCTGCGCGTACTGCGCCCGTCCGATCTCGGCACCGTCCGCGCACACGGCGGCGTTGTTCGACATGTTCTGGGCCTTGAACGGAGCGACCCGCACCCCGCGGCGCGCCAGCAGCCGGCACAGGCCGGTGACGAGCGTCGACTTCCCGGCGCCGCTGCTGGTGCCGCACACCATGAGCGCTCCGCGCAGACCACTCAATAGTCGATGCCCTTCTTGGCCCGGATGCCGCGGTCGTAGGCGTGCTTCACGTTGCGCATCTCGGTGACGGTGTCGGCGAGCTCGACGAGCGCCGCCGGCGCGTCGCGGCCGGTCACGACGACGTTCACGGCGTCGGGCCGCCGGCGGATGGTCGCGACGACGTCGTCGAGCGGGATCCAGCCCCAGTTGACGGGGTAGGTGAGCTCGTCGAGCACGACCAGCCGATGCTCCCCCGCTCGAATCACGTCTGCAGCATGACGCCAGGCCGCCTGGGCGACGGCCTCGTCCTCGGTGAGGTCGGTCGAGTCCCAGCTGAAGCCCTCGCCGATCGTCCACCAGTCGACACCGAGCGTCTTGGCCGTTGCTTCCTCGCCGACGTTCCACTTCCCCGACTTGATGAACTGGACGACCGCGACAGCCCAGCCGCGGGCGACCGCGCGCATCAGGGTCCCGAACGCGGCGGTCGACTTGCCCTTGCCGTCACCCGTGTTGACGATCACCACTGAGGGCACGGTTCGCAGCTGCTCGGGGCGCGGGTCGTCGACAGGCGGGTCGTCACTCATGGGTTCCTCCGGGTCGGGCGGTAGGGCACCACCACCGGTCCGTCGTTGCCGTCGAGCACCTCGACCCGGGCGCCGAAGTGGCGCGCGAGCAGCGGGGGCGTGAGCACCTGGCTCGCCACCCCCCGCTCGACCACGCGGCCGCCGTCGAGCAGCACGAGCTCGTCGGCGTAGAAGCCGGCGAGCGTCAGGTCGTGGAGGGCCGTGACGACCGTGAGCGACCGCTCGCGCCGGAGCCGGTCGACCAGCTCGAGCACGTCCTGCTGGTGGCCCACGTCGAGCGCCGTGGTCGGCTCGTCGAGGAGCAGCACGCTCGCGTCTTGGAGCAGTGCGCGTGCGAGCAACACGCGTTGGCGCTCGCCGCCGGAGAGGGTCTCGACCCGTCGCTCCGCGAGCTCGTGGACGTCGAGCAGGTCGAGCGTCTCCTCGGCCCGGCGCACGTCGGCCTGGGTCTCGTTGCCCAGGAAGGGGAGGTACGGGGTGCGGCCCAGGAGCACGTAGTCGATCACGATCGCACCGAGGGGGATGATCGGGGTCTGCGGGACGAGCGCGACCAGGCGGGCCCGTTCGCGCACCCGCAGATGCCGGTCGTCGCGGCCGAACAGCTCGATGCGGCCGGCGTCGGCCCTGACGACCCCGGCGATCGCGTGCAGCAGGGTGGACTTGCCCGCGCCGTTGGGCCCGACGACCGCCACCCACTGGCCGGCTTCGACGCGGAGGTCGACCGCGTCGACGATGTGCCGCCCGCCGCGCTCCACGACCAGCTCCTTGACGATGAGCGGCGTCATGAGTGCACCTCGCGCGAGGTGCGCAGAACGAGCACGAAGAACGGCGCACCGACGAACGCCGTGACGACCCCGATCGGGATCTCAGCCGGGGCCGTGGCCGTGCGCGCCGCGAGATCGGCCAGGGCGAGGAACGCGCCGCCGAAGAGCAGTGAAAGCGGCAGGATGACCCGGTAGCTCGAGCCGAAGAGCAAGCGCACGGTGTGCGGGACGATGATCCCCACGAACGCGATCAACCCGCTCACCGAGACAGCCGCCGCCGTCGCCAGCGACGCCGCGC
>JBOGFJ010000267.1:0-3507 GCA_050743385.1 Acidimicrobiia bacterium
CGTGGGAGGCGAGACACTCGCGGGCGGCCCGATGGTCGTGGGCGGCGGGCGCGGGGGCAGGGTGGTCGGAGCGGGGTTCGGCGCCGGCAGCGCCTCGACCGCGCGGCCGTCGCGTACTTCGAGCGTCGCCGGGGGCAGCGGCGGCTCCCCGGCGGCGGCGACGCCCGACAGGCCGCTCCCGAGCGCGGTCGTGGCCATGATCGACAGGGCAACCGTGCGGTCGACCTGGCGCCGCACGGCCGGAAGCACGAGTCGGCACAGCGTGCGTGCGAGGGTGGCGCGACCGGCGGCGAGCGCGGCCGCGTAGAAGACCGTGGATGCCAGCAGCCACCACGCGCAGCCGACCGCGATCAGGCGGAGGGCGCCGCCGACCACCTCCTCGGGCGACGACGACCGCAACCATCCGGCGAGGTCACCGCCGGGGCCGCCGAGGCCGTCGACGCGGGCAAGCCGGTGGAGGGCGACGACGGCGACGACCTCGAGGCCCACGAGGGTGGCGATGCGGAGCATCCGGCGCGCCATACGTCGCGAACGTAGATGGCTCCAGAGGGCCTGTCAACGCTCCAGATAGTCTGAAGTTGTCTTATTCGAGCTCGAGCGGCGGGTAGTAGTGCTCGGGGCCGAGGCGCTTGATGTCGGTGAGCCAGTCGCCGTCGTAGTCGTCGGTCGGCCCCTGGGTGCCGGGATCGAGGAGCTCCCACGCGTTGCGCTTGTACGTCCAGTTGCCGGGGTGGAGGCGGTGGGCGTCCCGGAAGTGCGCGCGGGCGTCGTCGGCGAAACCGGCGTGGTGCAGGTGCTGGCCGAGCTCGAACCGGGCAGCGGCCTCCGCCTCCTCCATCGGCCGGGGCGCGGAGCGGGCGACGACGTCGGTCGGCGAGAGGGCGTAGGGGCTGTCGGCCCCTCGCGCCGTCCAGTCGCGCAGCGCGCCGACGTAGCGGTCGGGGTCGTACCGGGGGATCCGCTTGACCTGTTCGAGCATGTCGCGCACGACTTCGGGCCAGTCGTCCGAGATCTCGATGTCGGCCCACTCGGAGTGCTCGATCACCGCGACCTCGGCGGGGCGGACGATGGTGCCCTGCTCGTCGACCCATACCGCCATCGGCACGTTGACGATGCCCAGGAGCTCGTCGAGCGCGTGCGCGGTGTCGACGAGCTGAGGGTGCTCGGCACCGGATCGCTCCATCCACCGGCGGGCGGCGTCGACTTCGAGGTCGAGCGCGACGGTCACGACCTCGAGACCCCGAGGATGGAGCTCCTCACGCAGGCGCTGCCACCCGGGCAGCGAGGTGCGGCATCCTCACCACGACGCCCAGGCGGCGATGACCACCTTGCTGCCGCGCAGCGACGCGACGTCGAACGGCACACCGTCGGCATCGGGCAGCACGATCGGCGGGAGCTGCGCCGAATCGAGCACGCGGCCGCTCGCCTCCGGGCCCAGCGCCCACAAGCCGTGCCGGTCGTCGGCTACGAGCGGCATGCGCAACCGTTCGGCAACCGCCCGTACGTCGACCACGCCGGGCGCGGTGCGCTCGCCGTCGGGGTCGGGAAAGGGTACGCAGCGCTCGTCGCGGCAGAGCCCCTCCGGCTTGAGCTCCCACCCGGTGCCGTCTGCGAGCTCGGCGGGCGTCAGCTCCAAACGGTCGAGGATCACTCGCGCAGGCTAGCTGCCCTTCTGTCGCGCTCGCTTCGCTCGGCGCTCCTCGCCGCTAACGTCGGTCGGCATGGCCGGCGGCGACCTGCAGGGCGAGGCATTGATCGAGTTCCTGCGCCAGTCGTTCACGCTGACGCCGCTGCACCAGCTGCTCGCACTGCGTATGGTGCCGTCGGACGGCGAGGCGGTCGTGGTGGAGATGCCCGTTCGGGAGGAAGCGTTCAACCAGTCGGGCAACCTCCACGGCGGCGCGATCGCCACGCTCATCGACGTCGCGTGCGGATCGACGGCCGCCCGCTCGAGCAGCTTCGAACCGGGCCGCAACACGATCGTCACCGCCGACCTGCACGTGCGCTACCTCGGCAGGCCCAAGGGCGACGTGGTGCGAGCGGAGGCGCGCCTCCTGCGCGCCGGCCGCCAGCTCGTGGTGGTGGAGTGCCAGGTGCTCGACACCTTCGACAACGTGATCGCGGCGGCCGACTTCTCGGCGATGGTCGTACCGCTGCGGGAGCCGCTCCGTCCCTCGGACAAGGCGGATGTCCGGGCACCGGACCTTTAGGGGTGGTACGTTCCCGCCGGTTCCCGAGTAGGGGGTGGCTCGATGGAGATCTTCGACAACAGTGAAGGCTTCCGGTTCCTGTTCCGGTGGCTCCACATCCTCGTCGGAATCCTGTGGATCGGGCTCCTCTGGTACTTCAACTTCGTGCAGACGCCGTCGTTCGCGGAGATGGACGGGGGCGCCCGCAGCAACACCGTCGACAAGCTCGTTCCGCGCGCCCTCTGGTACTTCCGGTGGGCGGCGGCGCTGACGGTCCTCACCGGTCTCATCATCCTCGGGCTTCTTCGCGACCCCGCCACCGAGGACCTCAGCTTCGGCTTCACCACCGACTACTGGGGGACCCTCCAGGGCACGAGCATCGTCACGGGCGCGGTGATGGGCATCATCATGTTCCTCAACGTGTGGCTGGTGATCTGGCCGGGCCAGAAGATCGTGATCGCCAACACCCGCAACGTCGCGGCCGGCGGTCAGGCCGACCCCGACGCGGCGGCCGCGGCTCGCAGGGGCGCGCTGGCCTCGCGCACGAACACGCTGTTCTCGATCCCGGTGGTGTTCTTCATGACCTTCACCGCGCACTTCTCCGACCGATTCGACCCCGCGAGCGGGCGGGTCGCCTACTGGATCGTGTTCGCGGTGATCGTCGGCCTGATCGAGGCGAACGCGCTCGGCTTCATCGGCGGCACCAGCCCGAGCCCGATCCGTTCGTACCTCGAAACCGTCCCCAACGTCATCATCGCCGGCTTCGTGCTCTGGGCCGTCCTCTACTTCGTCGGCTGGGAGGCTTTGATCGGCACCCCCTGAGCCGGCGGTTCGGAGCTCAGAGCCCGAGCAGGTCGGCGACTTTCGCTCGGTGATCGGGGGCGGTGCCGAAGAGCGCAGCCCCGGCTCGTGCCCGGCGAACGTAGAGGTGCATGTCGTGCTCCCACGTGTAGCCGATGCCGCCGTGGATCTGGATGCCCTCTCTGGCGATGCGCCGGGCGCAGTCGCCGGCGGCGGCCTTGGCGCTCGCCACCGCCAACCCTCGGCGGTCGTCGCTCTCCGCGATGGTGAGAGCGGCGAAGTATCCCGTCGCCCGGGCCCGCTCGAGCGCGACCAGCATGTCGGCGAACTTGTGCTTGATCGCTTGAAAGGACCCGATCGGCACGCCGAACTGCTCGCGCTGCTTCGCGTACTCGAGCGTCACGTCGAAGATCGTCTGCGCGGTGCCGACCATCTCGAGCGTTAGGCCGACGGTCGCGGCTTCGAGGGCGCGCCGGATCGTGGCCGTCGACGAGTGCGCGAGCACACGGTCGGAGCC
>JBOGFJ010000268.1:0-7125 GCA_050743385.1 Acidimicrobiia bacterium
CCTCCTCGCCGACGCGCCCCCGGGGGAGGCGCGCCCGCTCGACCCGGCGGTGGCGGCGTCGCTGCAACAGATGATGGGGCTCGTCGTCGCCGAAGGCACCGGCACCGCGGCCGCGCTCCCCGGCGCGCCCGTGCACGGGAAGACCGGCACGGCCGAGTTCGGCACGGCAACACCGCCCCAGACGCACGCGTGGTTCATCGGGTTCCGCGACAACCTCGCGTTCGCGGTGCTCGTCGAGGACGGCGGGTTCGGCGGCGAGGTCGCGGCACCCATCGCCGCCCGCTTCCTCACCTTGGTCGGCGGCGCGTGACCGACGCGTCTACGCGCCGCCTTCGACTGCCGCCTCGAGACGCTGCAGCGTCGCCCGCATGCTCGCCTCGAGATCGGCTTTACGGTCTTTGACGCGCATCAGCAACCGCTCCGACAGCGCGCCCCCACCGCCGGCCCGGTGGCGCCGTCGATCCACTCGCACCGCCGGCACTCCGGGCTCCACTCACCCATCCGGGTGACATCGGAGACCAGCTCGTAGAGCTTCTCCGGCGGAGCGTCGACGTGCAGGCTCACGTGGGCCTCGGTCCCCTTCTCCATGGCGTTCCCCCTGTTGCCGCCGTGAATTAGAGCACCGTTGCGCTCCCGACGCAGGCCGGACGCTCGCTACATTGGCGCGATGGCACGCCACCTGGGACGGGTTGCGGGGTTGGCCGCGGGCGTCGTCGTCGCCTCGCTCGTGCTCGGGCAGGTGCTCTCGGGCCGCGCCGGTGCGCGCGGGCAGCTCATCGCCCTCTTCCTCCTCTTCCTCGCGGGCGCCTTCGCGCTGCTGGCGGTCGCGGTCGTCGACTCCGAGCACGGTGTGGAGCAGCTGTCGGCCACACCGCACTGGTCGCTGCGCGCCGCGACCAGGCGGGTCATCCGGCGGATGCTGACGGCGATCGGTCGATTCGGCCGGGCCGTGCTGACGGCCATCGGTCGGCTCGGCGTCGCCGTGGTCATGGCCATCGGCCGGTTGGCTCGGCGTCTGGCCGCGATCACTTACGCGCAGTCGACGCGAGTAGCGCGCAGGTCTCGCGCCGGTGTTGCCGGCGTTCGTGAGTCGCTCACCCCCGAGGCGCGCCGCGCGAAGTGGCACGCGCTCCGGCAGGCCGGCCGCGCGACGCTCGTGGCGCTGGGGCTTCCGCCCGACGACGAGGCGCGCGAGCTCCCGGGTGATGGCCTCGACGCGATGCCCACGCTCCGGCGCGAGCGGTCACCTCTGCCCGAGGCAGGGCATCGCCCGCGGCGAATCGAGCTCGACCCGTTCCGAAGAGCCTTCGGACCCGAGCGCCGGCGCGCGGCGCGCACTGCGCTCGACCGCGCCGGCCACAAGGTAGTGGTGGCGGTGAGGGGAACGGCCCCGCGCCGGCGGGCGCCGTCGATGGCCGGGTGGTTGCGGCGTCAGGCCGTGCATCGCCGCTGAATCCGGGGGTGCGCCCGTCGTCCGGCGGGTAGGCCCGACGCATGCGTTTCACCGTGCTGGCGTGCGACTACGACGGGACCATCGCCCGCGACGGCCGCGTCGACGACGAGACCGCCTGGGACCTGGGCCGTGTCCGGACGTCGGGACGCCGCCTCGTGCTGGTCACCGGCCGTGACCTGCCCACACTACGGGCGGTGTGCCCGCACCTCGAGCTCTTCGACCTGGTCGTCGCCGAGAACGGCTGCCTGCTGTACCGGCCGGCGGACGGATCGGAGCGGCCGCTCGCCGACGCCCCGCCCCCCGCGCTCGTCGAGCGGCTCGAAGCCGGTGACGTGCCGGTCACCGTCGGCCGCGCCGTCGTGTTCACCTGGAGACCCAACGAGGTGGCGGCGCTCGAGGCGATCGCCGATCTGGGTCTCGGTCACCAGGTGATCCTCAACCGGGAGGCAGTCATGATCGTGCCTCCGGGCGTGACCAAGGGGACCGCCCTCCTCGCCGCGCTCGACGAGCTGCGCATGTCGCCGCACAACACGGTCGCGATCGGTGACGCCGAGAACGATCACGACCTCCTCGCCGTCACCGCCTGTGGTGTCGCGGTCGCCGACGCGGTGCCGGCCTTGACCGCGCGCGCCGACCACGTCACCGAGGCGGCCGGTCCCGAAGGGACGCGCGAGCTGGTGGCGGCGCTGCTCGCCGACGACCTCGCGTCGTGGCAGGTCGGCGCCCGGCCCATCCCCCTCGGGCGCGACGACGACGGTGCCGACGTCGCCTGGAGGCCCGCGGGGGCGGCGATGCTCGTCACCGGAGGCTCCGGCTCGGGCAAGTCGACGCTGGTCTCGGCGCTCGTCGAGCAGCTGACGGAGGCGCGCTACCAGACCGTCGTCGTCGATCCCGAGGGCGACTTCGAGGACCTGCCCGGTGCGATCACCATCGGCGGACCGGAGTCGACACCCGCCGTCGACGAGATCACCGACCTGGTCGAGGAGGGGACTCCCGCCACGGCCGTCTCCCTGGTGGCGGTGCCCATGCACGACCGCCCGGGCCTCATCCGGGAGGTGCTCAGCCGGGTCGGCGAGCTCGGGGGGCGCCTGGGACGACCCCATGCCGTCGTCGTCGACGAGGCGCACCACGCGTTCCGCGTCGACGCTCCCGTCGACGCCGGCGTGCTTCCGGCGGGCCTGGTGCTCGTGTCGAACGCGCCCGGGAGCATGCAGCGCGAGGTGCTCGACGGCCTCGAGACCGTGGTCGCGGTAGGAGAGGACACCGGCGCGCTCCTCGAGCAGGTGGCGGAGGCGATCGACGCTCCACTTCCCTCGGGGCTTCCCTCCGGCGACGCGGCCGGCGACGCGGTGGCGTGGCGCGTCGACGGCGGTGGTCTCGTCTCGTTCACGCCGGTCGCGGCGCGGCACCGCCGCCGGCGCCACTCGGCCAAGCTGGTCTCGGGTGACGTCGGCGAGGGTGAGCGGCTCGTGGTGACCGGGCCCGATGGCGCACTCTCGCTGGAGGTGCGCAACCTCTCGGAGATGGTGCGTACCGCCGAGGGGGTCGACGACGCCACCTGGTCGCATCACCTCCGCGCGGGTGACTGGTCGAGGTGGGTCCGCGACGTCATCGGCGACGACGACCTCGCCGAGGTCATCGAGACCATCGCGGCGAAGGATCGCGACCCGCAGTCCGGCCGCCGCGCGCTGCGCGAGGAGGTCGCCACCCGGTACCCGGCCCTCGACGGCGCGTGACGAGCGCGGCTACCGACCGTTCAGGATCCGTACGGGCACGGTGCGGGGGCCACGAACCTGGCCCGCCGACCACGTGACCTTCGCGGCGTCGGCGAGCTCGAAGTCGGGATAGCGCCGCATCCATTCCTCGAGGGCAACGCGCATCTCCATGCGGGCGAGGTTCGACCCGATGCAGCGGTGGATACCGAGGCCGAACGCGGCGTGGCGGTTCTCGGCCCGGTCGAGCAGCACCTCGTCGGCGTCGGGAAAGATCGCCGGGTCTCGGTTCGCCGCCGGGAAGGGCAGCAACACCCAGTCGCCTTCCTTCATCGGGCAGCCGCGGAACTCGAAGTCGTCGGCCACCATCCGCGCCATCGTCACCGGCCCGTAGGCGCGCAGGAACTCCTCGACGGCCACGGGGATGCGCGCGGGGTCGGCGGCGAGGTGTCGTCGGTCGGCCGGGTGCTGGGCGAGATGCCACAGCGACGCGCCGATCGCGGACCACGTGGTGTCGATGCCGGCGATCATCAACAAGACCATCGTGCCGCGTACGTGGTCGGGGTCGAGCTTGGCGCCGTCGAGCTCGGCGTCGAGCAGGAAGGAAGTCAGGTCGTCTCGAGGGTCGGCGAGGTGCTCGGCGATACGGGCGTCGATGTAGGCGTCGAGCTCGCCCGCCTCTTGCCGGGCCTGGCGCTCCTCGGCGGGGAGGTCGACGTCCTCGAGCACCATGCGGATGAAGCGGCGGAACACGTCGGCGTCTTCCTGCGGGAAGCCCAGCATCTTCACGATCACGCGCAGGGGGATGTCCTGGGCGTACTCCGCGGCGGCGTCGATCTCCTGCTTGCCCGCGACCGCGTCGATCAGGTCTTCGCACAGCGCACGTGTGAACGGCTCGAACGCGCGGATGCGCTCGGGCGAGAACGCCGGCAACAGCAAGCGCCGCGCCAGCGTGTGGAAGGGCGGGTCGGAGGTGATGGGTGGTGCGAGGCCGATCGGTGCCGGGGGGTCGTCGGCGTCGGGGCGCACCTCGCTCACCACGACCGACCGGGACGTGAAGTGCTCCGTGTCGTAGGCGATCGCGGTCACGTCCTCGTGGCGAACCGGCAGCCACGTACCGCCGTAGCGATCGCTGTGCGCGACGGGGCAGCCGGCGCGCAGCTCGTCCCAGATCGGGAACGGGTCGGCTACCCACTGCGGATCGGTGTGGTCGAAATCGGTGGCCCAGTCGGTGACCGGCGGACGGTCCCTGCTCATGGCGTCTCCGAGATCGAGATGGCGTACTCGGGGCAGTTCGCCACCGCCAGGCGAGCCTTCTCCTCGAGCCCGTCGGGCACGACCCCGTCGTTCACCTCGGACGAGTAGCCGTACTCGTCGATGTCGAAGAGCTCGGGCGCCAGGGCGTAGCAGCGGTTGTGGCCCTGACACTTCTCGGGATCGACGTGCACCCGCACCGACCCTCCTCGTACCCCGTGGCGTCGGTACACGAACGTAGCCCTACGCTCGGGGTCTGCGAAGCGCATCCGAGAGGGGGATCCACCGTGAGGCTCGCCTCGTTCAACGTGGAGAACCTGTTCGCCCGGCCGAGGGTGTTCCACCGGGGCGACTGGTCGGAAGGGGCGCCCGTACTGACGGCGTACGGCCGCGTGGCCGCACTGCTCGAAGCGCCCACCTACACCACCGCGATCAAGAAGAAGATCGTCACCGGGCTGAAGGAGCTCGGGCTCGCCAAGTCCGACGAGACGAAGTTCGTCGTGCTGCGCCAGAACCGAGGACGCCTGGTGAAGCGAACTTCAGCCGGGCCACAGATCGCCGCCGGAGGCCGCGCCGATTGGGTGGGCTGGCTGGAGCTGAAGATGCAGCTCGCGAGCGAGGTGTGCGTGCAGAACACCGCCCGGGTGGTCAGCGAGCTCGCCCCGGACGTCATCGCCGTCATCGAGGCCGACAACCGGCCGGCGCTGAAGCAGTTCAGCGGCGACTTCGTACCCGCCGCGCCCGGACCCGGCCAGGACTACCGGTACGTGATGCTGATCGACGGCAACGACGACCGCGGCATCGACGTCGGGATCATGGCTCGAGGCAGCTACCCGATCACCGACATGGCGAGCCACGTCGACGACGTCGACGACGCGGGAACGATCTTCTCGCGCGACTGCCCCGAGTTCGTGATCAGAACCCCTGCGAAGCACAACCTGCTCGTGATGGTCAACCATCTCAAGTCGAAGGGGTACGGCGGGCAGAGCGAGTCGGATGCGAAGCGGCGGCGCCAGGCGCAACGGGTCGCCGAGATCTATGTGCGCCGCCGCAAGCAGTATCCGTACATCGCGGTCGTCGGCGACTTCAACGACACACCCTCCAGCGCCCCGCTCGCGCCACTGTTCGACGCCACCGACCTGCGCGACGTCAGCGCGCATCCGGCGTACGTCAACGACGGCATTCCCGGCACGTGGGGCAAGGGCTACGCCTCCAACCACATCGACTTCATCCTCCTGTCACCGGCGTTGTTCAACCGGGTCACCTCGGGCGGCACGTTCCGGGCCGGCGTGTGGGACGACCGCAAGACCCCGAAGTGGCAGGTGTTCGACACGCTCACCCGGGCCGAGGACGCGGCGTCCGACCACGCCGCGGTCTGGGCCGACGTGAACGTGTGAGCCCTGTCTTCCGTTTTGGCGTCAGAAAAGGGCGCCTCACGCCCCGAACTGACGCCAAAACGAGATTGGCGTAAGCGTCACGCGCTCCTGAGCGGCTTGGTCAGCTCGTGCAGCGCGTCGGTGAGACGACCCGGTAGCGCGGACGGGTCGGGAAACGTGTCGGGGCAGGCGACGACGCCGAACCAGAGCGTGTCGAGATAGCTCTGCACGGTGATGTTGAGGCCGGTGCCGACACCGAGGGGACCGATGGGATAGGCGGCCTCCATGCGCGCCCCGGCGCAGTACAGCGGGAAGGCAGGACCGGGGAAGTTCGACACGATGAGGTTGCACACGGGGGGTATCCGGGCCAGCAGATTCAGCCGCGACTCGAGTCGACCCATCGCCGCGAGCACGGGGTCGGGGTCAAGGCTGCGAGTCGGGAGACGGTGTCGGGGCCGAGGATGCGGTCTTGCTGCTTGGCGGCGCGGGTGCCGGCGGCGATCGTCTGGAGCCTGGTGATCGGGTCGTCGATGGTGGTGGCGAGGTCGACCAGCATCGCCGAGAGCCGGTTTCCCATGGTCCCTCGTTCGTCCTCGGTGCGTACCGAGACGGGAACGCCGGCCACCAACGGCTCCTGCGGGTGACCGCCGTGGTCTTCGAGTTGGCCGCGCACCGCCCCCGCGCAGAGCGCCAGGATCACGTCGTTGACGGTGACCCCCGCCGAGTCCTTGATGTCCTTCACGTCGTCGAGGGCGATCTGGGTGAAGGCGACGTGGCGGCGGCCGGTGAGCTGCCCGTTGCAGCACGTGCGCGGAGCATCGAAGGGCGCCGGCGGTCGGCTCGTCTCCGGTTGCCGGTTGTGGCGCCAGAGCCGCAGTGCCGCCGACGCGGTGCGGGCCAGGCCGGTAGCGGTGGCGACGGGCTGTCGCAGCAACTCCCAGGCCGCATCTCGCGCGGCCGCGAAGCCCGAGGGCACCGGGTCGGGCTCCCACGGCGGTTCGCCCGTCGTGACCGGCTCGGGCTCGGGCTCGGGTTCGGGATCGAGCAGATTGGCCGTGAGCTCGGCGCCCGAGACGCCGTCGATCGCAGCGTGGTGCAGCTTGGTCACCGCCCCGACCCTGCCGCCGTCGAGCCCGTCGACCACGTGCATCTCCCACAGCGGTCGGGCGCGGTCGAGCGGCCGGCTGATCACCTCGGCGGTGAACTCCTCCAACTCGCGCGGCCCGCCCGGCGCCGGGAGGGTGGCGCGGTGCAGGTGGTCATCGAGCTCGAAGTTCGGATCGTCGACCCAGACCGGGCGGTGCATGTGGCCGGGCATCTGCACCAGACG
>JBOGFJ010000269.1:0-5425 GCA_050743385.1 Acidimicrobiia bacterium
TGTTGTTCTGGCTCGCGAAGATCGCCTTACCGACGTCGAGCCCGACCGAGGCGGAGGAAGGAGTCACGGCATGAGTGGCAACGAGATCCGAGTCGCCATCGCCGGCGTCGGCAACTGTGCGAGCAGCCTCGTGCAAGGTGTCGAGTACTACCGCGCCGCCGACCCGGGAGAGCGGGTGCCCGGACTGATGCACGTAGAGCTCGGCGGCTACCACGTGGGCGCCGTGACGTTCGTGGCGGCCTTCGACGTCGACGCCGCCAAGGTCGGCCTCGACGTAGGCAAGGCAATCTTCGCCGGTCAGAACAACACGATCCGCTTCGCCGACGTCGACGAGATCGGCGTGCAGGTGCAACGGGGCCCGACATTCGACGGCCTCGGCATGTACTACCGCGAGACGGTCGAGGAGTCGCCCGCCGATCCGGTCGACGTGGCGCGGGTGCTGGAAGATGCGCGCGCCGACGTGCTGGTGAGCTATCTGCCGGTCGGCTCCGAGGAGGCGCAGCGGCATTACGCGCAGGCATGCCTCGACGCCGGCGTTGCGTTCGTCAACGCGATCCCGGTGTTCATCGCCAGCGATCCGGAGTGGGCACAGAAGTTCAACGACGCCAAGGTCCCGATCGTGGGTGACGACATCAAGAGCCAGGTGGGCTCGACCATCGTCCACCGGATGCTGACCCGTCTGTTCGCGGACCGGGGCACGGTGCTCGACCGCACCTATCAGCTCAACGTCGGTGGCAACATGGACTTCAAGAACATGCTCGAGCGATCGCGTCTCGAGTCGAAGAAGATCTCGAAGACGCAGGCGGTGACGAGCCAGCTCGATGAGGCGCTCGACAGCGGGGCGGTGCACATCGGTCCGTCCGACCACGTGCCCTGGCTGGAAGACCGCAAATGGGCCTACGTCCGCCTGGAGGGCAGGAACTTCGGCGACGTGCCGCTCAACCTCGAGCTCAAGCTCGAGGTTTGGGACTCGCCCAACTCTGCCGGCGTGATCATCGACGCCGTGCGCTGCGCCAAGCTCGCCCTCGATCGTGGGATCGGCGGGCCGCTGCTCGGGCCCTCGGCGTACTTCATGAAGTCGCCGCCGGTGCAGTACCGCGACGAGGAAGCCCGCGAGATGGTGGAGTCGTTCGCGAACGGGCAGTAGGCCGAAGGCCGCAGGCATCGCGCGACCGACCGTACGATGGGCCGGTGAGCAACACCGAGAGCTGGGACCGCATCGCGGCCCGAACGCGAACCCACCCGGCCACCGACGTCGTGAGCTACGGCCCCGACGGCCCCACCGAGGACGACTTGCGGCTGATCGGGGACGTCGCCGGCAAGCGCGTCCTCGACCTCGGCACCGGCTTCGGGCATGCCGCCATCACGTTCGCCAAGCAGGGCGCCGTCGCCATCGCCGTCGACGCTTCTTCGGGCCAGCTCGAGCGGGCGCGCGAGCTCGCCGAACGCGAGGAGGCACGCATCGAGTGGCACCAAGGCGATCTCGCGGACCTCGCGTTTCTGCGCGCCGACTCGGTGGATCTCGCGTTCAGCGCGTTCGCGATCGCGGAAGTCGACGACCTCGACCGCCTGTTCCGTCAGGTCCACCGCGTGCTGAGGGCGCACTCCGTGTTCGTGTTCTCCTACGAGCACCCGCTGTCGCTCTGCATCGGTGCGGCGACCCCGGAGTCGTCGGCACAGCCCACCGTCGTCGAGCCCTACTTCAGCGAGGCGCCGATCCAGGTCGAGCGAGACGGCGAGCCCGTCGTCGTGTACCAGCGGACCATCGGCGACGTGTTCGCCGCCCTCGGCCGCGCAGGCTTTCGGATCGAGGCGATCATCGAGCCCCGCCCGACGCACGGCCTCGTGCCCGCGACCATTGTCTGGCGCGCCCGCAAGGAAGGCGTGTAGCCGGTTCCTCTGGTCGCGCTCGCGTTCAGCCGGCGGGCTCGATGCCGCGCCCGGCCGCCCAAGCTCGCAGGCGCTCGAAGGCGTCAACCTCGTCGATCGGGCCCTCGTCGAGGCGGGCCTCCAGGAGGAAGTCGAGCGCTTCACCGACGAGCGGGCCGGACGGGATGCCGAGGAACGCCATGACCTGACGACCGTCGAGGGGCGGCCGGATGCGCTCGAGCTCCTCCCGCTCCCGCAGCTCCTCGATCCGAGCCTCGAGCTCGTCCATGCGCCGCTGAAGTGCTCGGGCCCGCGCCTGGTTGCGGGTCGTGCAGTCGCACCGCACGAGATGATTGAGGTCGTCGAGCAGCGGGCCCGCATCGCGGGCGTACCGACGCACCGCCCGGTCGGTCCAACCCATCGAGTACGTGTGGATCCTCAGGTGGAGGTACACGAGACGGGTGACGTCGTCGATGATCGCACTCGGGTACCTCAGGGCTCGCAGCCGCTCCTCGACCATGCGTGCACCAACGACCTCGTGATGGTGGAAGCTCACGCCTCCGGTCCCGATCGAGCGCGTCTTGGGCTTGCCGATGTCGTGGAGCAGCGCCGCCAGCCGCACGCGCAGCTCTCGCTTCGTGTTCCGCACGACCGCGATTGTGTGCGCGAGCACGTCCTTGTGCCGATGGATGGGATCCTGCTCGAGGCGCATGGCGTTGAGCTCGGGCAGGAACTCGTCGGAGAGACCGGTGCCCGTGAGGAGCCAGAGCCCCGCGGACGGATCGTCGACGAGTAGCAGCTTGTTGAGCTCGTCGCGGATGCGCTCTGCACTCACGATCTCGATGCGTGGATGCAGCTCTTCGATCGCCCGCACGAGCGAGTCGTCGGGCGCGAGCTCGAAGGCGGCCACGAAGCGCGCCGCCCTCAGCATCCGTAGCGGGTCGTCGAGGAACGACACCTCGGGCGCGAGCGGAGTGCGCAGCCGGCGTTCGGCCAGATCGGTGGCGCCGTCGAAGGGATCGAGGAGACGGGGTTCGGGCAGCTCGAGCGCCATCGCGTTGACGGTGAAGTCGCGGCGCGACAGGTCGGTCTCGACGTCGTCGGCGAATGCGACCTCGGGCTTGCGGCTCTCCGGCCGGTACACCTCTGCCCGGAACGTGGTGATCTCGAGCCGGGTGCCGTCGACGCGCGCACCGACGGTCCCGAACCGCTGCCCCTGGAGCCACACGTCGTCGGCCCAGCCGCGGACGATCGCCTCCACCTCGTCGGGGCGGGCGCTCGTGGCGATGTCGACGTCGTCGTGCGGGTGGTCGAGCAGGGCGTCACGCACCGTTCCGCCAACCAGATAGCACTGGTGTCCCTCCGCGCGGAGGCGCGCCGCGAGTTGCTGAACGGGCGAGCCGCCGTCGAGTAGCGGCCGCAGCCGCGGGGGAATCGGGGTCACGCCTCCATTCTCGCTCCCCGCGGCTCGTCCGGGGTGATGAAAGGGCGAAGCATCCGCGTGCTCGCGGGTCGGGTTCGGTACCGTCGTTCGCGTAGGGACACGCACCACGCAGCGATCGGGCGGTTGGGCGAATGAGACTGTGCGGACGGCCGGGCTGCAGCGAGCCCGCGACAGCGTCGTTCACATTCAGCAGCGATGCGCGGGCGGTGTGGCTCGACCACGTCGGGCGCATCAACGCGACGGCCGGCTATATCTGCCATCGGCACGCCGACGCCTTCCTGCCGCCCCGGGGGTGGGAGCTACACGACCGGCGCGACTTCGCCCGCGTGGTGGAGCACCGAGGAGAGCCGCCCGCGCCCGAGGCGGAAGCCGCTCCCGACCCCACCCTCGACCCCGCGCTCGATCCGCAGACGCCGCTGCTCGCGCGTGCCTTCCGGGGCGCGCGCCGCGCCAGCTGACACCGCCCGCACACCAGCGCGCTCGCCGCGTCCCGGCCGGAAAATGGCGGTGATACCGTCGCCGTGACGAAGCGAGGCCGGTGATGGACGTCGACTCCCCCGAGACTTGGCGCTGGATCTGGATCACGTTCGCCACGGTGCTCGCCCTCGGCGAGATCGCGGTCGCGGGCACGTTCTTCCTGCTCTCGTTCGCGATCGGTGCTGTCGTCGCGGCGGTGATCGCCTTCGTCGGCGGCGCGCTCGCGCTCCAATGGCTGGCGTTCGTGGTGGTGTCGGCCGTCGCCGTCGCGGTGCTCGCCCCGATCGGCCGTCGGCTCGACAGCCGTCACCCTGCGCCCCCCGCCGGCGCCCACCGCTGGGAAGGCCGCCTCGCGACGGTCATTGCGCCGATCCCGGCGGGGCTCCACGAGACCGGCGTCGTGCGGATCGATCGCGAGGAATGGAAGGCCGAGACCACCAACGGAGCGGCGCTGCGCGCCGGCGCCCTCGTCGTCGTCGCTCGGGTGGCCGGGACCCGGCTCGTCGTGATCCCGCGCCCGATCGAGGTCGCGCCGCGAGCCGAATCGGCCCCGCCCGCGGTCCCACCCGACTAGATCGCGCCTCAGAGGAGCTGACCCATGGCATTCGTGATCCTGCTCATCCTCATCGCGGTGGTGCTGTTCGTCGGGGCGGCGTCCGGCGTGCGCATCATCCGGCCCTACCAGCGCGGCCTCGTCGAACGGCTCGGTCGCTACAAGGCCACCGTCGATCCCGGCCTACGCCTGATCGTGCCGTTCATCGATCGCTTGCTCAAAGTCGACATGCGCGAGCACGTCGTGGACGTGCCTCCCCAAGAGGTGATCACCTCCGACAACGTGGTCGTCTCCGTCGACGCGGTCATCTACTACGAGGCGACCGACCCGCAACGGCTCATCTACAACGTCGCGAACTTCCGGCTCGCGGTCACGAAGCTCGCGCAGACGAACCTGCGCAACGTCGTCGGCGACATGCAGCTCGACGACGCGCTCACCTCACGCGATGTCATCAATGCCAAACTGCGCGACATCCTCGACGATGCCACCGACAAGTGGGGGGCGCGCGTCGTGAGGGTCGAGATCCAGCGGATCGATCCTCCGCCCGACGTCGTCGACTCGATGCACCACCAGATGAAGGCCGAGCGCACCCGCCGCGCCGTCGTCACCGAGGCGCAAGGCGTGCGCGAGGCCGCGATCACCCGGGCTGAGGGCGACAAGCAGGCCGCCATCCTCGAGGCGCAGGGTCAGTCGGAGGCGATCCAGCGCCTCGCCGACGCCGAGAAGTATCGCCAGGTCGCGGTGGCCGAGGGCGAGGCCGAGGCGACCCGGAACGTCTACGGAGCCATTCACGAGGGCGGCCCGAGTCCCGACCTGGTGGCGATCAAGTACCTCGAGGCGCTGGTGGCGGTCGCCGACGGCCGGGCGACGAAGATCTTCCTGCCCACCGAGTTGAGTGCGCTCTTCGGCGCCGCCGGGGGGCTGGCCGAGATCCTGCGCGGCGACGGTCAGACCCCCGCTGCCACCGCGCCGGCAGCTCCTGCTAGCTGAGGTCGGACGGCGTCAGGCCGGCCCACAGGTCGGCCGCCGCCGTCACCACCTCACGCCCGGGCCCGTGCGCGGTGGTCGGCTCGGCCGCGCCC
>JBOGFJ010000270.1:0-19686 GCA_050743385.1 Acidimicrobiia bacterium
GCCGAGGACGAGGCGACGACCGACCTGGCGGCCAACTACTGGCTGTCGACCTGGGTTGTCGGCGATCAGCTCACCGACATCATCGCCGCCGGCGAGACCCCCGACGCGGCGACGCTGCTCGCACGGATGAACGCGCTCGAGAACTACAAGACCCGGGGCATGACGCCGCCGATCACCACGACCGGATCCGCACCGGCGGTCGACACCCCGATCCCGCTCGAGCGCTTCTTCAACCCCACCGTCGTGCGCTTCGAGATCCGGGACGGCGAGCTCGTCCAAGTCTCGAAGGCGTTCGTCAATCCCTTCGAGGTGCAGGACTAGGTCGGCACGCCCGAGGGCCCGCTCCCGTGCCGACCGTCCGGTCGGTCGGCTAGCCTCGGCCGCCGTGCGCGGGTGCCGCGACGTTCCTGCGGCGAAGGGGCGAAGGAGGGAGATGGCCGTCGGCAAGGACCGATACCTGCTGTTCCGCGAGTTCGACGAGCTCGACGTCGGCGAGACGCAACGGACGCGCGGGCGCACGATCACCGAGACCGACATCGTCAACTGGTGCGCCCTCACCGGGGACTGGTTCTACCCCCATATCGACAAGGTCGCGGCCGAGCGCTCGATGTTCGGCCAGCGCGTTGCCCCCGGGATCATGGTGTACGCGCTGGGCACCGGGCTGGGCGTTCCGGCCGATGCCACCACGATCCTCGCGAACTATGGCGCCGATGAGGTGCGCTACACGAAGCCGACATGGATCGGCGACACGATCCACCTGGTAATCGAGGTGATCGACAAGGTCGACCGGGACGCGAACACCGGTGTCGTGACGTACCGGTGGGACATCGTCAACCAGAACGGCGAAACCGTGTGCGCGAGCAAGCTGAAGATCCTGACCGCCAAGCAGCGCCGCCCGTACGGCGAGTAGCCCGAGGAGCCGCCATGTCCGAGTCGACCGCGCTGCTCGAGCTCGACGAGGCCTGCGGCGAGCTCGTGCTCAACCGTCCAGACAAGATGAATGCCGTCAACGAGGCGATGGTCGCAGACCTCCATGCACGACTCGACGAAGCGGAGCGCGCGTCGGTGCGGGCACTGGTCGTGCGCGGCGCCGGTCGCGGCTTCTGCGCCGGCCGCGACCTCGACGACGCGAACCCACTCGACGAAGACGGCCAGGCGATTCTCAACGACTCGCTCAACCCGATCGTCGCTCGCCTCGCCGAGTTTCCGGCTCCCACGTTCTGCGCTCTGCACGGCCCCGCGCTCGGCACCGGCCTGGGGCTCGCGCTGGCATGCGACGTCGTCTACGCCGCCGACGACGCTCGCATCGGTTCGCCGTTCGCCCGCATCGGCGCCGTCCTCGACTCGGGCGCTCATGACTTCCTCGTGCGGCGCGTCGGCGCGCATCGCGCGCTCGAGCTCGTGTACACGGGACGCTTGCTCTCGGGGCGAGAAGCGTCCGAATGGGGGATCGTGAATCGCGCGGTCGCCGGCCTCGACCTCGTCGCGCGCGTGCGCGCGATGGCCCGCCGGGCCGCAGCCGGCCCCACGGCGGCGTTCCTCGCCTCGAAGCGGCTCGTGCGCCGCATCGCCGACGACGGCCTGTCGTTCGCCGAGGTGCTGGGGGCGGAGGCCGCCGCCCAAGGCATGGCGTCGCGAACCGACGACTACAGCGAGGGGATCGGCGCCTTCCAGGAGAAGCGTGCCCCACGGTTCGTGGGAGCCTGACCGGCGATGATCGTCAGAGATCTAATGTTCGTCACTCGCTTGACGCGGTAGCAGGCGTTTGTAGGATTTAACCCCGGGCGCGGCCCGAAAGCGCGTCCGGGCAGAGGCAGCAGCCAGGGGGGAGCCGCGGTGCGCCGGCGCGGGACATGACCGAGTTCTGGAAGTTCGCACTTCTCGGGCTCGGGCTCGGCGGGATCTACGCCCTCGCCGCGCAGGGCATCGTGCTCGTGTACCGCGGCTCGGGCGTGCTCAACTTCGCTCACGGCGCGATGGCAGCGGTGGGTGCCTTCGCCTACGTCGAGGCCGACGAGGCCGGCTGGGGCACGATCCCGTCGGTGCTCGCGGGCGTGCTCCTCGCCGCCGTCGTGGGTGCCCTCGTCCACCTGCTCGTGATGCGGCCGCTGCGCAACGCGTCGGCGCTGACGCGGCTCGTGGCCACGCTGGGCGTGCTCACAGTGCTGCAGTCGGCGCTCGTCGGCTGGCCGTTCGACTTCGGCGACACGCAGCGGTTCGTGCCCGGGTTCCTGCCGGGTGGTGTCGTGGAGTTCGGCAGCAGCGAGATCAGCGTGAGTCAGGATCGGTTGTGGATCCTCGGGATCGCGACTGTCCTGAGCCTGGCGCTGTGGGCCGTCTACCGCTTCACGCGCTTCGGGATCGTGACGCGCGCGGTTGCGGAGAACGACGAGGTGGCGGCGTCACTGGGCCGGTCACCTGACGTCGTCGCCACCGTGAACTGGGCCGCGGGCGCCGGGCTGGCCGGGCTCGCCGGCATCCTGGTCGTGCCCATCATCGGCCTGTCGGTCAACCAGATCCTGCTCCTCCTCGTCCCCGCGCTCGCCGCCGCCCTCGTCGGCAACTTCACGTCGTTCCCGCTGACCCTGCTCGGTGGAGTGCTCATCGGGATCATCGAGTCGGAGCTTACGAGCGGTGCCGACTGGATCCCCGAGTTCCTGAAGGCCCCGGGATGGTCGAAGTCGGTGCCGTTCCTCGTCATCATCGCAGTGCTCGCCCTCCGCGGCCGCGCGCTCCCCCTGCGAAGCCACGTCCTCGAGCGCATGCCCGGCCTCGGGTCGGGCCGCATCCGTCCAGGGGTGCTGGCGGTAGCCGTGCTCGCGACGTTCGTCGCGATCGACGGCATCGGATTTCTCGGGTTCGGCGGCGTTCACGTGAACTGGGTCGGCGCGGTGACGACGACCTTCATCGCGGCCACGATCTGCCTCTCGCTGGTGGTCGTCACCGGCTACGCCGGCCAGCTCTCGCTCGCGCAGTACGCCTTGGCGGGCGTGGGCGCCTACGTCGCGGCGCGTGTCGCCTCGGGCGGCGAGCTCATCGGACTGTTCAGCCTGGGACAGCTCGACTTCGGCGTCGCCGTTCTGCTCGGCGTGCTCTTCACCGTTCCCGTGGGGCTGCTCGTCGGGCTCCCGGCGTTGCGCACGCGCGGCGTGAACCTCGCGATCGCGACCCTCGGGCTCGCGCTCCTGATCGAGCGGGTGGTGCTCGCGAACCCTGAGTACACCGGTGGGTTCGAGGGAACCGTCGTACCGCGGCCGGAGATCTTCGGGATCGACATCGATCCGATCACGTCGCCCCGTCGCTACGCCGTCTTCTGCCTGGCGGCGTTCGCGGTCGCCGCGCTCGCCGTCGCCAACCTGCGGCGAGGCCGGTCGGGGCGCCGGCTCGTGGCAGTGCGCACGAACGAACGCGCCGCGGCGTCGCTCGGGATTTCCGTGATCGGAGCGAAGCTGTACGCGTTCGGGCTCGCGGCCGCGATCGCGGGGCTAGGCGGCATCCTGCTCGCGTTCCGGTCGCGCACTGTCCTCTTCGCTCCCTACAACGTCTTCAACTCCATCCAGGTCGTCATCCAGAGCGTGCTCGGTGGCATCGGCTTCATCGGCGGGGCGTTGTTCGGTGGCGCGATCGCCATCGGCGGTGCGCTCTCGTACACCCTGAACGAGCTCCTCGACGTCGATGACGTCATGGTGATCATGCTCTCGGGACTCTTCCTGATCCTGAACCTCATCCTGTTCCCCGACGGCGTGGCGGCGCAGATCGCCCGCGACTTCCGGCGCGTCGCCGCGCGCGTCGCCCGCCTCGCCCGGCGTCCGGCGCCCCCGATGCCTGCGCTCGGTGACATCGAGCGGGCGACGATCCGGGCCCAGACGCTGCGGGCCGAAGGTGTCGGCGTGAGGTTCGGCGGCGTCGTAGCCGTCGAATCCGTGTCACTCGAGGTTCGCCCGGGCGAGGTCGTCGGGCTCATCGGCCCGAACGGCGCGGGGAAGACCACCCTGATCGACGTCGTCAGCGGCTTCACCCGGGCGCAGAAGGGTCACGTCACCCTCGAGCGCGCCCCCATCGACTCGTGGTCTCCGCGCCGGCGCGCCCGCTCCGGCATCGGGCGCTCGTTTCAGTCGCTCGAGCTGTTCGAGGACATGTCGGTGCTCGACAACCTGCGTACCGCCTCCGACCGTCGCGACCCGCTGGCATACCTGACCGACCTCGTGTGGCCGCGGAACCCGGCGCTGCCCGGGACGGCTGTCGCCGCGGTGCGGGAGTTCGGGATCGAGGGTGATCTCGGCCGCCAGCCGTCGGAGCTCCCGTACGGGAGGCGCCGGCTCGTAGGCATCGCGCGCGCGGTGGCCAGCGAGCCCTCGGTGCTGCTCCTCGACGAACCCGCCGCCGGGCTCGACGAGCGCGAGACCGCCGAGCTCGGTGAGCTCGTCGGCCGGCTCGCCAAGGAGTGGGGCCTGGGCATCCTGCTCGTGGAGCACGACGTCGCACTGGTGATGTCGATCTGCGACCGCATCGTGGCGCTCGACTTCGGGCGGGTGATCGCCGAGGGCACCCCCGACGAGATCCGACGCAGCGACGCGGTCGTCGCCGCTTACCTGGGCAAGGCCGAAGAACCCACGCCGGAGCCCGCCTCGCCGGCCGTCGGCGGCGAAGCGCTCTCCGACGCGTCTCCACGTGAGCCCGCGCAGGAGCCGGTGTCGTGACGCTGCTGGAGACCCGTGCCTTGTCCGCCGGTTACGGGAGGCTGGCAGCGGTGCGCGACCTCGACCTGCGGGTCGAGCGGGGCGAGGTCGTGGCCCTGCTCGGGCCGAACGGCGCGGGAAAGTCGACGACACTCAAGACGATCGCGGGCGCGCTCCCCTCGCTCGGCGGAGAGATCGTCTGGAAGGGCGAGTCGACTCGTGCGCCGATGCACCGCCGCGTGCGCCTCGGGTTCGCGTACGTGCCCGAGGAGCGCTCGATCTTCATGGACCTCACCGCCGCCGAGAACCTCCGGGTCGGCGACGGGCCGATCGAGAAGGCCCTCGAGCTGTTCCCGGAGCTTGCGCTGCACCTCAAGCGCAAGGCGGGGCTCCTCTCCGGGGGGCAGCAACAGATCCTCAGCCTCGCCCGCGCCCTTGCGGCCGAGCCCGACCTCCTCCTCGCCGACGAGCTCTCGCTCGGCCTCGCCCCGCTCGTCGTGCACCGGCTCCTCGAGGCGGTGCGGGCAGCGGCGGGCCGCGGGGTGGGGGTGCTCCTGGTCGAGCAGCACGCCCACCAGGCGCTGTCGGTGGCCGACCGCGTCTACGTGCTCCAGCGCGGTCGCGTCGCGTTGCAGGGTACGGCGCAGGAGGTCCTCGGCCGTCTCGACGAGGTCGAGCAGACCTATCTCGAGGGCCCCTCGATCAGGGCCGCGGCCGACACGCCGACCCCGGCCTGACCGGCCGGGCCCGACGTGACACCGCCGAACAACCGCGAGCCCTACGATGCCGAGGCGCTCGTCGACGTCGCCGTGCGCGTGTTTCTCGACCGCGGTTACGACCGGGCTTCGATGATCGACGTCGCTCGCGCCGCCGAGCTCGGCAAGTCGAGCCTCTATCACCACGTCGCCGGCAAGGAGGAGCTCCTCGAGCGGGCGCTGCGGCGGGCACTGGACGCGCTGTTCGCCTCGCTCGAGGCCCCCGATTGCACGCGCGGGCCGGCGGTCGACCGGCTGGCGGCAGTGATCCGTCACACGGTCGAGATCATGTGCGAGCAGCCGGCCGAGGTCGCGCTGCTGTTGCGCGTGCGCGGGAACACCGAGACGGAGCGATGGGCGGCCGATCGCCGCCGTGACCTCGACCGCATCGTGACCGACCTCGTTCGCGAGGCGATGGAGGAGGGAGACCTCCGCGACGACCTCGACCCCGCCCTGGTGACGCGCCTCGTGTTCGGCATGTCGAACTCGGTCGTCGAGTGGTACCGCCCCGAGAGGCGCACCCGGGCCGGCACCATCGTCGACGCCATCCTGGCGATCGTCTTCGATGGTCTTCGCCGACGCCCCCCTGCCGGGCAACCACCTCCAGAAAGGGACGCCTGATGACCTACTCGATCGTCGCGCGCGACCCGCGCACGGGCGCCCTCGGCGTCGCCGTGCAGTCGCACTACTTCGCCGCCGGCGCGGTCGTCCCGTGGGCCGAGGCCGGTGTCGGAGTGGTCGCGACGCAGTCGGTCGTCGACGTCGGCTACGGGCCTCGGGGTCTGGACCTGTTGCGTGACGGCGTGTCGGCCCCGGAAGCGCTCGAGCGCTTGGTCGCGGGCGATCCGATGGCGCCGTTACGGCAGGTCGCGATGGTCGACGCCGCCGGAGACGTGGCGGCGCACACGGGGGCGGGATGCGTCGCAGAAGCGGTCGAAGCTCGCGGAGCGGAGGTCTCGGTGCAGGCGAACATGATGCTGCGCCCGACGGTCGCAGACGCCATGCGCGCCGCCTATGAGTCCACCGCCGCCGACCTGCCCCAGCGGCTACTCGCCGCGCTCGACGCCGCCGAGGCGGAGGGAGGAGACGCCCGCGGACGGCAGTCGGCGGGGCTTCTCGTCGTGAGCGGCGAACGCAGCGACGAACCGTGGAACCAGGTGATCACCGACGTGCGCGTGGACGATCATCCCCATCCGCTCGACGAGTTGCGACGCCTCTACGAGACCGGGCGGGCCGCCGCCGCCATGGCGGGGACCTTTCCCCTGCTCTTCGCGCCCGGGTTCGATTCCGAGACCAGACAGGCGTTCGAGGAGGCCATGACCACCCTCGACGAGGCGCAGGCGGTACTCGCCGACAACCGCGAGCCGACATTCTGGAAGGCGGTCCTGCTCGCCAAGGACGGGCAGGCCGACGCCGCCCGGGCGTGCCTGGCGGTGTGCTGCGACTCCCGCGCCGAGTGGGCCCAGTTCGTCGCCCGTCTCGCACCGGCGGGGATCCTCGGCGAGCGCGCGCTGGAGTCGCTGCGCGCGGGCTGAGCCAGGCGATCCTTCACCGGCTTCGGGCGTTGGATCAGACCTGGACGCGCAGCACGGCGGCGGCACCCGCATCCCCTGCCGCGCACCCGGTGAAGAGCCCGGTACCTCCACCCCGCAGGGCGAGGGCCGCGACCAGCTCCGCGATCGCACGCAGACCGGTGGGGCCCTGAGGGTGCCCGTACACGAGGCTGCAGCCGTAGGGATTGAGTGCCTCGACGTCGAGACCCGTCTCGCGCGCGAACCAGAGATCGTTCACGGCGAACGGGTTGTGGGTCTTGACGACGTCGATCTGGTCCAACGTGAGCCCGGCGTCGTCGAGTGCCCGCCGGGCGGCCGGTACGGGCGCCTTGGGCATCCGCGCTCGCTCGACACGCGCGCTGCCGGTCGCGAGGAGCTGCACGATCACGCCATCGCGTGCGGCCGTCGCCCTATCGGTGATGAGCGCCCCCGCGGTGCCGTCCGCGGGATGCGTCTGCGACCCGAATGTCGTGACCCCCTCGGGGTGCACGGGGGCGAGCTTCGCAAGCCCGTCGGCGGTGGTGGCGTGGACGCCGTCGTCTTCGGTGAGGCGGATCCGCCGACGATCGACCGTAAGCTCGGCGTCGACCATGTAACGCCGCTGGAACTCCCGTCCGCCGGCGAGGGCGTCGCGGTACTGCTCGGCGCGGACGAGGGTGATCTCGTCGGCATCCCGCCGGGTGAAGCCGGCCTCCGCGGCCACCGCGTCGGCGGTCGCGACCATCGAGGTGCCGCCCCACGGATCGAGCGCGAACGAGTCGAGCACCCAGTGCTGCACCGTCGGTCGACCACCAGCTGACCCGGGCGCAGGCCATGTCAGCAGGGGGCCGTTGCTCGTCCGGTCGGTGGTGACCACGAGCGCAACGCGCGCGTCCCCGTACTCGACCGCGACCGCGGCGGCCTGGAGACCCGCCACCGAGGTCGCGCACGCCTGGGAGACCAGGGGCCCGCACACCCCGGCGAGGCCTAGTCGCCCTGCCAGTGTGGTCGGGCCGTAGAACGTCGAGGCCTGCGGCACCGTCTGGCCGAACACGACCTGCTCCACCGCGTCGAGCGGGAGCGCCCGCTCCTCAGCGGCCCGCGTCGCGACCGCGACCGCGAGGTCGAGGCTGTCGACGCCCGCCAGCGCGCCCTGCCACCGGGCGAAGGGCGACGACCAGACGCCGTTCCCGGGGAGGAAGGCGCGCTCGAACCGCATGCCGGAATCGTACGACAGGGATGGGACGGCGGACGATTCTTCTGTAGAACGAAGCTGCCCAGGATACGCTTGTCCCACAAACGAGTAGGACATTCTCGCAACGATTGCCGCGAGGACCGCGATGCCCACCGCCGCCACCGCTCCCCCCGACCGGACCAACCGGGCAACGGCCGTGGAGTCGGTGATGGAGGCCATCACAGAGGGGGTCAAGGACGGTCGGTACGCGCCCGGCCAGCGGCTCGTCGAGGCCGACCTCACGGCCGAGCTCGGGGTGAGCCGGGGCCCGCTGCGCGAGGCACTCGGCCGCCTGGCGGCGGAGGGCCTGCTGGAGCTCGAGCCCTACCGCGGCGCCGTCGTGCGCAAGCTCGCCCGCGGGGAGGTCGTCGACCTCTTCCGGGTCCGGGAGCTGCTCGAGGGCGAGGCCGCCCGGCTGGCGGCGCTCCGAATCGACGAGGACGACCACCGCCGGCGCCTGGAGACGGGCATCGATGCGGTGAACATGTTCCGGCGCCGGGCCGACTCGCGCGGCTACATGGACGAGAACGCCCGCTTCCACGAGCTGATCGTGGACCTCAGCCGCAACCGGCTGCTCGCCCGCCTCATCGGCCAGCTCCACGTCCACGCCTTCCGGCTCCTCATCCGGCGCGTGGTCGTCGACGGGTCGGCGGTGGAGGATTCGATCCGCGACCACGACGAGGTCGCGGCTGCCGTCCTCGCCGGCGACGCCCGCGGCGCGGAGCGAGCCATGCGGGCCCACGTGCGCCGCTCGGGCGAGATGGTCCTCCGGACCGCCGAGCGATCCGCGTTCCTCTGAGGTTCCCGGCGCCCGGGGGTCGCTCAGCGAGCAGCGGCTCGGTCATGACCGTCGGATCCCTCGGTGAGCACGAGCGCATCCAGCGCGAGCACACCGGCTCGAACGATGCGCAGCGGGTTGATCTCGATGCTCGCCGTCTCCGGGTGCTCCACGAGCAGCTGCCCGACCTCGACGAGCACCCGAGCCAGTTCCTCCGTGTCGACGGGAGCAAACCCTCGAAACCCTTCGCGTAGCTCGACCGGGAGCGAGTGCACCATCTCGATCGCGTCGGGGCGTGTCAGGGGGAGGAGCCGCATCGCCACGGGTGACGTCAGCTCGGCCGCGGTGCCGCCGAGCCCCACCATGATGATCGGGCCGAACACCTCGTCGCGAAGCGTGCCCACGATCAGGTCGGGTCCGGGCGGGGCCTCGCGCTCGACGAGCACGGTGTCGTCGGGGAGCCCGGCGGCGGCGAAACCAGCCAGGGCCGCGTCGAGCGCCTCCTCGCCGCGGACTCCGACGACGACGCCGCCAGCCGCGGTCTTGTGCGTCATGGCGGCATCGAGCACCTTGACGACGACCGGGGGCCCGAACTCGGCCAGTGCTGCGCGGGCCTCGTCACGGCCGGCGCACACGCGTCGCGCCGGCGTGGGGATGCCGATTGCTTCGAGGAACAGCTTCGCGTCGTGCTCGTCGACGGGACCGACGATCTTGCCGGCGGCGCCGGTGGTGAGGGAGGTGGCGATGGGGCGGGCGCGCTCGAGGCGATAGCGTGCGCGCGAATCGTCGACGATCGCTCGCACCGCGCGGGCGAGCCGCTCCGGCGCCTCGAACACCGAGACGCCGAGGGCACCGAGCTTGGACCTGCGCTCGCGGACAGCGCCGGCCGGACCACCGGTTCCGAAAAGCACGGGGCTGCCCGACGAGGCGACGTCGCGCAGGGCTGTCACCGGGTCGATCGCGTTCGCCTCCTCGAGCGCGAAGCAGGCGACGACGTCGATCGAGGGGTCCGCCGCGACCGTGCCGACGACGTCAGGCAGCGTGGGGCCCGGCCGGGCGGTGTCGACCGGGTTCCGCTGGTACGTATGGGGGGGCAGCAGCTCCGAGAGCCGGGTGGTCGTGGCCGCGGCGAGGGCCGGGATCGAGACTCCCCCGCTTCGTAGCTCGTCGGCGACGACCAGACCGGGTCCGGCCTGGCAGGTCACCAGCGCGACGCCGGGATCGGCTCGCGGCGCCATCCGGGCACCAGCCAGGGCGCGTGCGGCGTCGACGACCTCGGTGGGATCGTCGACAACGACGGCACCTGCCTGCGCGAGTGCCGCCCGGGTCAGCTCGTAGCTGCCGATCATGCTTCCGGTGTGCGAGGCGGCAAAGTCGCGCACGTCGGAACGGCCGACCCCGAGCGCCACGACCGGCTTGGCCATCGCGACCCGCCGCACCGCTTCGAAGAGCGCACGGCCGTCGGCGATCCCCTCGATGTGCAGCGCGACGACGCCAGTGTCGTCGCAGGTGGCGAGGAAGTCGAGTACGTCGGCGAAGCCCACATCGACGGCATTGCCCAGACCGACCCCGAGCCGGAGCCCGAGTCCCGCACTCGCCGCCATGAACGCCAGCAGCAGGCTCATCCCGCCGCTCTGCGCGACCACGGCAAGCGGCCCCGCGGTCATCGACGTCGCCTCGGGCACGAACGTCGCGTGGACGCCGTCGACGCAGTTGACGAAACCCGCGGTGTTGGGTCCGAGCACCCGGACGCCGTAGGTGCGCGCCGCGTCGCGGACTCGTTCCTGCCGTTCCCTCCCGTACCGGTCGCCCGTCTCGGCGAATCCCCCGGCGCAGATCACCGCCGCGCCTACGCCGCCCCTCCCACACTCCTCCACGACCTCGGGCACCGCCGCGGCCGGGACGGCCAGGATCGCCAGATCGACGCTCGCGGGTAGGTCGCCGACCGTCGGATGCGCCGGGCGTCCGCCGATGGTGTCGGAGTGCGAGTTGACCGGGAACAGCTCGCCCGAGAAGCCGGCGAGCGCCGCCATCACTGCGTGCCCCATCTTCGACGGGTCGTCGGAGGCGCCGACGACCGCGACCGAGCGCGGTCGGAAGAGCGGGTCCAGCCCCATCGTGTGACACCGTACTCGACACTTCCCTGACGTACCGAAGCAGTATCGTCAAACGTTGACGGACCTCGCCGGGCACCCGGGGAGGTCCCGCTAACCGGCGGCAGCCTCGAGATCGTCGAAGTACTGCGCCGCGTCGGGCTCCCACTCCGAGTAGCGGGCGTCGAAGACCTCCCGGGCGCGGTGGCCCCTCCAGTTCACCGGCAACAGCTCGTCGGGGAGCTCGGGGTCGATGAACGGGAACCGGCGCCACCGGTGCAGCAGCTCGATCATCGCCGCGAACCGGCTCCGCGGCGAGCGCGGTGCCCGCTTCGAGAAGGCTCGCACGAAGCCCCGGTACTCCTCCGCCAGGCCGTCGAGGTCCCAGGCGCGGTGTAGCAGATCCGACTCGGTGACGAGCTGCCCGACCTCGCCGACGAACACCGTCGCGTGCTCGACGAGGCCGAGCTCCTCGAGCACCTCGGTCGCGACCTGCTCACGGTCGATGTGCGGCGTGATCGCGACCCCGGCGCTCAGGAAGCCGAGGCCCGCGAACCCGAGACGGCTGCGGAGGAGGTGCCGCGTGGGCCGGTGCTCCTCGGGCACCGAGCAGAGGACGATCAGCCACCGCCCGTCCCAGTCGTTCGTGGATGCGCCGAACCCGAAGATCCGCTCACGCCCGGTCTCCAGGAGCTCGGTCGCCACGGGCGTGAGGGATCGACGGACGGACCTTCCGTCGCGTCGGCCGGTCACGAGACCCTGCTCGGTCAAGCGGCTGAGCGCCTGGCGGGCGTTGCGCTCGTCCACGCCCACGGTGTCGAGGGCGCCGATGAGCGTGTACGTCCAGACCTCACCGCCCCTCGGATGGACGAACTGGCCGAGAACATCGAGCAGCAACGCCTTCGCGCTCGTGCCCGATCTCGGGCGCAGTGCGTGCCGCGGAGCGCGCAGCACACCCGGCCCGGCTCGATCCCCACCGTGGCCAGGCACGGCCTCTGTCTACTACCCGAGCCGGCGGATCGGCCGCCGAAGAACCACACAAGCGTGACGGGCGATAGTGGATCTGTCACACATCGCCTAGCATCGGCCGTGTGACCACGGCCGAGGACAACCTGGCACTGCGCCGGTTGCACGCCGACTTCGAGGCCGCGTCGCTGTCACCGCTGTGGAGCCAACGCGGCGACCTCCAGCCCGACGCGCCGAGCGCGGCGGCCCGCCCGTACCGATGGCGATGGCGCGAGGTCCTTCCCCTCGCCGAACGCGCCGGACGGCTCGTACCGGTCGGCAGGGGTGGCGAGCGCCGGGCGATCGCGTTCGCGAATCCGGGTCTGCCCGGCACGGCCTTCGCCACTCCGACCCTCTGGGCGGCCGTCCAGTACCTGGGCCCCGCCGAGGTCGCGCCGGCGCATCGCCACAGCCAGAGCGCCTTCCGCTTCGTCCTCGAGGGAGCGGGTGTCTGGACCGTCGTCGATGGTGACGCCGTGGCCATGCGTCGCGGCGATCTCCTCCTCACCCCGCCCTGGGCATGGCACGAACACCACAACCGCGCCGACGCGCCGATGGTGTGGCTCGACGGGCTCGACCTGCCGCTCGTCGCGCAGCTCGACGCCGAGTTCTTCGAGTTCGGAGCCGACGAGCTCACCGATCGCTCGACACCGGGGGTGTCGCGCGCCGAACGGCTCTGGGGTCATCCGGGCCTGCGGCCGATCGCGGCGACCGAGCGAGGGCGCTCTCCCCTCGTCGCCTACCGGTGGGACCAGACGGACGCCGCCCTGCGCGGGCAGATCGAGCTCGACGCCGCCGGTCATCCGGGCGCGGTCGGGGCCGGACATGCCGGCGTGCGCTTCACCAATCCGATGACGGGTCGTGACGCGCTCGTCACGCTGCGCATCGAGATGCATCGGATCCGGCGCGGGTGCTCGGCGATCCTTCCGCGGGTCGTGGGCTCGTCGGTATGGCAGGTGTTCTCCGGTACCGGGACGTTCGAGCTCGAGGGAGATATGCACGAGGTCGAGCGCGGCGATGTGATCGCGGTGCCCTCCTGGTGCCGGGTGGCGATCACCGCCACGGCCGATCTCGATCTGTTCGCCTTCGGCGACGCCCCCGTGTACGAGGCGCTCGGCCTGGCACGCACCGAGCGGGAGCCCCCGTCGTGAGGCTGGCGACGATCCGGACAGGCGTCGCGACCACTGCGGTCCGGATCGACGGCACCGATGCGGTCGAGCTGGGCGTCGCTGACGTCGGCGCTCTCCTCGAGAACCCCGATTGGGAGCAGCGCGCCGCCGCCGCCGACGGCCGGCGGCACCAGGCCGATCGTCTCGACTACGCGCCGCTGGTCCTCCGGCCGGCCAAGATCATCTGCGTCGGCCTGAACTTCCGGAACCACATCCTCGAGATGGGGCGCGACCTGCCGGAGCACCCCACGCTGTTCGCGAAGTACGCACTGTCGTTGATCGGCGCCCGCGACGAGATCGTCCTGCCGCGCGTCTCGGCGCAGGTCGACTGGGAAGCCGAGCTCGCCGTGATCGTGGGCCGGCGGGTTCGCCACACCTCGGCGGAGGACGCGCTCGCGGTCATCGCCGGCTACTCCGTGCTCAACGATGTGAGCGTGCGCGATTACCAGAACCGCACCTTACAGTGGCTCCAGGGGAAGACGTTCCAGTCGACCACGCCGCTGGGGCCCGAGCTCGTGACCACCGACGAGACGACCGGCGTCGACGGGTTCGAGGTCACGTGCGAGGTCGACGGGGAACTCGCGCAGAAGGCCACGACCTCGGATCTGGTGTTCGGCCCCGCCGAGCTTGTCTCGTACGTCTCCGACATCGTCACCCTCGAGCCGGGCGACGTGATCGCCACCGGCACTCCCGGTGGCGTCGGGCACGCCCACGTCCCCCCGCGCTACCTCGCCGACGGGAGCGTCGTGGTCACCCGCATCGAGGGCATCGGCGAGTGCCACAACGCCTGCCGGCAGGAGCCCCCCGCCGGCTGACGGCTACCGCCCCCAGACCCGGTCGGCGACCTCGACCACGAGAGCGAGCTTGCGCCTCTCGTCGTCCTCGGTGAGCGGATTGCCGCCCGCGGTGCTGGCGAAGCCGCACTGCGGGGAGATGCCCAACCGGTCGATCGGCACGAACGAGGCGGCGTCCTCGATCCGACGCATCAGGTCGTCGGGGTTCTCCAGCTCGGGAGTCTTGGAGCTGACGAGGCCGAGCACCACGTCGACGCCGTCGGGCACGAAACGCAACGGCTCGAAGTCGCCGGCGCGCTCCGAGTCGAACTCGAGGAACAGCCCGTCGACCGAGAGGCCGCCGAACAACACCTCGGCCACGGGCTCGTAGCCACCGCGGGCGAGCCAGTGGCCTTTGTAGTTCCCGCGACATACATGGAACGTGGCGGTCACGTCCTCGGGACGGCTGCCGAGCGCGTCGTTGGTGGCATCGAGATACGTGCGAACGAGCGCCTCCGGATCCTCACCGCGCGCGGTCACGGCAGCGCGTACGTCGGGATCACACAGCATCGCGATCGCGACCTCGTCCATCTGGATGTAGCGCGCGCCCCGAATCGCCAGGTCGGCGATCTCGGTGCGGTAGATGTCGACGAGGTCGGCGAAGAACTCCTCGAGCGTCGGGTACACGGACGCGTCGATCGACTGCGGGCCGCGCCAGAAGTGCATCGTCGACGGCGAGGGCATCGTGATCTTCGGCGTCTCGGTCGTCACCGCCCGGAGAAACTCGAGCTCGGCGGCGGAGATCGGGTGCATGCGGCGGAGGCGGCCCTCGTTCTGCGTCCCCGTGAAGCTCAGTTTGTCGCCGTGGTCGTCCCGGAACTCGAACGTGGCCAGCTCCGGTCGCAGGCCTTCGACCGCGGTGACGAAGTGGCCGTAGTACCAGTCGCGGCGGAACTCGCCGTCGGTGATGGAATGCAACCCGACGCCTTCCTGGAGCTCGACCGCGCCGCGGATCGCGGCGTCCTGCGCCGCTCGCAGACCGTCGTCGTCGAGCTGCCCCTGCTGATGAGTGCGGAACGCGTCCTTGAGAGCACGCGGGCGGAGCAGGCTGCCGACGTGATCGGCGCGGAACGGCGGACTCATCGCGTTGGTCCTCTCCTCCCGTGCCCTGCCGCACGCCTGCGCGATATTCTACGATGATGCTCCGTTCGTCAAGGGGAGTGTCGTATGACATCCGAGTCGGGATCGCGTGACGGTCGTAGATCCGATCCCGCGCTTCGGGTAACACGGTGAGCATGGAGATCGAGCAACCGCGCGAGCGCGCGCTCCTCGCCACCCGCCTCGCATGGATGCGCGAGGGCACCCGTTTCTTCGACGCCCACGTCGGCGGGCTCGCGGACAGCGCCTTCTCGGCGCCGGCCGCTCTGCCGCGCTGGACCCGCGCCCACCTCGTCGCCCACGTGGCGCGCAATGCCAACGCCCTCGGCAACCTGCTGGCGTGGGCGCGCACCGGGATCGAGACCCCGATGTACGAGAGCGACGAGCAGCGTCACGCCGAGGTCGAGGAAGGCGCGACGCAGTCGGCTCCCGTGCTGCGGATCGATCTCGACGACGCCGAACGCCGCTTCGCCGCCGCGGTCGCGTCGCTCCCCGCGCAGGCGTGGTGGACGGAGGTCCGGACGCGTACGGGGCGATCCATCACGGCCGCCGAGGTGCCGTGGATGCGTTCCCGCGAGGTCTGGGTGCACGCCGTGGACCTCGATTCGGGCGCTTCGTTCGCGGACTTCCCCCCGGCGTTCGTCGACGCGTTCCTGGCCGAGGCCACCGCCGCCTTCACCGCCCGGGCGGATTGCCCCGCGGTCGAGCTCGCGGCGGCCGACACCGGCGGCGCGTGGGCGATCGGGCCGCACCGCGCCGACCCGGTCGTCGTAGAGGGCACAGCGAGCAAGCTGCTCGCCTGGATCCTCGGTCGCAGCGGCGGATCCGGCCTGATGTCGTCGCCGGCGGGTCTTCCCACCATCCCCGCCTGGCTCTGACCGTCAGTAGATCCGATCGGTACCGCCGTCCCGCGCCCGGGGGCCGTACGGCGCGGTATCGAGCCACTTCCCGGCGCGCGTGCTCCGACGCGCCAGCTGGGCGGCGACGAACCGCTTGGCCCGGATCGCGGGATCACGTGCCTGCATGTGCTGCAAGGCGGTGCCGGCGGCATCGCGGTTGTACAGGGCGGCACGACGGCGCGTCTCGGCGAACTCTTCGATGGCCCCGCGCGCCGCGCGCGGGTCGCGCGAAGTGGTGGCACCTGCGATCGCGCTCGCGGCCGCGATGGCGTCGGGCACCCCGGAATTGAGCCCGCGCGCACCGAACGGGGCGAACAGATGCGCCGCCTCGCCGACAAGGAGGACGCGGTAGTGCTCGTCGGCGAAGCGGTCGGCGACGACCTGGAGGAACTGGTACGTCGAGACCCACGTGACGGCGTCGGCGTAGGGCTCCGGCATGACCCGGCCGATCCACCGACGCACGCCCTCCTCGTCGTTGAAGTGTTCCGGGTCGTCGGCCGGGCGGCACTGGAGATCGGCGCGCCACCCGCCGGCAAACGGCACCAGCAGCACGTTGCGCCCTTCGACCGCGGGGTGCTCGTAGTGGAAGATGCGCGCCGGCGTCAGGAGACCCTCGGCATCGGCGACGTCGACGATCACGAAGTGGTTCTCCGAGCGGCTGCCCGACAGGTCGATACCGAGCCCGGTTCGCACGGCGGAGCGGGCGCCGTCGGCGGCGACGACGTACCCGGCGTCGACGACTCGACCTCCGGCCAACTGCAACTGCACCCCTTCGGGCGTCGACTCGACGCCGGCGACTTCGCGCTGCCAACCGAAGTCGACGCCGGCGGCCTTGCATGCGTCGAGAAGCAGGCGCTCGGTAACGACCTGCCCGAGACTGGTGAAGGGTGGTAGCGCCGCCGGGCCGGGCGGCGGGTATGTCCGGTCGAAGACGAGCCGGCCCCGCCAGTACGTCTGTTTCGTCGACCAGGTGATGCCGTGACGGGCAATCTCCGTGCCTAGGCCGTCACCGATCGCGTCCCAATGCTCGAGCGTCTGGCGGTGGTAGTAGATCGCCCGGCTCCCGGGACGCCCGCGGCCTTCGGCGCCCACTTCGAGCACCGTCACCGGGAGCCCGCGTCGCCGGGCGGCCAGTGCCGCGGTGAGTCCGACGGGGCCCGCGCCGACGACGACCAGCTCGTTCCGCCTGGTGCGGACCGTGGTGTCGACCATCAGCTTCCCATCAGGCGAATCCGAGCCCGTCGCGCTTCATGCAACACCGATGCTCCTCCACCCCTCGGCTTGTGCACGCACGCGGGCAACGATCATCGACAGAAACGCGGCCGATCGTCGCGAAAGAGTAGCGCTACAGGCATGCCGGTTGACGACGGAGGCAGCTGAGTTCCATCGGGCTGCCGTTCGATGAGCTAGCGCGGCGCCGGTCGGGGCGTGGCCTCACACCCTTGGTGCCTGAGGGCTCGCGGTACGCAAGCCAGGCCCGGAGATGAACGCGGAACGCTCCGCACGCAGCTCTGAACCTGTCGAGTGTCGGATGTCGGGATCCGCTCGTGGCGGCGATGATCCTGTTGCGCAACGGCGCGAGCTCGTCGGTCGCGAGGGCTTGGCCGTGCACGGTACCTACCCGCTGGACTCCAGATCAGCGCCACCGACCCACAGCTCCCCCGGTCCTGGTAGGTCGCCATTCGTGGGTCGCGGTGCGACAACTACCCGCATGGCCGTTCCCGCACCGACCGACGCCACGTGTGGTCGTGCGTCGAACGGCACATCGAAGGAAGCGAAATCCGCCGCGGACGTCCTTCCGTTGTGGTGCTGCGAGCCCGCTGTGACCGTCGATGACCTCGATGAGAGCTTCGAGATCCTTCCTCTTCACGACTTGTCCTCCCTTCCCGCCGGGACCCATCCGTTGTGACTCATGTCCCGAGGGGCGGAGGTCGAGGCCCGACCGCCTACGATGGCCGCTCGGGCAGGGGTCGACGTTTGGTGTCGAGGATCGACGGGATGGCGCCGGATGAGTGATCTCGCAGCAACGCGGGGGACCCAGCGAACAACCACCGACGGCGGCGCGGTGGAGCTCGAGCTCGAGCAGCATCGGGTGGAGCTGACCGGGTACTGCTACCGGATGCTCGGGTCGGCGTTCGAGGCCGACGACGCCGTACAGGAGACCCTCGTACGGGCGTGGCGCGGGATCGATCGATTCGAGGGCCGATCAGCACTGCGGTCGTGGCTCTATCGCATCGCGACCAACGTGTGCTTCGACATGCTGAACGGCAGGCAGCGCCGCGCCCGTCCCATGGATCTGGGGCCTTCGATGACGGAGGCCGTGCTGGGGCCACCGTTACCCGAGAGCACGTGGGTCGAGCCGGTGCCCGACGGCCGAGTGCTGACGACGGGCGACGATCCGGCCGAGATCGCCGTCGAGCGCGAGGCGATCCGGCTCGCGTTCGTCGCCGCGCTCCAACACCTCCCGCCCCGCCAGCGAGCGGTGCTCCTGCTGCGGGAGGTGCTGCGCTGGAAAGCTGACGAGGTCGCGCAGCTGCTCGACACGACCGTCGCGTCGGTGAACAGCGCGCTCCAGCGAGCCCGCGCGACGCTCTCGGCGAGCAATCGGACCAGGACCGACGCGTCGGAGCCCCTCGACGACGCCCAACAGGCGCTGCTCGCTCGCTTCGTCGACGCGTTCGAGCGCTACGACCTCGACTCGATCGTGTCGCTGCTGCACGAGGATGTCGTGCAGTCGATGCCGCCGTACGAGCTGTGGCTGCGCGGGCACGCTGACATCCGGCATTGGTGGCTCGGGCCCGGCATCGACTGTCGTGGTTCGCGTCTGATACCGACCGTCGCGAACGGTTCCGCGGCGTTCGGGCAGTACAAACCAGGCGGACCGAACGGCAGCTTCGAGCCGTGGGCGCTCGTGGTCGTCGAGATCTCGGGCGATCGGATCGGCGAGATGACCTTCTTCCTCGACACCGCGAGGCTCTTTCCGCTCTTCGGGCTACCCGACCGGCTCCCGGCTTAGGCCGCGCCCGTCCCCACGAGGTGGCCTAGCCCGGTGAGCGCGAGCAGCTCCTCGAGCTCGGGGGACGCGTGGCGCAACCGGATCGTGCGCCCCTTGCGCCGAGCGGTGAGTTGCAGCCGCGCCAACGCATCGACCGTGACGGCGTCGGGGTCGACGATCGCGCCCACGTCGCACGTCAGCACGTCGGCGTTGCTGCGCTCCAGCAGCATACGGGCGCGCTCGCAGAGCGCCGGAATGTTGCCTCGAGTGATCCGACCCCCGACGGCCAAGACGATGCACGGCCCCAACTCGCGGACCCCCTTCCCGCCCGGGGAGAAGACCGCTCGCGGGGTCGGAACTCATCGGTCGCCTCGGGTCGTCACGAGCTCCTCGATCTGCGGGGCGACCAGATGCCCTACGGCGGCGTGCCTGACTCCGGCAACAGCCGCGATGGCTCGCACTTCTCGGTGCGCGAGACGACCGAGGAGCGCCTGATCGTCATCCAGCCGTAGCGCGCTCGGCTACCGTCGGCCCGGTGCACGCGCCCACGGGTCAGCCTCCGAAGCCTCGCTTCCGCGGGAAGCTGCACGGGCTGGCGTTCCTCGTGTCCATCCCC
>JBOGFJ010000271.1:0-4500 GCA_050743385.1 Acidimicrobiia bacterium
GATCAGCGCCGGGTGCGTCGAGACCCGGGCCGAAGGCCCGAGCCGCCCGGAGGGCGGCGAGCAGGGGCTCGACCGGGCCCCGGCGCCGTCCGGCAGCGGCATGGCGGTCTCGCCCAGGGCCATGAACGCCCGGGACCTGGCCGGTGCCCCACTGGCGAGTCGCGAGTCGGCGACTCCCTCGGCCGCTCCACTCGAACCGGCTCCGCAGAGGCTGCGCACACGAGCGGTATCCTGGGCGATTCGGCGGGCGGGAACGAGACGGAGGGGCCGTGGAGATCGAGATCGGGATCGGCAAGTCGGGGCGACGCGCGTACGGCTTCGACGACATTGCCATCGTGCCCAGCCGCCGCACGCGTGATCCCGAGGACGTCGACATCTCCTGGGAGCTCGACGCGTACCAGTTCGATCTGCCGCTGGTGGCGGCGGCGATGGACGGCGTCACCTCGCCGACCACCGCGATCGAGGTCGGTGAGCTCGGCGGTCTCGCCTGCCTGAACCTCGAGGGGCTCTGGACGCGCTACGACGACGTCGAGGCCGTGTTCGAGGAGGTTGCGGCGCTCCCGGCCGAGAAGGCCACCCGCCGCATGCAGGAGCTGTACGCCGAGCCGATCAAGGACGAGCTGATCGGCAAGCGCATCGCCGAGATCAAGGGTGCGGGCGTGGTGGCGGCGGGATCGCTCACGCCGCAACGGGTGGAGCGCTACTCGAAGCTGGTCGTCGAGGCCGACCTCGACGTGCTGGTGATCCAGGGCACGGTCGTGTCGGCCGAGCACGTGTCGAAGTCGACGGAGCCGCTCAACCTGAAGAAGTTCATCCGCGAGTTCGACATGCCGGTGATGGTGGGCGGGTGCTCGTCGTACTCCACCGCGCTGCACCTGATGCGCACGGGTGCGGTCGGGATCCTCGTGGGCGTCGGGCCCGGGCACGCGTGCACCAGTCGCGCGGTGCTCGGCATCGGTGTCCCGCAGGCGACGGCTATCGCCGACGCCGCCGGCGCCCGCATCCGTCACCTCGACGAGACGGGCGTGTACGTACATGTCATCGCCGACGGCGGCATGCGTACCGGTGGCGACGTCGCCAAGGCGATCGCCTGCGGCGCCGACGCGGTGATGATCGGCTCGCCCCTCGCCGGCGCGTACGAGGCGCCGGGGCGCGGGTACCACTGGGGCATGGCGACCTTCCATCCCACGCTCCCGCGGGGCGCGCGCGTGAACGTCGGCCAGAAGGCGACGCTGCGCGAGATCCTGGTCGGTCCCGCGCACGAGAACGACGGCACACTCAATCTCTTCGGCGCGCTGCGCACGTCGATGGCCACCACCGGGTACGCGACGGTCAAGGAGTTCCAGAAGGCCGAGGTGATGGTTGCGCCGGCGCTCCTCACGGAGGGCAAGTCGCTGCAGCGGTCCCAGGGCATCGGGATGGGCCGCTGAGCCGGTGGGTGTGAAGGTTGCGCCGCTGAGGCCTGAAGAGCCCGAGCGCCGCCCGCTCTCGTGAACACCGAGCCGTTCGACACCGTTCTCGTCGTCGACTTCGGAGCGCAGTACGCCCAGCTGATCGCCCGGCGCGTGCGCGAGGCGCACGTGTACTCCGAGATCGTTCCTCGAACGATGCCGGTGAGCGAGATGCTCGCTCGCCGGCCGAAGGGGATCATCCTCTCGGGCGGGCCGGCGTCCGTCCACGTCGAGCACGCCCCGTCGATCGATCCTGCGGTCTACGACGCCGGCGTTCCGGTGCTGGGCATCTGCTACGGCGCCCAGCTGGTCGCCCGGCAGCTCGGTGGGGAGGTGCGCCGTACCGGCACGGGCGAGTACGGCCGCACGCCCATGGAGCTCAGCGGAGCCGGCTCGCTGCTGTTCAGCGACCTGCCCGTCGAACAGCAGGTGTGGATGAGCCATGGCGACTCGATCGTGGCCGCGCCGCCGGGCTTCGCGGTCACCGCGACGACCCCGGGCACCCCGGTGGCCGCGCTCGAAGACCGTGAGCGCGCCGTGTTCGGTGTGCAGTTCCACCCCGAGGTGGTGCACACACAGCGCGGCCAGGAGATCCTCAAGTCGTTCCTCTACGACGTGTGCGGCTGCCGGCCCAGCTGGACGAAGGTGTCGATCATCGAGCAGGCCGTGGCCGAGGTGCGGGCCGCGGTCGGTTCCGAGCGGGTGCTGTGCGGACTCTCGGGCGGTGTCGACTCGGCGGTGGCGGCGGCGCTGCTGCACAAGGCGGTGGGCGACCAGCTCACGTGCGTGTTCGTCGACACCGGGCTGCTGCGGTTGGCGGAGGCCGATCAGGTCGAGGAGACGTTCCGGCGCCAGTTCCACGTCGACCTCGTGCACGTGAAGGCCGCCGACCGGTTCCTCGACGCGCTCGACGACGTGATCGATCCCGAGCGCAAGCGCAAGGCCATCGGTGAGACCTTCATCCGGGTCTTCGAGGAGGTTGCACGCGACCACAGTGACGCCCGTTTCCTCGTGCAGGGCACTCTGTACCCCGACATCATCGAGTCGGGGACGGCCGACGCCGCCACCATCAAGTCGCATCACAACGTGGGCGGGCTGCCCGACGATATCGACTTCGAGCTCGTCGAGCCGCTGCGCAACCTGTTCAAGGACGAGGTACGGGCCATCGGCGAGGAGCTCGGGCTCCCCGAGGAGATCGTGTGGCGCCAGCCGTTCCCGGGGCCGGGCCTGGCGGTGCGCATCGTCGGCACGATCACCCCGGAGCGGCTCGAAGTGCTGCGCCGCGCCGACGCGGTCGTCGTCGAGGAGATCAAGCGGGCCGGCCTGTACCGTGACCTCTGGCAGAGCTTCGCCGTCCTACCTGCCGTCCGTACGGTCGGTGTGATGGGCGACGACCGCACCTACGAGTACCCCATCGTGATCCGAGCCGTCACCTCCGACGACGCCATGACCGCCGACTGGGCTCGGCTGCCCTACGACGTCCTCGAGCGGATCTCGTCGCGTTTGATCAACGAGGTCCCCGGGGTGAATCGTGTTGCCTACGACGTGACCAGCAAGCCACCTGGCACCATCGAATGGGAGTGAGTGAACGATGACTGTCGATGTCAAAGCCCTGAACGAGATTGCCCGCGCGATCGTCGCGCCGGGCAAGGGGATCCTCGCCGCCGACGAGAGCAGCGGCACGATCAAGAAGCGCTTCGACTCGATCGGTGTCGAATCGACCGAGCAGAACCGCCGCGACTATCGGGAGATGCTCTTCCGTGCCGACGTCGCCGGCCAGATCAGCGGGGTCATCCTCTACGACGAGACGATCCGCCAGCAGGCGGTCGACGGTACCCCCCTCGTCGAGGTGCTCGAGAAGCAGGGGGTCATCCCCGGGATCAAGGTCGACCTGGGCGCCAAGCCGCTGGCGCTGGCAGCCGAGGGTGAGACCGTGACCGAGGGTCTCGACGGCCTGCGCGGTCGCCTCGAGGAGTACCGGGGCCTCGGCGCCAGGTTCGCCAAGTGGCGGGCGACCTACACGATCACCGACACGCTGCCGTCGCAGTACGCGATCGACGTCAACGCGCACGCCCTCGCTCGGTACGCGGCCCTGTGCCAGGAGGCGGGGATCGTCCCCATCGTCGAGCCCGAGGTGCTCATGGACGGCACGCACACGATCGGCCGGGCGGAGGTCGTGACCCACGCCGTGCACGTGTCGTTGTTCCACGCGCTGTACGAGCAGCAGGTCGTGCTCGAGGGCGCGCTGCTGAAGCCCAACATGGTGCTCCCGGGCTACGACGGCAAGGAGCAGGCGTCCGACGAGGAGATCGCGACCGCGACCGTGCGCTGCTTCCGGGCGAGCGTGCCTGCGGCCGTACCCGGCATCGTGTTCCTGTCGGGCGGTCAGTCCGACGAGCAGGCGACGGCGCGCCTGAACGAGATGAACAAGCTCGGCCCGCACCCGTGGGAGCTGTCGTTCTCGTACGGCCGGGCCCTGCAGGCCGCGGCGCTGAAGGCGTGGAAGGGCGAGGCCGCCAATCTCCCGTCGGCGCAGGGGGCGTACGCGCACCGAGCCCGGATGAACGGCGCCGCCCGCTCCGGGAGGTACACGCCCGACCTGGAGAAGCAGGCGAGCTGACCAGCGCGCCGACCCGACTCCCCGAAAACCCCCTGGGTTGGGTCGAAAACGCGGTCAGAGACCACGAAAACGACCCAACGCGCCGGAGGTAGCCGGAGGTAGAGGGGGAGGGTTATTCGTCGGGGTCGTCCGACTCGGTCGGGTCGACGTCGTAGCCGGCGTCGGAGAGCCGGGCGAGCAGCCGGTCGCGGATCGAGTCGCCGGGCTTGCGGGCCCGGTCGCCGGTCACGCGCCAGCCGTGCCGAGGTGAGTAGAGGAGCGGCGGCTCCTTGAGGCGGCCGTAACCGTACGCGGTCACGCGGGCGAAGAAGAGCTCGTGGTCGAACATCTCCTTGCGCTCGAAGGTCTCGCACCGGAGCCACGCGATGCAGTCGGGTACGACCGGCAGCCCGTCGACCATGTCGAGGTGCTCGGTGGCGATGTGGCGGA
>JBOGFJ010000272.1:0-7721 GCA_050743385.1 Acidimicrobiia bacterium
CCATCGGGCTCGAGGCGCTCCTTGCGTCGCTCGACGGCCGGGTCGCCCTGCGCGCCCACGGCGCCGGCACCGACCCCGACGCCCTCGGCGCCGAGGTCGCCGACCAGCTCCTCGACGCCCGCGGCGGGCACCTCCTCCTCGACGATGCGGTTCTGGCGTCGCTTTCCCCCCGCCGGGAGGCGAAAAAGTGACGCCAGAACGTTGAGGGTGATGTCGGCATGACCGTCTACCTCGTGGGGGCGGGGCCGGGTGATCCGGGCCTGATCACCGTCCGAGGGGCGGAGCTCCTCCGCTCGGCCGACGTGGTCGTCTACGACCGGCTGGTCTCCCGGTCACTCCTCGAGCTCGCACGATCGACGGCCGAGCGCATCTCGGTGGGCAAGGCCCCGGGCCGGGTCGAGATGGAGCAGGGCGACATCAACGACCTGCTCGTCGAGCGCGGGCGCGGCGGTGCCGGCACGGTGGTGCGGCTCAAGGGTGGCGACCCGTTCGTGTTCGGGCGGGGTGGGGAGGAGGCGCAAGCGCTGGCAGCTGCGGGAGTCCCGTTCGAGGTGGTACCGGGCATCAGCAGCGCGATCGCCGCGCCTGCGTACGCGGGTGTGCCGGTGACCCACCGGGGCGCGTCGACGCACTTCACCGTCGTGACCGGCCACGAAGACCCGTCCAAAGGCGAGAGCGACGTCGACTGGGAAGCGCTCGCCCGTGCCGGTGGGACCCTCGTCGTGCTCATGGGCGCGGGGCGGATCGGTGAGATCGCCGAACGGCTGATCGCCGGCGGGCGCGCGCCCGACACCCCGGCGGTCGCGGTGCGCCACGGCACCCGACCCGACCAGCGCACCGTGCGCGCCACCCTGGCCACGATCGGCAGCGCGGGCGTGGACGCGCCGGCGGCGATCGTGGTCGGCGCCGTCGCCGGGCTCGATCTCGCGTGGTTCGAGTCCCGCCCGCTGTTCGGGAAGCGGGTGGTGGTGACGAGGGCGCGCGAGCAGGCGAGCGGCCTGCGCGACCGCCTCGAGCGTCTCGGCGCCGAGGTCGTCGAGCTCCCGGCGATCGAGATCGAGCCGATCGACGTGACCGTGCCCGACCTCGACGCGTTCGCCTGGCTCGTCCTCACGTCGGCGAACGGCGTGGCGGCGCTGTTCGACCGCGGCCTCGCCCCGAGCGGTCGTGACGCCCGCTCGCTCGCCGGTCTCCAGGTGGCGGCCATCGGCCCCGGCACCGCCGCCGCCCTCGCCGACCACGGCATCCGCGCCGACCTCGTGCCCGAGCGGTTCGTCGCCGAAGCCCTCATCGAGGCGTTCCCGTCGCCGCCCCGTCCGGGAGCGCGCGTGCTGCTCGCCCGGGCGGAGCAGGCGCGGGACGCGCTGCCGAAGGGTCTGGAGGAGAAGGGGTACGCGGTCGACGTGCTCGCGGCGTACCGAACGGTGACGGCGACCCCCGAAGCCGACGCGTTGGAGCGCGTGGGCCGCGGCGACGTCGACGCGGTCACGTTCACGTCGTCGTCGACGGTCACCAATCTCTGTGACCTGCTCGGCACCGTTCCCGATCCCCAGCCGTTGGTGGCGTCGATCGGACCGGTCACGTCCAAGACCGCGCTCGACCGCGGCCTGCGCGTCGACGTCGAGGCCGAGGAGCACACGATCGACGGGCTCGTCGCCGCGCTCGTCGCCGCGCTCACCCGCTGACCTGCCGGGTACCATCGAGCCCGTGCCCTTCCCGGAGCGCCGGCCCCGCCGGATGCGCCGCACTCCCGCGCTCCGCCGGCTCGCCGGCCAGACCAGCCTCGCGGTCGACGACCTCGTGGCGCCCCTGTTCGTGAAGGAGGGCATCGACACCCCCGAGCCGGTCGCATCGATGCCCGGTGTCGTCCAGCACACCCACGAGAGCGTGCGCAAGGAGGTTCGGGCGCTCGCCGACCTCGGCATCCCCGCCGTGATCGTCTTCGGTGTGCCTGCCCGGAAGGATGCGACCGGCTCTCAGGCCGACGCCCCCGACGGCGTGGTGCAGGTGGCGCTGCGGAACCTGCGCGACGAGGTGGGCGACGACCTCGTCCTCATCGCCGACGATTGCCTCGACGAGTACACCGACCACGGTCACTGCGGCATCGTCGACCCGGTCTCACACGAGATCGACAACGACGCCACCATCGAGCGCTACGCCGACATCGCGGTCGCACAGGCCGACGCCGGCGCCGACATCGTGGCCCCCTCCGGGATGATGGACGGGCAGGTCGGCGCGATCCGCGCCGGGCTCGACGCCGCCGGCCACACCGGCACCGCCATCCTGGCGTACTCCGCCAAGTACGCGTCGGCGCTCTATGGGCCCTTCCGCGATGCCGCCGAGTGCGCGCCGAGCTTCGGTGACCGCCGCGCCTACCAGATGGATCCGGCGAACGGGCGGGAGGCGCTCGAGGAGACCGCGCTCGACATCACCGAGGGTGCCGACATGGTGATGGTCAAGCCCGCGCTCGCGTACCTCGACGTCATCGCCGCGGTGCGCGAGGCGTTCGATGTGCCCGTCGCCGCGTATCACGTGAGCGGCGAGTACGCCATGGTGAAGGCGGCGGCGCAGCAAGGGTGGCTCGATGGTGACGCCGTCGGGCTCGAGCATCTGCTCGCGATCAAGCGCGCCGGCGCCGATTTCGTGCTCACCTACCTCGCGCGCGAGGTAGCCGAGCGCCTTCACGCGTAGTGGGCGACAGCCTCTTCGACCGCGCCCGCGCCCGGATTCCGGGAGGGGTGAACTCGCCGGTGCGCGCATTCGGCGCCGTGGGAGGCGAGCCCTTCTTCGTCGAGCGGGCCGACGGCGCGTCGCTCTGGGATACCACCGGCCGTCGCTACCGCGACTACGTGCAGTCGTGGGGAGCATCGATCCTCGGGCACTCCCACCCGGCAGTCGTCGCGGCCGTCCAGCACGCCGCCGCCGCGGGCACGTCGTTCGGCACGCCGACCGTGAGCGAGATCGAGCTCGCCGAGACGATCTGCGACCGGGTGCCGAGCGTCGAGAAGGTGCGGCTGGTGTCGTCGGGCACGGAGGCCGCGATGACCGCGGTGCGACTCGCCCGCGGCGTGACCGGGCGCAACAAGGTGCTCAAGTTCGCCGGGTGCTACCACGGCCATCTCGACGCGCTGCTGGTCGCGGCGGGTAGCGGCGTCGCCACGCTCGGTCTGCCGGGGTCGGCCGGGGTGACGCCGGGCACGGTCGCCGACACCGTGGTGGTGCCCTACAACGACGGCGTCGCGGTGGCCGACGTCTTCAACGAGTACGGCGACGATCTGGCGGCGGTGTTGGTGGAGCCGGTGGCCGCCAACATGGGCCTGGTCCCCCCGGCCGAGGGCTTCCTCGCCGGACTCCGGGCGCACTGCGACCGCCACGGCACGCTGCTCGTGCTCGACGAGGTGGTCACGGGCTTCCGGCTCGGCCCGGCAGGGGCGCAAGGCGTGTTCGGGCTCGAGCCCGATCTGTCGATCTTCGGCAAGGTGATCGGCGGCGGGCTCCCGCTCGCCGCCGTCGGCGGTGCCGGTGCGGTGATGGACGAGCTCGCGCCCCTCGGAGGTGTGTACCAGGCGGGGACGTTGTCGGGGAACCCGCTCGCCACTGCGGCCGGGCTGGCGGTGCTCTCCCGCCTCGACGCCGCCGCCTACCGGCGGCTCGCCGAGACCGCGGCCGCGCTCGCGCGCGGGATGCACGATGCGCTCGCGGCTGCGGGCGTGGCGGCTCAGGTGCCGCGGGCAGGCACTCTTCTCGGGCTGTTCTTCTCGGACCTCCCCGTGCGCGATTACGACGCGGCGCGTGCCACCGACACTCGCGCGTACGCCACGTTCTTCCACGGGCTGCTCGACCGAGGCGTGTTCTTCGCGCCGAGCAGCTTCGAAGCGATCTTCCCGAGCTTGGCGCACACGCGCGACGACGTGGAACGCACGATCGAGGCGGTCGCGGGCGCCGCCGCAGCCCTCGAGACCGTCCGCGAGCGGGGTTAGCGCGGCTCTTCTCGCTCCTCGCGCCGGCGCCGGATGCGGTCCATGTAGAAGAGCGAACCGGCGATGATCAGCATCATGACGGTGAAGGCGATGAACGCGAGCCCGCCCTCGCCGTTTCCGCCGCCGGCGTCGATGATCTGCTGGGCCGAGGCGGGCGTGGCGCCCGCTGCGAGCCAGACGGATGCGAGGGCGAGGGCGATCGTGACGAGCCGGGTCAGCCGGCGCGGCGCGCTCACGACTGCACCGGCACGGGCGCGGTGCCGGCGGCCTGGAGGGCGATCTCGTCCCGCTCCCGCCAGTGGAGGGCGAGCAGTCCGAGCCCGAACAACACCGAGAACATCCCGAACGCGACGACCGGCGGCACCCGCAGTGACCCGAGATCGCGTTCGAGCACGATGAAGCCCTGCTTCTCCGACTCGGGGTCGCACTCGGGCTCGGGGGGCGGAAGACCGAACGGGACCTCCACGTCGACCACCTCGCAGTACTGAGCCGCCGCGATCAGCGGGTCGTGTGTGAACTCGAAGTCGAGCGGGTTGGGTTTCCCGCCACCGATCTCGTACGTCTCGAGGATCAGATACTCGGTCACCACCTCGAACTGCACGAACTCGTCGCTTCCGCCGCCCGCCTCCTCGGTGGCCGCCTCGTCGCCGGGCACGATGGTGGCGTCGACCGCCGCCTTCACGTTGGCGGCCTCGGGGGCGTCGACCTTCCTACCCTGCTCGACGATGTCGCGGGCCTCCTCGGTCTTGGCGTCGCCGAGGTCGGGCACGATCTCCTGTACCTCCCACGCGGGCACCCGTCCCTTGATCGTGTTGAGCGGCGAGGAGGTGGTCATCCACATGATCGTGAGCACGACCATGAAGCCCATCAGGCCGGTGAACGCGATCAGGAAGCCGAGGCGGGCGCCGAGGTTGGTTCCCAGCAGCAGGTAGATCGAGCCGCAGAACAGCACGATGCCCGCGACGACCACGAGGACGCCGAGGATGGTCGGGTTCCAGAGCGTCTTCTCGGTCAGGTGCTCCTGGGCGAGAACGAAGATGTCCAAGTTCCGTCGTCCCCTTACAGGTTGCGCTCGTACTCGACGATGAGCTCGATCTGGCTCTCCGTCAGTGTCTGGTTGAAGTGGGGCATCCGCCCCGAGGCGATGCCGCGCACCCCGTAGGGCCGGTTCGGCGCGACGCCGTCGGCGACGAACTGGATCTGCTGGTCGACGCCGTCGGCACCCGGGAACTGACGTTCCTCGGCGCCCTCGGTGAGATTGGGGCCGAATGCACCGCCGCCTTGGGGGCCGGGCAAGGGCGCCGCGCTCGGGTCGAGCGGGTCGTAGTACGACCAGCCTTTGGTGTGGCAACGGGCGCACTGGAACTGGAACAGCAGCTCACCGTCGCTGGCCGCCAGCACCTGGTCGCGCCAGGCGATCGCCGCCGCGACCGCCTCCTCGGCCTCGGCGAGGGTCTCCTGCGCCTCCTGCTGGTCCGCCGGCGTCGTGGCCTCGGCGAGCGCGGTCTGGGCCTCGGTCACGGCCGTCTGGGCGTTCTCGACGTCCGCGCGCGCCTGGTCGCGGGCACCCTCCAACTGCTCGGTCGCTTCCCGCTTCGCCTTCTCGGGGGTGATCTGGATGCTCTCGACGTAGTTCACGAGGTCGTCGATGCTCTGGGTGTTGAGCACGCCCTCGCCGCTCTCGACTCCCCACGCCGGCATGGGCGTGCCCGGGCGGCCGAAGGTGATGATCTGCGTCAGCGCGTCGCGGTCGTACCGCAGGCCGGCGACGTTGAGGGCGGGCGCCTGCCAGGTGACCCGCACCGGCCGGCACTGCTCAGGCGTCATCTCGGTGACCTCGGCCTCGGGATCGCAGGCCGGGTCTTCGGGCTGAAGCGTGAACGGCGCCGACCCCCCGCCGCCGTCGACACCGTGGCAGTCGGCACACAGCAGCGAGACGACCGGGTCGTACGCGGGACTCTCCGCGTTGGCGAAGAGCGCCGCACCCCGCTCCAGCGAGTCCTCGTCGAAGTCGCGCTCGGCGTCGACCTGCCGGTCGGGTTCGACGAGGAAATACACGGGAAGGGCGAGGGCGAGCACGACGGTGAAGAGGAGCGACCAGCCGAGCACCCGCTCGAGACGCCGCCCCTCGAGGTCTTCGTCGCCGAGGAAGGGCGTCTTGTTCTGGGGCGGCGCCGGCTCCGGGTTCCGCCGAAGGCTGAGCACGCGCACCGCGAGCACGACGACGATCGCCGCGACTGCCAGCCCGTTGAGGATGAGCAGCGCCTGGCGCCCGCTCATGCGCGGCTCGCGAGGGCGTCGACGGCCAGGAGGCCGGGCCTACACACAAGGCGCTCCCTCGGCCGACTGGCCGGTCGTGTTGGTGCCGATCGGGGGCCCGGTGATGACCTCGCCGGTGTCGACCTCGATGCCACCGCCCGAGACCGTGAGGCTGAACCGGTCGAGGCCGCGGGGCGCGGGCCCGGCCTGCTTCTCGCCGACGCGGTTGTACTTCGAGCCGTGGCATGGGCACTCGAACCACTGCGACGTCTCGCACCACGGCACCCGGCAGCCCAGGTGCACGCACTTCTGGTACAGCGCGACGTAACCCGCTTCCATACCCGCCACGACGGCCGGTTGGTACACCTGCTCGGCCTTGTCGAGGTCTTCTTTCGGGTAGGCGACGATGTAGGTCTTGGCTGAGGCGTTGTAGAAGGGCTCCTTGTTGTCGAAGGCCGCCTTCACGTCGTCGACACTGCCGACTCGCACCTTGCCGCCGAACCCGGAGGTGCCGGTGGGCCACAGGAACGCCAGCGCGGCGACGCCGAAGCCACCGACCGCGAGGCTCTGGCCGAGCAGGATCCCCCGGTTGAAGAACTGCCGTCGGGTGACGCCGAGCTCCTCCTCGTCGACCGGGACGCGCTCGGCCGGCACTCGCGCGCCCGTGGGTTCGAGCGCTCGGCGCGCCTCCTCTGCCCGGGCGCGCGCGGCGTCGTCGAGGTCGACCATGTCGCCCTCGACGGTGGTGGCGAGATCGGTCGACGCCGTGGACGGCGGGGGCGTGTCGGCGCGGCGAGTCTCGCGGCTCAGCCGGCCCGTACCAGCGCGGCGCCGGCCGGTGGCGATGATCATGACGCCCGCCAGCACGAGGACGGCGGTGAGGCCCAAGACGAGTGCGGTCGAGGAATCCACTTGGTTCTGTCTCTACTCCTACGCTCTTTCCGGCTTTCCTTCTGGCTTTCTTTCTGGCCTACAACTCAAAGAACACTCCGTCGTTCCACGGGAACACGAAGTTGAACCCGGGTCCCCGGAAGAACGAGCCGAGGATCACGAGCACGGCCCACATCATCACGAACATCGTGAAGATCGAGATCGCGAACTTGCGGTCCTTGGGATCGTGCGACGGGTTCTTGTCGATGTAGGGGGCGAACGCCAGCAGAGCCAGACCGACCCCCGGGATCGTCACGCCCGCGACCATCGGGTGGAACATCGTGAGCAGCTCCTGGAGACCGAGGAAGTACCACGGCGCCTTCGACGGGTTCGGTGTGCGGTTGAAGTCGGCGAGGCCGAGCAGCGGTGCGCGGACGAGTGCCGAGAACACGGTGACGGCCGCGGTCACGATCAGGATCGACGCCAGCTCGGTGACCAGGAGGTGCGGCCACACGTGCACCTTGTCCTGGGCATCGGCGCGCGTCTGCTGGATCGAGCCCGATTTCACCACCGTGAGCAATCGCTGTGTGCGGCCCCCGGGCCCGGTGGCGG
>JBOGFJ010000273.1:0-2204 GCA_050743385.1 Acidimicrobiia bacterium
TCGAGATGGGCGGCAAGCTGCCGATCAACACCCACGGCGGCCAGCTGGGCGAGGCCTACATCCACGGCATGAACGGCATCGCCGAGGGTGTCCGCCAGGTGCGGGGGACGGCGGTCAACCAGGTCGACGGGGTCGAGAACGTGCTCGTGACCGCGGGGACGATGGTGCCCACCAGCGCGCTCGTCCTCGGCGTCGACCGCTGACCAACGGCAGCGTCGAGGAGCCGGCCTCAGGCGACGGGCTGGTACCAGTCGGGGACCTCGCCGCTGGCGGCGTGGCGGGGCTCGAGGACGGGCACGTGGTACTCGGCACGGAGGTCCTCCAGCGGTCGCTCGACCTCGTGCCAGAAGTCCCAGTCACGGGCGAACGTGTCGGTCGTGACCTCACTCCCACGGCTCCACGCGACCCAGAACTTCTCGGGTTCGAGCCCGCCGGTGAACTTGCCCGTGAACTTGATGAGCTCGACGCCCATGTGCCACGTCATGATCACCGGGAGGATGTGGCCCGACATGGGCTCCTCCGGGTGCATGCCGGCGGTGAAGGTCGAGACGAGCAGCTCGCCCTGCGGCGACGTGTCGTAGCCGCTGAGCACGTGGGTCGAGTCGTGCGGGGTCGCGAACTCCTGGTTCACGCCGTCGGTCTTCCCCGGGAACGGGAACCCGTACTGGCGGTAGAAGTCGAAGAAGGTGTGCCCGAGCGTGCCGGTGCGCAGCTTCCCCAACGTCTCGTAGCGTGTGGCCAGGGCGGGGTCGGCGTGCGCCTTGTACGGGAGGATCCATGCGTCCTCGCTCACGTCGAGCTCGCGGCCGGTGACACTGAGGAGGTTCTGGCGCTGGACGTCGGCCAGCAGCCACTTGAGCTTGCCGTGGGCGAGGGCGGCGAGCTGGCGCAGGTAGTCCTCGTCGAGGCCGAGCGCGTTCGAGAAGCGCAGCACCGTCTCGATCTTGGCGTCGTCGACGGCGACGTCGATGGTGGCCATCACGGTGAGGAACTGCGCGGCGTGGTCGGCGAGAGCATGGTCACCGGAGACGGCGTCGGCGAGCTCTGACGGTGTGATCGCGTCGAGCGAAGCGGGATCGAGCGGGTCCTCCCGCCGGAACAGGTAGACGGCGGCGGCGACGAGGGCGGCCCGGTCGGCGTCGGTGCCCGGTTCGGTGCCGTCGGCCGTCGCCACGGCGCGCATCGCGCGGAGGATCGCATCGGTCTGTCGGGGCGAGGTCTCGACGAGCACGACTTGCCATCTTGCTACGTTTCCGCCCGTGGCGCGGCTCGACGGGAAGGTGGCGATCGTCACGGGCGCCGGGCAGGGGATCGGCCGTGGCGTCGCTCGTGCGTTCGCCCGCGAGGGCGCGGCGGTGACGGTGGCCGAGATCAACGCCACCACCGGCGCGGCCGTCACCGCCGAGATCGAGGGCGATCTCGGCGGCAGGGCGATGTTCACGGCGACCGACGTGCTCGACCACGACGAGGTCGAGAGCATGGTCGCTGCCACCGTCGACGCTTACGGGCGCGTCGACGTGCTCGTGAACAACGCGTATGTGACCGGCGCGATGGCGCGTCTCGAGCACAAGCCCGCCGACGACCTGCTGCTGGCATTCCGCGGCGGGCCGCTGCACACCCTGTGGGCCATGCAGGCGGTGTTCCCCTACATGAAGGCGCAGGGCGGCGGGCGCATCATCAACTTCGTCTCGCTCAACGGCGTCAACGCCCACATGTACTCGGTCGACTACAACGCGGCAAAGGAGGCTGTGCGGGCGGTCACGCGCACCGCAGCGCGCGAATGGGCCCGCCACAACATCCTCGTCAACGCGATCGCGCCGGCAGCGGCGTCACCCGCCTACGTGGCGTTCGCGGAGGCGGCGCCCGAGAACGCCGCCGAGCTGCTGAAGCAGAACCCGATGGGGCGCATGGGCGACCCCGAGCTCGACATCGGCGGCGTCGCGCTGTTCCTCGCGTCGGACGACAGCCGTTACGTGACCGGCAACACGATCTTCGCCGACGGCGGCGGCCACATCAACGGCGTCCAGTGGGACCCGCCGATGCCCGACTAGCTGGGGTTTACGTCAGCGAGTTCGGGAGCGGGTCGCCGGCGCGCTCCATGCACTGCACGTCGAAGTAGATCGGCAGCAGGTACTTCACGTAGAAGGCGTGGGTGGTGAGGTCGCCGGTCACGAGGTCGTCGTACTCGCGGATCTGCACGCGGT
>JBOGFJ010000274.1:0-3580 GCA_050743385.1 Acidimicrobiia bacterium
AGGCGCGGCACGGGAGCATGCCGACGGACGCTGCCGGGTCGAGGACGTGACCGCGACCCGCGCCGTGCTGGCAGTGCAGGGACCGGAAGCGCGCGCCCGGGTCGAGACGCTGGCCCCGGAGCTCGCGGCAGTGGCGCGCTTCGCGGTCCGGGCGGTCTCGTTCGACGGTGCTCCGGGATACGTGGCGGGCACGGGATACACGGGCGAGGACGGCATCGAGCTGCACATCCCCGCGGATGCCGCGCCCGCGTGGTGGAACAAGCTGCTGGGCGCGGGGCTCCGGCCGGCCGGGTTGGGCGCACGCGACACCCTTCGGCTCGAGGCCGGCTTGCCGCTCCACGGCCACGAGCTCGGCCGCGGGATCACGCCGCTGCAGGCCGGTCTGGGGTGGGTGGTGCGCTTCGACAAAGGTGACTTCCGCGGCCGGGCGCCGCTGCTGGCGGAGCGAGCGCGCGGCGTCCACCGCCGGCTCCTCGGCGTGCGCCTCGACGGTCGCCAGGTGCCGCGTGCGGGACAGGCCGTGCGGCGCGGCGACGAGGTGGTGGGGGAGGTGACGAGCGGGAACTTCTCGCCCGTCCTCGGGAAGGGGATCGCGCTCGCCTTCCTGCCTCCCGACATCGAGGAGGGAAGCGCGGTCGCGGTCGACGTCCGGGGTCGCTACGCGCCCGCCACGGTCGTGAAGCCGCCGTTCGTCGAACGGTGATTCGCCGCCGGTAGGGTACGGCTCGATGTCGAAACGGTCCTTGCACGAGCTGGAGCAGACCGACCGCTTCGTCGGCCGCCACGTCGGGCCCGACGGCGGCGAACGGGCCCGCATGCTCGCGGCACTCGGATTCGCCTCCCTCGACGAGCTGATCGATCGGGCGGTGCCCGACTCGATCCGTCGGCGCGAGCCGCTCGACCTGGCCGAGCCATGTCCGGAGGACGAGGCACTGCGCCGGCTCCGTGGGCTCGCCGAGCGGAACGAGGTGTTCACCTCGCTCATCGGCATGGGCTACTCCGGCACGATCACGCCGCCGGTGATCTTGCGCAACGTGCTCGAGAGCCCGGCCTGGTACACCGCGTACACGCCGTATCAACCGGAGATCTCCCAGGGTCGCCTCGAGGCGCTCCTGAACTTCCAGACCATGGTGTCGGATCTCACCGGCATGGATCTCGCCAACGCATCGCTCCTCGACGAGGGCACCGCCGCGGCCGAGGCGATGGCGATGTGTCATCGCCTCAACGGAAAGGCGGGTTCCACCTTCGTGGTGGACGCGCGCTGCCATCCGCAGACCATCGACGTGGTGCGGACGCGCGCCGAGCCCGTCGGGGTCGAGGTCGTCGTCGCCGATGCCCGCGCTGCCCTCCCGGCCGCGGGTGTCTTCGGCCTCCTGCTCCAGTACCCCGACACGACCGGGAACGTGCGCGACGACCGGACCGTCATCGAGCGCGCCCACGCCGCCGGCGCGCTGGTCACCGTGGCCGCCGACCCGCTCGCGCTGGTGCTGCTCACGTCCCCGGGGGAGCTCGGCGCCGACGTCGTCGTGGGGTCGTCGCAGCGCTTCGGGGTGCCCCTCGGGTTCGGCGGTCCGCACGCCGGCTTCTTCGCTACCCGTGACGAGTACAAGCGCACGATGCCCGGGCGCCTCGTGGGCGTCTCGGTCGACGCTGCCGGGCGCCCGGCGCTCCGTCTCGCGCTGCAGACCCGCGAGCAGCACATCCGGCGGGAGAAGGCCACCAGCAACATCTGCACTGCGCAGGTGCTCCTCGCCGTCATCGCGGGCCTCTACGCCACCTACCACGGGCCCGACGGCCTGCGGACGATCGCGCGGCGCGTGCACCGGCTGACCGCCATTCTCGCGGCGGGCCTGCGGGCCGGCGGGGTGGAAGTGGTGAACGACCACTTCTTCGACACCATCACCGTGCGGGTGCCCGGTCGAGCCGCCGAGCTCGACATGGCAGCGCGGGCCGACCGCATCAACCTCCGCGTGCACGACGACGACACGCTCGGTATCGCGCTCGACGAGACCACCGACCGCACCGTCGTCGAACGGCTGTGGGGCATCTTCGGAGTTTCGGCGAGCGTCGACGACCTCGACGCGTCCGCGCCCGAGGGAATTCCCGGCGGCCTCGTCCGCACCTCGGAGTTCATGACGCACCCGCTCTTCGCGCGCTATCACTCGGAAACGGAGATGCTGCGATACCTGCGCCGCCTCGCGGACCGCGACCTCGCGCTCGACCGTACGATGATCCCGCTGGGCTCGTGCACCATGAAGCTCAACGCCACCGCCGAGATGATCCCGGTGACGTGGCCCGAGTTCGGCGAGCTGCATCCCTTCGCGCCCATGGAGCAGTGCGGCGGCTACCTCGAGCTCTTCGCCGACCTCGAGCGCATGCTCTGCGAGGTGACGGGCTACGACGCGGTGTCGCTCCAGCCCAACGCCGGCTCGCAGGGGGAGTTCGCCGGGCTCCTCGCGATCCGCAGGTACCAGGAGAGCAGGGGAGAGGCCGGGCGCGACGTGTGCCTCATCCCTGCCTCCGCGCACGGCACCAACGCCGCCAGCGCGGCCATGGCCGGGTTGCGCGTGGTGGTGGTCGCCACCGATGACGACGGCAACATCGACTTCGACGATCTCAAGGCGAAGGCCGACGAGCACGCCGACCGTCTCAGCGCCCTCATGGTCACCTATCCGTCGACACACGGGGTGTTCGAGTCACGCATCGGCGACGTGTGCGCGCTCGTCCACGAGTACGGCGGCCAGGTGTACCTCGACGGCGCCAATCTCAACGCGCTCCTCGGCGTCGCCAAGCCGGGGGAGTTCGGCGCCGACGTGTCGCACCTGAACCTGCACAAGACGTTCTGTATCCCCCACGGTGGTGGGGGACCGGGCGTCGGCCCCATCGGCGTGCGCGAGCACCTCGCGCCCTTCCTGCCCAACCACGGCCAGCGGCCGGAGGCGGGGCCCGCCACCGGCCTGGGAGTGATCGCGGCCGCGCCGTGGGGCTCGGCCGGCATCCTCCCGATCTCGTGGGCCTACATCACGATGATGGGCGGCGAGGGTCTGCTGCGTGCGACCCAGATCGCGATCCTCAACGCCAACTACGTCGCCCAGCGGCTGCGCGAGCACTACCCGGTGCTCTACACCGGCCCGGGCGGGCTCGTCGCCCACGAGTGCATCCTCGATCTCCGGCCTCTGACCCACGACACGGGCGTGACCGTGGAGGACGTCGCCAAGCGCCTCGTCGACTACGGCTTCCACGCCCCCACGATGTCGTTCCCGGTCGCCGGCACCCTGATGGTGGAGCCGACCGAGTCGGAGAGCCTCGCCGAGCTCGACCGGTTCTGCGACGCCATGATCGCGATCCGCGGGGAGATCCGGGCGGTCGAGCGGGGGGAGTGGGCCCTCGACGACAGTCCCCTCCGCCACGCCCCTCATACCGCCGCCGACGTGGCCACGGACACGTGGGAGCACGGCTACCCCCGCGACACCGCTGCCTTCCCGATCGACTCGCTGCGCGCCGACAAGTACTGGCCCCCGGTCGGGCGCATCGACAACGTCTACGGCGACCGCAACGTCATGTGCGCCTGCCCGCCGGT
>JBOGFJ010000275.1:0-1928 GCA_050743385.1 Acidimicrobiia bacterium
ACAGCGACCTTCCGGCCGAGTGGTTCGCCGCTCAGGCCGATCGCGCCGACGCCCCGCTGGTCACCCTCACCGGCGGTCACTTCTTCCTCCAGGAGGACACAGCCCGCGCCGAGCAGCTCGTACGCGAGCGCCTGGGCTGATGGAGGACGACGACCGCGCGCTCCTCGACCGGCTCGCCTCCACCGAGGCGATCCGTCAGCTCGTCGCCCGCTATGCACTGGCTACCGATGCCCGCGACCTCGACACGCTCGTCGGGCTCTTCGTCGACGACGTGCAAGTGGGCGCGGACGAGCGCGGTCGCGTCGCGCTACGTTCGTTCTTCGACCGTTCGCTCCGGGATGTCGGCGTGACGATCCTCCACGTCGGCAACCACGTGATCGACTTCGAGGACCCCGACCATGCCCACGGGGTGGTGTACTGCCGCGGCGAGATCCAGGTCGACGACCGCTGGATCGTGCAGGCCATTCAGTACCGCGACACCTACGAGCGGCGTGACGGCGCGTGGCACTTCGTGCGCCGTCGTCACTTGCTCTGGTACGGCACCGAGCTGGGGGAGTCGCCGCTCGGCCTCCCCCCTGCCAACTGGCCCGAGCACCACACGGGGAGGGGAGAGCTCCCCGAGGCCTGGGACACCTGGCGCGACTTCTGGGACGAGGGTGCAGGCTGATTCGAAGCGACTGAGAGGAGACCGCGATGGCCCTCGACTTCCAGGTGACGTTCGATGCCCACGACCCTCACGCGGTCAACCGGTTCTGGTCGGAGGCGCTCGGCTACGAACGGGAGGACAACTCGGCGCTCGTCGACCAGCTCGTCGAAGCCGGTGTCCTCCCGGGAGACGCCGTCGTGCAGGAGGACGGCCACTCCGCGTTCCGCGATCTGGCGGCGAGCCGCGACCCCGACGGCCGGCGACCGCGGTTGTTGTTCCAGCGGGTCGCCGAGCCGAAGTCGATCAAGAACCGCGTGCACCTCGACGTGCACGTCGGCCCCGAGCGGGCTGACGCCGAGGTCACCCGGCTCGAGCAGTTGGGCGCGACCGTCGCCTGGGTCAGCGACGACCGCGGTGCCCGCACGATCACGATGCGCGACCCTGAAGGCAACGAGTTCTGTGTGGAGTAATCGCGGCTCGTGCGCGACGCTGCTGTCATGACGGACGAACCACGCACGCTCTGGGGTCTGCTCGAGCAACGCGTCGCCGCATCGCCCGGCGCGCCGATGCTCATCGACGAGGCCGACCGGTCGGTCACGTTCGCCGAGTTCCGCGATCGGGCCGAGCGGGTCGCGGCCGGGTTGCACGCGCTCGGTGTGGAGGAGGGCACCACCGTCGCGTGGCAGCTTCCAACCCGTATCGACACCGTCGTCGTGTCGATGGCACTCGCGCGCCTCGGCGCGGTGCAGAACCCCATCCTGCACGTGTACCGCGAGCGTGAGGTCGGCTTCGCGCTCCACCAGCTCCGACCTCGTCTCGCGGTCGTGCCCGGGGTGTGGCGCGACTTCGACTTCGAGGCGATGGCGCGCGCCCTCGTCGCCGACATCGACGACCCGCCGGTCATCCTCGTGACCGACCCCGGCCTGCCCGAGGGCGACCCCGCGACGCTCCCACCGCCCCCGGCGGCCCCCGACGGTCCGGCGCCGGTTCGTTGGATCTACTACACGTCGGGCACCACGTCCGACCCCAAAGGGGTCCTCCACACCGACGAGACGCTCCTCGCCGGCGGCAAGGGCCTCGCGCTCGCGCTCGACATGAGCGGCGACGACGTCGGGTCGATGGCGTTCCCGTTCACGCACATCGCCGGGCCCGATTACCTCGTGATGATGCTGGCGAACGGGTTTCCGTCGGTGGTCGTCGAGGCGTTCGTCCCCGCCGACGCGGTCGAGTTCTACCGTCGCCACGGCGTGACCATGGCCGGCGGCAGCACCGCGTTCTACCA
>JBOGFJ010000276.1:0-4865 GCA_050743385.1 Acidimicrobiia bacterium
AGGTACGCGGGCCCGAGGAACCGCGCGATGGGCAGGAACCATTGCCGTTCTGGCGTCACTAACCCACAACTATTGGGGATAGGCGACGCAAGAACGGCCCTTTACTTCGCCGCGGCCCAGTTGGGGCCAAAGCCGAGGTCGACCTCGAGGGGGACGGAGATCTCGCAGACCGACTCCATCACCTCGCGCACAAGAGGCTCGACGCGCTCACGCTCCTCGAGGGGAACCTCGAGCACGAGCTCGTCGTGGACGGTCAGGATCATGCGCGACCGCAGTTGCTCGCGTTCGAGCGCGGCGTCGAGCTCGATCATCGCCAGCTTGAAGATGTCGGCGGCCGAGCCCTGCACGGGCGCGTTCTGCGCCATGCGCTCCCCCATCTGGCGGATGCGGAAGTTGTCGGACGACAACTCGGTGATCTGGCGGCGGCGGCCGAAGATCGTCGTCGTGTAGCCGCGTTCCTTCGCTTCGCGCACGGTCTCGTCCATGAACGTCTTCACGTTGGGGAACGTCTCGAAGTAGCTGTCGAGGATCTCCCGCGCCTGCTCGGTGGGGATGTCGAGGCGCTGCCCGAGCCCGTACGCCTCCATGCCGTACGCGAGGCCGTAGTTGACGACCTTGGCGAACCGCCGCTGGAACGCGTCGACGTCCTTCTCCTCCACGCCGAACACGCCGGCTGCCGTGGTCGTGTGGATGTCGGCGCGACGGGCGAACGCGTCGATGAGGCCGGGGTCTTGCGCGAGATGGGCCAGGACCCGCAGCTCGATCTGCGAGTAATCGGCGGTCAGCAGCCCGCACCCGTCGTCGGCAACGAAGGCCCGGCGCATCTCCCGACCGTCGGCTGTGCGCACGGGCACGTTCTGGAGGTTGGGTGCCTCGCTCGAGATGCGCCCCGTGGTGGTGTCGGTCTGCTTGAACGTGGCGTGAATGCGACCGTCGCCGCCGATCAGCGGCGGGAGCGCGTCGGCGTACGTGCTGCGGAGCTTCTCGACCTCGCGGTAGCGGAGCAGGTCTTCGACGATGGGGTGCTCCGCCGCCATCTTCTGGAGCGAGTCGGCGTCGGTGGAGGGGCCCGTCTTCGTCTTCTTCACCGGGACGAGCCCCAGCTTCTCGAACAGGATCCGCCGCAGTTGGGGTGTCGAATTCACGTTGAAGTCCTCGCCGGCGTGCGCGTGGATCCGCGCCACGAGGTCGTCGCAGCTCTTGGTGAGCTCGGCCCTCAGGTCTTCGAGGAACGTTCGGTCGATGCGGACGCCGGCGTCCTCCATGCGCGCCAGCACCCGCACGAGTGGCCGCTCGATGCGCTCGTACAGATCGGTGAGCTCACGAGCGGCGAGCGCGTCGTCGAGCGCGTCGGCGAGCCGGCGTATCGCGAGCGCCCGCCGCCCGGTGTCGTCGCTGCCGGCTTCGCCTTCGAGATCGAGGGTGTCCTGCGCGGGCGCATCGGGTGACCGCACCTCGAGTGACAGGTAGCGGAGCGCGAGATCGTCGAGGCGGTACTTCCCCTCCGCGGGATCGAGGAGGTACGCCATCACCGCCGTGTCGCGGTCGAGCGAGCGCACGTCGCATCCAGCGAGGCCGTGCATCAGGTCTTTGGCGCGGTGGGCGGCGAGCGGCGGACCGTCGGCGGCGACCAGGGCCGCGAGCGCGTTGCGCACCCCCGGTTCCTGGAGCAGGGCGCCGTCGAGGTACGCGGCCTCGGCATCCCCGTCGGCGACGGCCAGACCGAGGAGGTCGCTACGACCGGGGACGGCCGCCCACCGGCCCTCGACGGCGTACGCCTTGCCCCGCGTCGCGGTCGCGTCGAGTCGTGCTACCGCCGCGGCCGCGTCGCGCACGACCGTCACCTCCACATCGAGCGACTCTCCCGCCGCCTCCTCGGCCGCGGCCTGCCCGACCGCCTCGAACAGGCGGGGCAGCAGCGTGCGGAACTCGAGCTGGTCGAAGAGGACGCGTACCTGCTCCTGGTCCCAGGCGCCCTGTCGGAGATCGGCCGGCCCCACGTCGAGCTTCACGTCGCGACGCAGTCGTGACATCTCGCGGTTCTTCAGCACCCGCTCCTGCATGTCCCCGAGGTTCTGGCGCTGCTTCGGTGGAAGGTCGTCGAGATGACCGAAGATCCCCTCCAGGTTCTCGTAGGTCGAGATCAGCTTGGCGGCGGTCTTCTCACCGATGCCGGGGACACCCGGCAGGTTGTCGCTCGTATCGCCGCGCAGAGCGGCGTACTCGATGTACTGACCGGGCGTGACACCGCAGCGTTCGAAGATCCCCGCCTCGTCGTAGAGCACGTAGTCGGAGACGCCCCGGCGGTTGTAGAGCACCTTCAGGTGCGGGTCCTCCACGAGCTGATAGGTGTCGCGGTCGCCCGTGACCACGACGACGTCGATGCCCTCGGCTGCCGCCTGCCCAGCGAGTGTGGCGATCACGTCGTCGGCCTCCACACCCTCCTCCTCGAGCACCTGGATCTTCAGGGCGTCGAGCACCTCCCGGATCAACGGCAACTGCGAGGAGAACAGCTGGGGCGTCTCCTTCCGGCCGGCCTTGTACTCCGGGTCCATCTCGTCGCGGAAGGTCGGGGCCGGGGTGTCGAACGCCACCGCGATGTGGTCGGGCTTCTCGTCCGTCAGCACCTTCACGAGCATCGACGTGAACCCGTAGACGGCGTTGGTGACCGTCCCGGCGCGGGTGCTCAGGTCGGTGGGGAGCGCGTAGAAGGCCCGGTACGCGAGCGAGTGCCCGTCGAGGAGGAGGAGCTTCGCCATCACATGGCTCCGTCGATCGGCGGCGGGTCACCTGCCGCCGCCCTTCGGGTCGCTCCTCCGCACATGTCGCCGCATCGTACGCCGGGACATGACCGACGGTGCTAGGGAGCGACCTCGCCGTCGACCACGCGCTGGGCGACCTCGTGCACCTTGACCCGGTCGCTCATCGCCCGCTGTTGGAGGAAGCGCCAGGCCTCCTGCTCGGTCATGCCGTGCGCGTCCATGAGCCGGCCCTTCGCGCGGTCGATGACCTTGCGCGCCTCGAGCCGCTCGGCCAGATCGCCGGCGTCTCGCTGGAGCGCGGTGAGCTCGGCGTGCCGGCGGAGGGCGACCTCGATCGCCGGGATGAGGTCGCTCTTCTGGAACGGCTTGACGAGGTAGGCGTACGCGCCGGCCTCGGTCGCCTGGTTGATGAGGTCGCGCTGCGAGAACGCGGTGAGGATCACGACGGCGGCGAGGCGCTCGCCCGAGATGTGGCGCGCCGCCGAAAGGCCGTCGGTGCCGGGCATCTTGATGTCGAGGATGACGAGGTCGGGCTCGTGCTGGCGCACGAGGTCGATGGCTTCGTCGCCGCGGCCGGTCTCGCCGACGACCTCGTAGCCCTCTTCTTCGAGCAGCTCCTTGAGGTCGAGGCGGATGATGGCTTCGTCCTCGGCGATGACGACGCGGGTGGGGTCGGGCAAGGGACCGGCTCCGGGAGAGGTCAGTGGGCCGAGAGTTCGGCCGACATGCGGTCGAGCAGCGCATCCTGCTCCCGGACGAGCTCCGCGACCGAGTGGGTCAGCGCGTCGCGGTGCCGTGCCAGCGCGTCGGCGTGCCGGCGGGCGTCACGTGCCTCCAAGTCGCCGATGGGCGTCTCGGCGACGAGGGCGCGGAGCCGGGCATCGTCGGCCTCCCCCTCGAGGAACGCGAGCTGCTCCTCGGTGACGGCGAGCTCGGCGCGGAGACGCTTGAGGCGCTCGCTGACGTCGACGAGGCGCCGCTGGAGGATCGACTGGGACATGCAGGCCAAGTGTACGGGCCGCGGGCACGAAAGCACGGGTGGCCGGGGATACGGTGGAAAACGTGCGTCATGCCATCTTCACGCCGGAGCACGACGAGCTCCGCGCGGCGGTGCGCCGCTTCGTCGACAAGGAGCTGGCGCCCAACGTCGACCAGTGGGAGGAAGAGGGCTACTTCCCCGACTGGGTGTTCGAGCGCTGCGGGGAGCTCGGGTTCCTCGGCCTCCACTACCCGGAGCGCTGGGGCGGCGCCGGCGGCGGCCTCGCGGCCGAGATCGTGTTCGTCGAGGAGCTCGCGCGGTGCGGCGCGGGCGCGATCGCGATGGCGGTCTCGGTGCAGACCGACATGGCCACGCCCGCGCTGGCCGAGTTCGGCACCGACGACCAGCGTGACCGCTACCTGCGACCCGCGATCGCGGGTACGAAGATCGCCGCCATCGCGATCACCGAGCCCGACGCCGGGTCGGATGTGGCCGCGATCTCGACCCGGGGTGTGCGCGACGGCGATACCTGGATCGTCAACGGCCGCAAGATGTTCATCACCAACGGCACCCGCGCCGGCTTCCTCACGTGCGTGGTGCAGACCGAACCCGGCTCCGGCCACCGCGGGATCTCCCTGTTCGTCATCGACACCGACCTCCCGGGTGTATCGGTGTCGCCCCCGCTGAAGAAGCTCGGGATGCTGTCGAGTGACACCGCCGAGATCGCGCTCGACGACGTGCCCGTCCCGCACGCGAACCTGATCGGGCTCGAACCCGGGCACGGCTTCGCTCAGCTGATGTGGCAACTCCAGTACGAGCGTCTCGCCGGCGCTGCCGCCAGCGTCGGTCACGCCGAACGCGTGTTGGAAGACACGATCGCGTACGCGCGTGAACGCCGGGCGTTCGGGCGTCCGATCGGGGAGCACCAGGTGATCGCGCACATGCTCGCCGACGCCGCCACCGAGCTCGAGGCCGGCCGCTCCCTGCTCTACAGCACCGCGTGGCGGATCCTGCAAGGCGAGTACCCGGTGGCCGAGATCTCCATGACGAAGAAGTACTGCGCCCAGATGCAGAACCGCCTCGTCGACGCCTGCCTCCAAGTACACGGCGGCGCCGGCTACATG
>JBOGFJ010000277.1:0-10991 GCA_050743385.1 Acidimicrobiia bacterium
GACGTCGACCACGCCGACGTCGACCACGCAAACTGCACCGGAGCCGATCGCGCCCGGATCCGAGCCCGCGCTCGCGCCCACGCCCGCTGGCCCCCCCGCACCGGCTCCCGCGACCGGGACGTCCGACGAGGCGCTCGTCGTCGAGCCCCCGCCTCCGGTGTTGGCGGACTTCGCCGTCGCGCCCGCCACGATGCCGCTCGGCTACTCCATGGCGGCGCCGCCCGTCCTCAGCTGGTCGACCTCCGGCGGTGCGGCCGTGCTCGTGACCGGGCCGGGCGTGTCGTCGAGTGCGCCGGGGGGGAGCGTGCCGATCTGCCCCGGGAGCACGTCGGCTGTGTGCACCGCGCCGCCAGGCACGCACACCTACATGCTGGTCGTGACCGACGAGTGGGGTCAGGTGGTCGCGCAGCGTTCGGCGAGCCTCACGATCGTGTGACGAGGCCGGCGGTAACCTGCGCTGGTGACCGCCAAGCTGCTCGACGGCAACGCCTTCCTCGAGACCGTCAAGGCCGAGCTCACCGCCGAGGTCAAGGCTCTGGGCGATGAGGGCGTCACCCCCGGGCTGGGCACGATCCTCGTCGGCGACGACGAGAGCAGCGCGACCTACGTCCGCTTGAAGCACACGAACGCGGGCGAGATCGGGATCGCGTCCTTCCAGACCGAGTTGCCGGCGAGGGCGACGCAGGCCGAGGTGTTCGAGGCGGTCCGTGCCTACAACGAGAGTCCGGAAGTCGACGCCTTCCTCGTGCAGATTCCGCTGCCGGCGGGTCTCGACGAAGCCGCGACACTGCGAGCCGTCGACCCCGAGAAGGACGTCGACGGGCTCCACCCGGTGAACCTCGGCAAGCTCGTGATGGGGGTCGAGGCCCCGCTGGCCTGCACGCCGGCGGGGATCCAGGCGCTGCTCGTCCATTACGAAGTCCCCATCGAGGGGCGCCATGTCGTGATCGTCGGCCGCGGCCTCACGATCGGTCGCCCCCTCGCCAACCTCCTCAGCCTCAAGCGCCGCAATGCCAACGCGGCGGTGACCGTCGTGCACACGGGCGTCGCCGATCTGGGCGGCTACACCCGCGAAGCGGACATCCTGATCGTGGCCGCCGGGAGCGCCGGCATCGTGACGCCCGAGATGGTCAAGCCGGGCGCCGCGGTCGTGAGCGCGGGAGCCACCTACGAGGGCCGGCGCGTGATCCCCGACGTCGACGAGTCGGTCGGGGAGGTCGCGGGATGGATCACCCCCCGTCTGGGTGGCGTCGGACCCACGACGCGCGCCATGCTGCTGCGCAACACGGTGCGGGCGGCACAGCGGCGAGCATCCCGTTAGGGCGGGGAACCCGCCGGTAGCCTGCTCTCTGGGCGGACGGAGTAGGGGCTCGACGGAAATTGAGCGCGCAGTTCGAGACGCCCGGACCCGGCGCCGTCCCCGGCCCCGACGCGTGTCCTCTCTGCGGCGCGCACGTGAGCTCCGACGCCACGCGTTGCCGTTCGTGCGGCTACCACCTCGCGGGCGTCGCCGGCCGCCCCGGTCCGTTCGACCGCACCGCGCTCGTCTGGACGGCGGTCGGCTTGGCCATCGTGTACGCGGTCGTCGCCCTGGTCGTGCTCGCCGCCCGCTGACCGCCCCCGCCGCCCGCCGCGTTGGGTCGTTTTCGCGGTCATCGTCCGCGTTTCTGACCCAACGCTCGCGGAGGAGGGCCGACGAGAGGCGGGTCGGGGCGCACAGGTACGCTGCGAGCACGTGCGGACGAGCGCCCCCGAAAGGGGCGGCACCGGGTATCCCGGCGCCGAGCGAGGGAGCGAGTTGGATGCCCGAGAAGATCACCAACGAGGGCGGCGCGCTGCGCGTCCCCGACGAGCCCATCGTCCCCTTCATCGAGGGCGACGGCACCGGCATCGACATCTGGCCCGCGGCCCGGCGCGTGCTCGACGCCGCCGTCGAGAAGTCGTACGGAGGCCGGCGGCGCATCGCCTGGACGGAGGTGCTCGCGGGCCAGAAGGCGTTCGACGCCACCGGCGACTGGCTGCCCGAGGCGACGGTCGACGCGTTCCGTGACCACCTCATCGGCATCAAGGGGCCGCTCACGACCCCCGTCGGCGGCGGCATCCGCAGCCTCAACGTCGCGCTGCGCCAGATCCTCGACCTCTACGTGTGCCTGCGTCCGGTGCGCTGGTTCACCGGGGTTCCCAGCCCGGTGCTGCACCCCGAGAAGGTCGACATGGTGATCTTCCGCGAGAACACCGAAGACATCTACGCCGGCCTCGAGGTGGAGGAAGGCACGCCCGAGGCCACGAAGCTCATCGAGGTCTTGCACGACGCGTTCGGCTGGGATATCAAGCCCGACTCGGGCGTCGGCATCAAACCGGTTTCGGAGACAGGCTCGAAGCGTCTCGTCCGCGCCGCGATCCAGTACGCCGTCAACCGCAAGCGCGAGTCGGTCACGCTCGTGCACAAGGGCAACATCCAGAAGTTCACGGAGGGTGCGTTCCGCAACTGGGGCTACGAGGTGACCCGCGACGAGTTCGCCGACGTCGCGGTGGGCTGGGACGACTGCGGCGGCGATCCCGGAGGCAAGGTGCTGGTGAAAGACAACATCGCCGACATCACGCTGCAGCAGATACTCACCCGCCCCGACGAGTTCGACGTGATCGCGACCACCAACCTCAACGGCGACTACCTCTCGGACGCCCTCGCCGCGCAGGTCGGCGGCATCGGCATCGCGCCCGGCGGGAACATCAACTACGTCACCGGCCACGGCATCTTCGAGGCCACGCACGGCACCGCCCCGAAGTACGCCGGCCAAGACAAGGTGAACCCGGGCTCGTTGCTGCTGTCGGGCGTGATGATGCTCGAGCACCTCGGCTGGCAGGAAGCGGCCGACGCGATCGTCGCCGCGCTCGAGGTCACCATCGCGGCGAAGATCGTCACCTACGACTTCGCCCGCCTGATGGAGGGCGCGACCCAGGTGAAGACGTCCGAGTTCGCGTCCGCCGTCATCGACCGGCTGTGAGCTCGGCTCTCCGTTCTGGCGTCAGAAACGCGTCTCTCACACCCGTACGTGACGCCAAAAGCGCCCGAGGACGATGATCCTCGCCGAGCTGAACGTCCGCCACACGCGGCGGCACATGCCCACCCGGCGGGTGGCGCTCGGCGACCACTACCTGCCCACGAGCGGAGCCGGCTACGGGGCAGTGCTGCTCGGCGCCGTCGCGGCCGATACCGCCCCCGAGCTCGATCCCGAGCAGCACGACGCGCTGGGGCGATTCATCGACGACGCCCGCTCGGCCAGGCTCGCCGTCCCCCGCATCGCGCTCCGCCACCGGCTCCAGACCGACCTGCACGGCCTCGACCGGTCGCGCCACCGCATCGTCGGGGAGGGTGGGGGCGGCGACGGACGTCCGAGAGTGGTGCTCGAGCTCGACGTGCACGGCCGGGCCGCACCTCAGCTCATCGGCGCGGTGATGGCGGCGGCGGCGCTGCCGTCGAGTGACGGCCGCCGGCTCGCGTTCCGTGCCATCGATGGCGCGCTCGCCCGCCCGGGTGTGCTGCCCGAGGGCGTGGTCGTGCGGCGGCTGTTCGAAGGCGTGCCGGGAGCGCGGCCGTCGGCGCCCGGCGTCGGCGCCCGGCGCAACGGCGACGCCCCGCTCGTCGACCCGTGGCGGTCGGTTCCGGCCGATCGCCGGTGGGCGATGGAGGTGCTCGGGCTCGGCGTGGAGATGAGCCTCGAACGCGGCGACGTCCAGCGCCGGTTCCGCCGCCTCGTCCGCCTCGCCCATCCCGATCACGGCGCCACCTCGACCGGGGCCGCCGAGCGGATCGCCGAGCTCACCGAGGCCCGCGAGCTGCTGCTGGCGGTCATCGCGACCGGATCGCCCGAGCCCGCCCGGCGGTAAGGTCCGGCGCCGGAGCGCCCGACTCGAGCAACGAGCAAGGAGCGCCAATGCCGCCGAACCCTCCGGTCCACGTCACGATCACCGGCGCCGCCGGGCAGATCGGCTACGCGCTCGTGCACCGGGTCGCATCGGGCCAGCTGCTCGGTGCCGATCAGCCGATCGTGCTCCGCCTCCTCGAGATCGAGCCGGCGATGACCGCGCTCGAGGGTGTGGTGATGGAGATCGAGGACGGTGCCCACCCGCTCGTCGACGGCATCGAGGCCACCTCCGACCTCGCGCGCGCCTTCGACGGTGCGGGATGGTGCCTGCTCGTCGGCTCGGTGCCGCGCAAGGCCGGAATGGAGCGGCGCGACCTGCTGGAGGTCAACGGCGGGATCTTCAAGCCCCAGGGCGAGGCCATCAACGCCCACGCCGCCAACGACGTACGAGTGCTCGTCGTCGGGAACCCCTGCAACACCAACTGCCTGATCGCGCGTTCCAACGCGCCCGACGTTCCCGCCGAGCGGTGGTTCGCCATGACTCGCCTCGACGAGAACCGCGCGAAGACGCAGATCGCACGGAAGGCGGGTGTTCCCGTGCGCGAGGTCACCAACATGGCGATCTGGGGCAACCACTCCACGACGCAGTTCCCCGACTTCGTCCACGCGCTCGTCGGTGGGAAGCCGGTCCCCGGTGTGATCACCGACCGCGAGTGGCTCGAGGGTGAGTTCCTCGAGACGGTGCAGAAGCGCGGGGCGGCGGTCATCGAGGCCCGGGGCGCGTCGTCGGCTGCGTCGGCCGCTCACGCCGCCATCGAGTCGGTGGTCAGCGTGCGGGTACCAACCCCCGAGGGGGACTGGCATTCGCTCGCGGTCGCGAGCCGCGGCGAGTACGGCGTACCCGAAGGACTTCAGTTCGGCCTCCCCGTGCGCAGCAACGGCGTGACGTGGGACGTGGTCGAAGGCCTCGAGCACGACGAGTTCGCCCGAGCGAAGATCCAGGCCACCACCGACGAGCTCCTCGCCGAGCGCGAGGAGGTGCAGGGGTTGCTCCCCCGGTGACCGCTCCGTACGGCTGGTGGCATCAGGACTCGCCGATCGGTCCGCTTGTCGTCTACGTCAGTGACGTCGGTGTCTGCTGCATCGAGCTTGACACTGCGCGCGGCGACCGGAGTGAGCGAAGCGAACGCAGGGAGCTCGCCAGCGAGCGAGCGCCCGCGGGCCGGGTATCCCGGCCCGCAGCGAGCGAGCGAGTAAGGCAGGAGCTCGACGAGTACTTCGCCGGCGACCGCACCCGCTTCAGCGTGCCGGTCGACCTCGGTGCGGTCACGGCGCCGTTTCGCCGGCGCGTGCTCGAGACCCTTCGACGCGACGTCCGCTACGGCGAGACCGTCGCGTACGGCGAGCTGGCGGCCATGGCAGGGCGGCCCGGGGCGGCCCGGGCGGTGGGCTCGGCCATGGCCACCTGTCCGGTGCCGATCCTGGTTCCCTGCCACCGGGTGCTGGCCGCGGGCGGCGTGATCGGGGGCTACGGCGGGAGGATCCACCAGAAGCGGGCGCTGCTCGCGATCGAAGGCGTCGAAGTCGGTTGAGCGCCGACCGTCCCGGGGATCGTCCCGACGAGGTCGAGAAGCGCTGGCTCGACGTCAGCCGGATCGTCTTCTTCAACGACGCCGTCTTCGCGATCGCGATGACGGTGCTCGTCCTCAACTTCCGGGTTCCCGAAGGCCTCAGCGGGGATGCCGAGCCGAAGCTCGCCCGGCTGCTGGGGGACCATTGGGACGACTTTCTCGCCTACTTCGTCTCTTTCGCCGTGCTGTCGTTCTACTGGGTTGCGCACCACCGGCTGTTCGGACGCGTGCAACGCGCCGATCACCGGTTGCTCTATCTGAACCTGGTGTTCCTCGCCTTCATCGTGTTGCTGCCGTTCCCGTCGGAGCTGCTGCAGCACTACGGCGACACCGAAGCCGCGGTCACGCTCTGGGCGGCTGTGATCGCGGTAGCCGGAGCCGCGTTCACGGCGCTCGCGGTACACATCGGCCGCGCCGGCCTCTACGAGCCTGCTCCGCCCGAGACCCACCATCGCCACACGATCCTGCGCCATGCGACGGTGCCGGTGGTCTTCGCGGCGTCGATCCCGGTCGCGATCTTCAATGTGACCGCGGCGAAGCTCGTCTGGATCCTGGTGCTCGTGGGCTTCGTTGTCTACCGGTTCCACTTCGGAACCATTCACGACTCGCACTGAGCCGTGCTGCGCGCGGCCTACGAGGGTGAGGTTCCCTTCTCGGCCGGCTTGGCCTCGGCGGGCTTCGCTTCGGGCGCGGGCTCCGGGGCCGCCTGCTCGGCTTCGGGTGTGGCGAGGCCGAGCTCCGAGCGCAGTTCGCTGAGACGCGCCTGGGCCTCTGCGCTCATCTGGGCCTGCTCGACCTCGAGCATCCTGGTCTCGACCGTCGTGCCGGTGAGGTCGGACATACCCTGGGCCTTGGCGAGGCGCCGTTCGATCTTGTCGCGCACCTGCTCGAACGTCGGCACGTCCTCGCCGATCGTGGCGTTGAGCGTTGCCATCGCCTTGTTCATCTGCTCCTGCATCTTCGCCTGGTCGAGCTGGCTGAGGAGCTTCTCGCGCTCGGTGAGCTTCTTCTGGAGCGTCGCCGAGTTCTGGGCGACCGCCTGCTTGGCCTTGTCGGCTGCCTGGGTGGTGTCGAGGAGCTGCTGCTTGAGGTCGGCGACCTCGTTCTCGAGCTGGATGAGCCGGTTGGCGAACTGCTCGGCGGCGGTGTTGTAGTCGGACGCCTTCTCGGCCTTCCCGCCCTTGTTGGCCTCGTCGGCGAGGAGGAGCGCCTGGCGCGCCGACGCGTTGGCCTTCTCGAAGTCTTCGACGGCGCGGTCGAGGCGCATCTGCGTCTGCTTCTGGTTGGCGATGACGTTGGCGGCCTGCTCGGTGAGACGGCGGTGCTGCTCATGCGCCTCCTGGATCGCCTGCTCCAGCTGGACCTTGGGGTCGGCCGACTCCTCGAGCTTCCCCGAGACCTTGGCGACCATGTATTTCCACCATCTGCGCAGCGCCTTGAGCATGCTCAGAAGCCTACGCCGTGCCGGCCGGGGGCGTACCTCCCCCGCCGGCTGCTCGGGGCTGGCCGCGACCGGCGGCGCCGGCCTCGTCGAGCGCGACCCGCAGCGACTCCATCTCGCCGACCAGGTCCTCGACGTCGCCGCCGAGGCCACCCAGCTCGGCGACGTCCTCCGCCCGCAGCGACAGCTCCACCGCCCGCGCCACCGCCTCGTCGAGACGGGCATCGAGGAGGCTGAGCCGGTTGCGCGCGTCCTGGGCAACCACGCCGAGACGGCGCGCCGAGGCTACCTGCGCTTCCAGCGCCTCCATCGTCTGCACGACGTTGGCGTCGACGCCGGCGGCCTCGGCGGCGGCGGCGATCCCCGCGCCCGTCTCCTCGGCGCGCCACAACTCGGGTTGCAGGGGCTCGGGCAGCGAGTGGATCAGGCCGGCGAGCTGGCGCTCCGCCGAGGTGGCGTCGACCGCGCTCAAGCCGCCCTCCAGCGCCGCGCCCCGCCGGGCGATCCGGTAGCACTCGCGCACGCCCGCCTCGATGCGGGCGCCGATCTCGTGCAGGCGGTCGCGCAGCGGCCCGGCAGCGGCAGTTGCCACCGCGCCCCGGTACCGCTTCTGGGCGTCGAGCGCCTCGCGGACGAAGTGGCGCCACGGCTCGGGGAGTCCGGCGAGCTCGATGCGCTCGGCGCGGGGTTTGCGGGGCAGGCCGACGGCGACCCGCACGCCGTATGCGGCGGCGCCGATACCGGCGGCGGCGAGCAACGGGAGCCCGCCCAGAATCGCCGCCGCCGCGCCCACGCCCGCGAGGAGGATCGCCGACGGAGCCGTGATCGCCTGCGCCGTCGTCCGGTTCTTCAGGTGCTCGGGTAGGCGATCGACCAGACCCATACGCCTCAGAAGTTACTCACCACTGCCACGAAGACCCTCTCGATCGTGGTCGGGTCGGCGGCGTCGTAGGTGGCGGCGTTGGTCGCCTCGGCGATGCGTTCGAGTGTGCCCAGGTCGGCGTCGGCGCCGTACGCGATCGGGAACACCCGCACCGGCCGGCTCGACGTGCCCTCGTTCTGGCCCCGCAGGAACTGGACGAGACCGTCGAGGTCGGTGTTGCGGTCGTCCTCGTTGCGCCCGTCCGACAGCAGCACGACCGCGTTGATGCGTTGGGCGTCGAACGCGTCCTCCATGTCGCGGTACGAATCCTCCGTCACCGTGTAGAGCGGTGTGCCCTGCGTCGGCACGAGGTCACGAATGCGCGACGCCAGCACCTCGCGGTTCTGGCCGATCGGCCCGATCTCCACGACGTCGACGTAGTCGGTCGGCTCCGTCGCGCTGATCTCGGTGGAGAAGATGCGCAGGCCCACCTCGTCCTCGGGCTTGAACTGGTCGAGCGCCGAGATCGCCGCCCGCTTGGCGAGATCGAGCTTGGTCTCGCCCGTCGTCTCGTCGCCCGGGTCGCCCATCGAGCCCGACACGTCGATGACGAGCATCACGCGCGCGCCCTTGCGCGTCTCACCCCACTTGTCGATGAGCCCGACGAGCACGGCCGGGTCGGGCACCTCGAGCGTGGTCTGCGGCTGGTTCGGGTCGAGTCCGTTCCTCCGGTTGATCGGGTTGTCGACCGCGACCGAGGGGTTGCCGGGTCGGAAGCCGAACTCGAGCACCCGCCGCTGGTTCTCGGGCTCGAGCACGAACTCCTGGAACTCCGCCGCCGCCCGCCGTTCGTCGTCGGTGACCCAGTCGGAGTCGAGCACGATGAACGGATTGTCGGAGAAGAGCGTCCCCTCCTCGGGGTAGATCGCGACCAGCGGGATGCGGGGCTTCCGCGGCTGCTCACCGGGGTCGAGGATCCCGTCCGGGTTGCCGTTGTTGTAGTCGATCACCGACTTCTCCTCGACGGCCACCGCGGACACGTAGGTGAGCCCGGTGCCACGCACGTCGGCGCGGTACAGGTTGTTGAGGAACGTGTTGGTGATGTCGCCGTAATGCACGACCGACGACTCGACCCCGCGGGCGAACTGGTCGACCTCCGGGCGGTTCAGGTCCTCGAGGGTCAGGTCGCCGGTCTTGCCCGCGGCGGCGTAGTACTGCGCGACCGTGGCGTGCAGAGCGCTGGTGGAGAAGTTGGGGTTGGTCTTGCCGAGGCGGAACGGCCCCCACTCGGGATGCCCGAACGCACCCCATCCCGCGGGGTCGCGGGCGAGGGCGAGGATGTCGGCGTATCCGATCGGGTTCTCGGGATAGCCGAGCGCGCTGGCCATCGGCTCGGGCATCGCGATCACGAGCGGCGTGAGCATGAACGGCTCGCCCTGGGGCGCGACGGGGTCCTCCCCCAGGTCGGCCTTGCGCTGGTTGACCACTCCGCCCCACGCGCTCGACGCCGGCGACCAGATGACCGGTCGGGGGCCGTTGACGTCGGGGTCGGGCCAGTCGTCGGCGATGAGGGTGGCGCCCGCGCCCGACGACATGCGCTGCACCCGCACGAAGATGCAGTCGTCGTCGAGCTCGGCCCGGTCAGAGTCGTTGAAGGTGTTGGCCAGGTCGGTGAGGAGGTCGAGCTTCTCCGGCGAGACCGCCATGTCGACCGGGATGCAGTCGCCCGGGTCTTCGAGCCCGTTGCCGGCGTCGTCGCTGTCGCTGCTCACGCTGCACGCGGCGACGGTGAACGCGAGCACCAGCGCGATCGCGACGCCCCTGCCCGGGCCGCTCATCGAGCGATCCGGCTCCAGGCGCCTTGCAGCGCCACGTACACGCCCGGGTCGGAGGGGAGGTTGGCAGCGTCCGGGATCGGGAGGTCGCGGTCGAGCCCGGGCCCGGGCGGTTCTCCCTCCACCCGCCAGCCGTCGCCCGCGAGCGCATCGAGCGCGGTGCCGCCGGTGGCGATTCCCTCGACGTCTCGGTCGCGGTCGTCGGTCGCGGCGAGCGCGAGGACGACGTCGGCGGTGGCCACCGGCTCAGGGTAGAGCAGCGTGAATGCCCTCCGGCGGTCGCGCGACGCGTCCGCCAACGCCGGGCCGGCTTCCGCCTCGGTCGTGCCGACGGCGTCGTACACCGCGGCCGGGAACTTGCCCAGCATCTCCTCGAACGGTGCCGGCGAGGGCTCCGCGGAGTCCTCCAGCCGCGTGAGCCAGCGGGTGAAGTCGTCGGTCTCGATGTCGGCGAGGAAGAAGTCCGTCCTTCCGTCGAAGAACTCACTCGTTGCCTGCGCGAGCACGAGGAGCCCGGTCGCGCTGACGGTCGGGTTGGTGTGCGCGGCCTTCACCGTTCCGGGGAACGGCGCGCCGAGATCGCCCCAGGCCGTCCCGGCGACGTCGCCCAAGCACGGCCACGCGACCGGTCCGGCGCACACGCCGCGCAACACGTCCTGCCGGTCGTGCCGCATCGCGACGACGAGCGGCGAGCGCGCGAGAACCTCGCCGTCCGCGGCGAGGACGGGTCGGAGCTGGTCGCGCTCGCGCGTGGTGTTGACGATGCCGGGCCACGGCTCGGGGACGAGCCAGCCGTCGAACCCGGGGTCGTCGGTGTCGGCATCGGGCAGGCCGATCAGGCGCGCTGCGGTCGTGCCGGCCGGCTCGATCGTGATCTCGAGCCCACCGACACTCTCGTCGAGGTCGAGGCAGGCGGCCTCCAGCTCGGTGGCGCACACCAGGCGCGCGGCACCGTCGCCGTTGCTGTCTTCGTCGATCCGGGCCCGGATCACGAGAGCCGCCACGACGATGACGATCGCCGCGACCAGCGCCACCACGCGTGTCACGGCCGAACGTTAGTGATGGGCAGCCGGAAAGGCCTGCCACCCGCACGAAACGGGGCCGGGTTCCCCGGCCCCCGGGCTGTCAGCTGCGTGCGGAGCGGCGAGCGCGACCAGAAGGGAGGAGGAGTTGCCATCGCGCGATGAGGGGTCGGGCTTTGCCCGACCCCGTCGGCCAGGTGCGTGCGGAGCGGCGAGCGCAGCGAGCGCGACCATCAGGGTGGGATGTCGGCGGCGACGAGCGTCGTGAGCTGCTCGTCGGTGGGGTTCTGCATCTCGACGATGCGGGTCGCCTGCCGGGCGATGGCGGCCTCGA
>JBOGFJ010000278.1:0-13060 GCA_050743385.1 Acidimicrobiia bacterium
GGACGTCCGAGCCGAACTCGCCGCGGCCAACGACGAGATCGCGGCGGCCAACGAGGAGATCGCGGCGCTCGAGGACGAGAACGCGGCTCTGGCCGAGGACCTCGGCGGTAGCGAGGACTTCGCCGCCGCCCTCGACGAGGTTCTGGGTACGGGCGCGACCGCGGCCGACAGCCTCTACGAATGCTCGGTGACGGCGTACGAGTTCATCCTCAACTTCCTGAACACGGGCAATGCCGATACCGGACAGGCGCAGGCCGTCGACGACCGCTGCATCTCCGCCGAAGACAACTACAACGCGTTCATCGACGCGTTGAACGGGCTCCAATAGACGAGCGCGGCGGCTGGCCCTTCGGGGTCAGCCGCCGTAGTTCATCCGGGTGTCTTCCATGCGCAGCACGGGCGTGTCCTCCGGCTTCTGGAAGCCGGCGTCGACGATCTCGCCGATGAACAGGGTGTGGCCACCACCGGTGTCGACCGACTGGCGCACCTCGCAGTCGACGTACGCCACCGCCTGGTCGAGGATCGGCGCGCCGGTGACGCCGTCGTGGAACGGGATCTCGTTGAGCGTCTTCGCCTCGAGGTCGACGTCGACCGGCTTGGTGAACTTCCGCACGATCGCACGGTCTTCGCGGTCGAGAATGTTGAGGCTGAACACACCGCCCTCACCGATGAGCTCGCGGGTGAACGCCGCATCTTCCACCGCGATGCCCAGAAGCTTCGGGTCGAACGACATCTGGGTGGCCCAGTTGAGCGTCATGCCGTTGCGGCGCTCACCGGAACGACTACCGACGATGTAGAGGCCGTACGGCATCGTCCACAGGATGCGCCGCCGGAGCTTGTCGTACTCCTCTTCGTCGGCGCCGTCGGGGAAGGGCCCCACGGGGCCGCTCTGGACCGGCATCGCGGGCGAGGCTAGACCTCTTCGCCGATGGCCCACGACCCGATCACCGCCGCGACCACAGCCGTTGCCGACCACCGCGAGCCCGCGTTCGTTCACCCCGACCAGGTCAGCGCCGCGCAGGCGAAGCTGGCAGCGTTCGAGCAGCCCACCGGCCGCAAGCCCAACGTCTTGATCATCCTCATGGACGACGTCGGCTGGGGCGACTTCGGGTGCTACGGCGGCGGCGTCATGGCGGGGGCCGCGACTCCGAACATCGACCGCCTGGCGCGTGAGGGGCTGCTGCTGACCTCGTGCTACTCGGAGCCTTCGTGCACGCCGTCGCGCGCGTCGCTCATGACCGGCCGCCTGCCGATGCGCCACGGCCTGCTCATCCCGCCGATGTACGGCACGCCCGGCGGGCTCGAGGGCGAGATCACGTTGGCGCAGCTGCTGAGCGACGCCGGCTACGCGACCCAGGCCGTCGGAAAGTGGCACATGGGTGAGAACGTCGTGTCGCAGCCCCAGAACGTCGGTTTCGACGACTTCTACGGCTTCCTCAGCGTGTCCGACATGTATACGGAATGGCGCGATCCGTACTTCTTCCCCGAGATCGTCTACAGCCAGGAACGACGCGACTGGGTCCGCAACCAGCCCTTCAACAAGTGCTTCGTGCACGCGACGCGCGGCGGTGAGACCGAGAACGTCGACGAGGTGACGATCCCCGTGCTCTCGACGCTCGACGACCGGTGGGCGCAGTACTCGATCGACTTCATCGACCGCATGGGCGGCGACGAGCGCCCGTGGTTCCTCTACCACTGCACCCGCGGCGCCCACTTCGACAACTACCCCCACGAGCGCTTCATCGGGAGCTCGCCGGCCAAGCACCCCTACAAGGACACGATCATCGAGCTCGACGACATCGTGGGGCGGCTCGTGCAGGCCCTCGCCGACTCCGGTCAGCTCGAGAACACTCTCGTCTTCGTGTCGTCCGACAACGGCCCCGAGATGGAGACGTGGCCCGACGCCGCCTACACACCGTTCCGCTGCGCCAAGGGCTCGACCTGGGAAGGCGGCGTGCGGGTTCCGGGCGTCTTCTCGTGGCCGGGGATGATCGAGGCCGGGCGGGTGTCCGACGGGATCTTCGACCAGCTCGACCTGTTCGCGACGCTGCTCACCCTCGGCGGCGCTCCCGACGCCGTGCCCGACGATCGCTTCGTCGATGCCGTCGACCAGACCTCGTTCCTGCTGGCGCCCGACGGCGATTCGAACCGCAAGTTCCACTACTACTGGCTGACGTCGAACTTCTCGGCGCTGCGAATCGGTGAGTACAAGTACATGCTCAGCTCGATCTCCGACGACGAGCGGGACGTCGTGAACCCGGGTGGGTTCACCGGGACCGTGCAGCAGTATCCATACGGGCGCTTCTTCAACCTGTACCTCGACCCCAAGGAGACGCACAGCTACCTGATCCGCAAGCTCGTGTACATCGAGCTGATCCAGCGGACGATCGCGGAGCACCTGCGCACCTTCCGTGATTACCCTTCGAGACCACCGGCAGTAGGGAGGAGAGATGGCTGACTACGCACAGACCTACCGCGACGCCCGCGGCCGGGTCATCGACCTGGTGGGCCGCCTCGACCAGGATCAGCTCGACATGATCGCCCCCGCGACACCCGAGTGGCGCGTGCGCGACATCGTCGCCCACCTCGCCGGTGTCTGCGCCGACGTCGTCGCGGGCAACCTCGACGGCGTCGCCACCGATGCCTGGACGGCCCGGCAGGTCGACGCCCGCCGCGACCGGCGCTTCGACGACGTGCTCCGGGAATGGGAGGAGACGGGCGCAGCCGTCGAGGCGGTCGTCCCCGACTTCCCCGAGGTTGCGGTGGGTCAGATGATCACCGACACCGCTACCCACGAGCAGGACGTGCGCGGCGCCCTCGGCGCCCGCGGCGCGCGCGACTCCGACGCGGTCGACATCGCCGTCCGGTGGGGAGCGCAGATGCTCGACCGTACGCAACCGCTGCGCTTCGAAACCGACGCCGGCGCGCTCGACGCGAGTGACGGAACGCCCGTCGCCACCGTGAGAGCGAGCCGCTTTGAGTTGCTGCGGGCGATGACCGGACGGCGCAGCCTCGACCAGATGCGGGCGTACGGCTGGAAGGGCACGCCCTGCCCCGAGCGGCTCCTGCTCCCCATCTTCGGTCCCCGCGCCGAGGCGCTCGTCGAGTAGGCCCGACCCAGAGAGGTCAGTTGCGCGACGGTCCGCCGCCGTCGGCGTCGGTTGCGGCGAGGATCTCGCGAGCCTCGGGGAGATCGTCCTCGAAGACGCACACGCGGAACCCGTCGACGAGGGCAAAGTGCGGCGCCCAGCCGTCGGCGTCGCCGAACTTCCCCATGGCCTGGATCCCGCTGGCCTCCAGGAGGTCGAGAGCGGCGCCGGCTTCGAACCGGGTCGGGTAGTTCGCCACCTCGACGACGCGGCCGTCGCGTCGGGGCGTTCGGGTCATGGCGCGACATTAGGAGCTGCCATCGCTCCACGAGGGGGTGGGCTTCGCCCGCCCCCGGGCCGCCGGGCGCGTGCGGGAGCGGCGAGCGCAGCGAGGGCGACCCCGGGGCGACGGTACCGTGACGGGACCGTGGACCTGTCCCGCTCGTTCGCTCCCCTCCGTCACCGGCAGTTCGCCCTCCTGTGGGCAGGGGCCTTCCTCTCCAACATCGGGACGTGGATGGAGACGGTCGCGGTGGGGATCCTCGTCACCACCGAGACGGGGCAGGCGGGTTGGGCAGGGCTCGTCGCCGCCGCCGGCTTCGTACCGAGCGCGCTCCTCGCGCCGTTCGGCGGCGCGCTGGCCGATCGCATCCCCCGGCGCACGCTGCTGCTGGCGACGAGCACCGTGCAGACCGGCCTGGCCGCGATCCTCACCCTCCTCACCGCCGCGGGCACCCCCCACCCCGGCGTCGTCACACTCATCGTGCTCGCCGCCGGGTGCGCGCTCGCCCTCGGCTTCCCGGCCTACCAAGCGTTGCTCCCCGATCTCGTCCCCCGTGAGGACCTGGCGGGCGCGGTCGCGCTGTCGTCGGCCCAGTGGAACCTCGGCCGCGTGATCGGCCCCGCGCTCGCCGGCGTCGTGATCCGGTTCGGCGGCTACGAGTGGGCGTTCGGGTTCAACACCTTGAGCTTTCTCGCCGTGATCGCGGTGCTCGTGGTGCTGCGCCTGCCCCGCCCGGCGCCGGCGACCGACGCTTCCATCGTCGCCGCGATCGTCACCGGTGCCCGCTTCGTGCGCACCGAGCCCGGGCTCCGGGTCGTGGTCGGCTACATGGCGCTCAACTCGCTCTTGGCGGCCCCGTTCATCGCGCTCGTGCCCGCGGTCGCGCTGAAGGTGTTCCACAACGAGCAGGCGGGCACCGCCGCGTTGGTGACCGCGCAGGGAGTCGGCGCCGTACTCATGGGACTCTCCCTCGGCACGCTGCACGCTCGCTTCGGCAACCGCCGCGTACTGCTCGCAGTGCTGTGGGGACTCCCGGCGGCGCTGTGCCTGTACGCGCTCGCACCGAATCTCGCGGTCGGAGTCGTCGCCATCTTTCTGGTCGGGTTCCTGTACCTGGGGGCGCTCTCGAGCTTTACGACGATCGCGCAGCTGCGCGCGCCCACCGAGCTGCGCGGCCGGGTACTGAGCGTGTTGATGGTGCTCCTCGGGACGCTCTACCCGCTCGGGAGCGTGCTGCAGGGCTCCATCGCCGACCGGGTGGGCTTACGGGCGACGACCGCGGGCGCGGCCGTCCTCATGGCTGCGGTGCTCCTCGTGGTGCGGCTGACGCGCCCGACGATGACGAAGGCCCTCGACGACGATGCCGCCGCCCAGGACGCTGCCGCCGCCGCACTGGCGGCGGAGACTTAGTCAGTCGGCAGCCGGTCGGCGCAAGATGTACACACTCGCCGCCGCGAGCGCGAGAGCACAGGCAGCTTGGACGTAAACCCAGACGCCGAGGTCGTGATGGCCCGACACCGGGCAGAGCACCGAGTCAGCGGCGAGGAACGCCGCCGCCGCCAGCGAGGGCAGCATCGCCCAGCGGGAGCGCAGGCAGAGCCCGACGGCCAACAGCGCAAGGACGCCGAGCAGGCCGATTGTCAATGCGGTCGCAAACCACGGTTGCGACTCGGGTCGGGCGGGCTCGGGTTGCAGGGCGTCGGCCAGGAGCAGGAAGCCGACCCAACCGGCGGCGAGCGCGACCGCGACCTCTCGCGAGATGTGCTGCCCCAGCCACGTACGCGTGTCGGGACGCGCGTGCGACGCGGCGGTCTCGGGCGTTGTCTCGACGGCTTGGTGCTCGATCGTGGTCATCCGGCCTCCCCGGGTGGGGTCGCCGTCATTCTCGCGCTGATACCGTCCGCTCGCCGAGCAGGCCGGCCGGAGGAGCCCTCATGGTGATCGAGCGGGAGCGACACGACCGGGTAGGGATCATCCGGCTGAACCGGCCGGAGGCCCGCAACGCGGTGAGCGACGAGGTGTCGGAGGCGATCGAAGCCGCCCTCGACGAGTTCGAGTCCGACGACGGCGTCGCCGCCGTCGTGGTCACGGGCACGGGCGACGTCTTCTGCGCCGGCGCCGACCTCAAGATGGTGGCCCGGGGCCAGGGCGCGAAGATCGCGACCAAGCGGGGCGGGTTCGGCGGCTTCGTCGCCCGCGACTACCCGAAGCCCCGCATCGCGGCCGTCAACGGGCCCGCGCTCGCCGGCGGCTTCGAGATCGTGCTCGCATGCGATCTCGTCGTCGCGGCCGACGACGCCAGGTTCGGACTGCCCGAGGTGAAGCGGGGGCTGTTCGCGGCCGCCGGCGGCCCGTTCCGGCTCGCCCGCCGCATCCCGCTCGCGACCGCGACCGAGATCGTACTCACGGGCGACCCCATCGACGCCTCCCGCGCCCACGAGCTCGGGCTGGTCAACCGGCTCGTCCCCCGCGACCGGGTGGTCGACGAGGCGCTCGCGCTCGCCGGTCGGATCGCCGAGAACGGCCCGGTCGCGGTGCGCAACTCGCTGAAGATGGTGAGGGAGGCGGTCGACCTCACCGAGGCCGAAGCGTGGCCACGCAGCGGTGAGCTCGCCCTCGAGGTGTTCTCGACCCAGGACGCGATCGAAGGCGCGACCGCCTTCGCCGAGAAGCGCCCCCCGAGGTGGAGCGGGAGCTGACGCAGCCCTTCCGCTGGGATTGCGGGAGTGATTGCTCCTAGAATCGGGACTCGTGGGAACGGACTCCGAGGTCGGGCTGCGGGTCGAGGAGCTCGCCCGCCGGGCCGACGTCTCCGTCGACACCATCCGCTTCTACCAGAAGCGCCGCCTGCTCCCGCCGCCCCGGCGCGACGGCCGCATCGCGTGGTACGGGCCCGGCCACGTCGAGCGCCTCGCCCGCATCCGGGACCTCCAGCGCCGGGGCTTCTCGCTCGTCATCATCCGCCGGCTGCTCGAGGGCGAGCTCGACCCCGCCGACGAGCCGTTGGCCGCGGCCGTGGCGACCGCCGAGGGCGCGCCCGAAGAGCTCCTCACCGCCGACGACCTGGCCGCCCGCGCCGGTGTCCCCCGGGAGCTGCTCGACGCGGTCGTGCAGGAAGGGCTGCTCGTGCCCCGCCTCGAAGACGGCGAGGCCCGCTTCACCACCGCCGACGTCGACATCGTGGCCGCCGGCCTGCGGCTCCTCGAGACCGGTCTGCCCATGCCCGAGCTGCTCGCGCTGGCGCGCCGGCACCACGCCGAGACCCGGGTCACCGCCGAGGAGGCGGTGGCGATGTTCGACACCTACGTGCGCCAACCGCTGCTCACCGCCGATCTCGACGACGCGGCCCGCGCCGAGCAGCTGGTCGCGGCGTTCCGCGTCCTGCTGCCGGCCGTCAGCACACTCGTCGCCCACCACTTTCAGCGAGTGCTCCTGGAGGTGGCCCAGGAGCACCTCGCCGCGGTCGGCGACCCGGCCGAGCTGGCGGCCGCGGAAGCCGAAGCCCGCCGCGGCCTCGAGGCCGCGCGATGACTCCAACGCGCGCCGACCTCCCCCGGGGCGGGGAGAAGCGGCGCCAGGTCGAGGCGATGTTCGACCGCATCGCCCCGCGGTACGACCGGGTGAATCGCGTCATGTCGCTGGGCCTCGACCAGCGCTGGCGCCGGCGCACCGTGCAGGCCCTCGACCTCCCGCCGGGGTCGACCGTGCTCGACCTCGCCTGCGGTACCGGCGATCTCTGCACGGCTGTTGCCGCCGCGGGGCGGCGCCCGATCGGGGTCGACCTGTCCGCGGGCATGCTCGCGGCCGCGCGGACGAGCGCGCCGCTGGTACGCGGTGACGCGCTCGTGCTCCCTCTGCCGGACGCCGCGGTCGACGGGATCGTGTCGGGCTTCGGGCTGCGGAACTTCGTCGACCTCCGGATGTTCTTCGACGAATGTGCACGCGTCCTGCGCCCGGGCGGTCGAGTGGCGGCGCTCGAGACGGGCGAACCCGCGAGCCCGCTGTTGCGCGCCGGTCACCGCGTCTGGTTCGGCTCGGTGGTGCCGTTCCTCGGGGCGAGGCTGGGTGGTGACCGCGCTGCCTACCGTTACCTCCCGCGGTCGGCTGCCTACCTCCCAGATGGTGCCGCGCTCGTCTCGCTGGTGCGCGCCGCCGGCTTCGACGATGTCGAGCGGCGCACGTTCACCGGCGGTGCCGTCCAGCTCATCGCCGGCACCCGACGATGACGACCGCCGGCCTCGCGACGCGCCTCGTGGCCCACACCCGGGCGATCGATCCGCCGGCTCACCTCCTCGATCATCTCGGCTCCGACGGGTTCGCGTGGCTCCACGACGAGGCGGGCATCGTGACCGCGGGTGTCGCGGCCCGCGTGGCCGCCGAGCGCGCGTCCGGCGTGCTCGAGACGATCGCGGGCGACGACGAGGTGGAGCTGCCCGGGACGGGCGCACTCGCCGCGGGCGCGCTCCCGTTCGGTGCCGCCGCGCGCGGCTCGCTCGTGATCCCCGCCCGTGTCGTGGGCGTCGCGCCCGACGGCACCGCCTGGCGTACCGAGATCGCTCCGGTCGACGAGCCGCCGCCGCCGGCGGCGGTGTCGCCGAGGCGCTTCGACGTGCGGTCGCCCCAGAGCCGTGAGCAGTGGCGGAAGGCAATCGACGCCGTTCTGGCCGAGATCGATGCGGGGCGGCTGGCGAAGGCGGTGCTGGCGCGCGAGGTGATCGTCGACGCCGACGTGCCGTTCGATGCTCGGGCGCTGCTCGCCCGACTCGCCGTCGCACCCTCGGGCTGCTTCGTGTACGGCTCGCTCTCGGGCCCGGTCCAACTGATCGGCGCCAGTCCCGAGCTCCTGGTGCTGCGCACCGGCCGCCAGCTCTGGTCGCAGCCGCTCGCCGGCACGGCTCCCCGCGAGCAGGTGGCCGCGCTCCTCGCATCCACGAAAGACGACCGCGAGCACCGCTACGTCGTCGATGCCGTCGTCGACACGCTGAGACCCGCCTGCGACGAGCTCTGGGCCGCGCCCTCGCCCGAGGCGGTGATGTTCCCGTCGGTTGTCCACCTGGCGACGGAGGTGACCGGCCGTCTGCGGGAGCCCGCGCCCTCCGCCCTCGACCTCGCGCTCGCGCTCCACCCCACGCCCGCGGTCGGCGGCGCTCCCCGGGCGGCGGCGGTCGCGTTGATCGACCGCCTCGAGGGGTTCGACCGCCGCTGCTACGCCGGCCCGGTCGGCTGGGTCGATGCCCGCGGCGACGGCGAATGGGCGGTCGCGTTGCGGGGCGCCGAGCTCGAGGGGACCCGGGCCCGGCTCGTTGCCGGCGTCGGCGTGGTCGCCGGGTCAGATCCCGACGCCGAGTGGGCCGAGACCGAGGTCAAGTTCGAGCCGATGCTGCGAGCGCTCGTTCGACCCTGACACCGTCGATACCGACGGCGATGACCGCGAAACCCGCGATTTCCGGCTTTCTCCAGTCATGACCCTTCGTGCAGGGCGCGCTCGACTGCCCGCCAGGCCTCGCGGTGACGATCGACGTTGCTCGCGCGGTCGGTCGACACGATCAGCAGGTGCACCCCTCCGGCCGCGATGGCGCCCTCGACCGCGGGCACAACCGCGGAGGCCTTCTCGACGCGCTCTGCGTCCAGCCCGTGCAGCCCCGCCAGCGCGGTGAGGTCGAGCCCGTGCGACGTGCCGAACAGCACTTCGAAGTGCTCCGGCAGCGCCGCCTGCGGCAAGAAGGAGAAGATGCCGCCGCCGTCGTTGTCGAGCACGACGAAGGTGAGATCGAGGCCGCGATCGGCGGCACCGAGCAGACCGTTGGCGTCGTGGAGCAGACAGAGGTCGCCGAGGAGGGCGACGACCGGGCCGCCGGTCTCTTCGGCGGCGGCAACGCCGAGCGCGGTCGAGACGAACCCGTCGATCCCGTTCACACCCCGGTTGGCGAGGATGCGGAGGCCGGCGCGCGGTCTGGCAAACGATTCGACGTCGCGCACCGGCATGCTCGACGCCACCAGCAGGCTCGCATCGGTGGGCAGCGTGCCGACGAGGTCGCGCGCGACCCGGCCCTCGAACGGTTCCTCCCACCCGTCGAGCAGGTCGTCGAGCGCGGCGCGAGCAGCCCGCTCCGCGCCGCGCCAGGCCTCCAGCCAGGACGACTGCCGGCCCGCCGGGTCGAGCCGATCGGCGACCGCCGCGAGCAACGCTTCGTCGTCGACGGCGAGCATCTCGGCGGCGGCGTGCTGCGGGTCGAGCCAGGTACGGTCGGGGTCGACGAGGAGTTGTGGCACCGTCGGGCCGAGCAGCGCCTGGTTGGCTGGCTTGCTCGTCGGTGCGGCGCCGACCCGCACAACGAGCTGCGGGACGTGCCCGGCGACGAATGCGGGCACCCGCATCAGTGCGTCGTACGTCGAGATCGAGTGAGCGCCGGCGCGCAGGCCCGAGGTCGGGTCGGCGAGGATGGGCCAACCGGCGACCGCGGCGAAGCGCACCGCGGTCGCGGGCGTGACCGCGTTGCCCCAGCCGGCGACGAGGAGCCCACGCGGGTGCGTCCGCACGGCCGTCGCCACCCGTTCGACGGTCGAGTCGTCCGGAGCCCGGCGGGGGGCGACGACCTCCGTCCATGGTCGTCCGCGGGGCCGCCCGGGCGCGTCGACCAGCGGCGCACCCGTGGGCACGAGTGGCTCCCGGAAGGCGAGATTGAGGTGCACCGGGCCGGCCGGCGGCCCGATCGCCTCGGCCACGGAGCGGGCCGCCGCAGCTCGCCATGCCGCGCCCGCACCGGGCACGTCCTCGGGCACGCCGACGTCGCGGTCCCAGCGGACGGCGTCGCCGTAGAGGCCCACCTGGTCGATGGCCTGGCCGGCACCGGTGTCGCGCAGCTCGGGGGGCCGGTCGGCGGTGCACACGATCAGCGGCGTGCGCCCGTGGCGAGCCTCGAGAACGGCGGCGTGGAAGTGGGCGGCAGCGGTGCCCGACGTGCACAGCACGACCGCCGGTCGGCGCGACCCCTTGGCCACGCCGAGGGCGAAGTACGCCGCCGATCGCTCGTCGACATGCACGTGGACGCGAATACGACCGTCACCGGCGAGCGCGAGTGCGAGTGGCGCCGACCGCGAGCCCGGAGCGACGCAGGCGTTGGTGACGCCCGCGCGGGCCCATTCGTCCACGAGCGCCCGGGCGAAGGCGGTGGTGGCGTCGCGGGTCATGCGAGGATCCCGGCGTGAAGGTCGTGCTCGTGCCGGGGTTCACGCAGACGGCGCGGTCGTGGGCGCCGGTAATCGAGAGGCTCCCGGGCGCCATCGACGCCACCCCGCTCGATGTGCCCTCCGATCTCGACTTCGTGGCGACCGCGCTCGCGCTCGGCCATTCCGGTGGCGCGGGTACCTACGTCGGCTACTCCCTGGGGGGCCGACTGTGCCTCCGGTTGGCGCTCGAGCGTCCTGATCTCGTCGAGCGCCTGGTGCTCGTGAGCGCATCCCCCGGGATCGCCGACGCCTCCGCACGGGCGGCCCGGCGCGAAGCCGACGAGCGCTGGGCGCGTGCGATCGAACACGATGGCGCCGACGCATTTCTCGAGCGCTGGCTGGCCCAACCGCTGTTCGCGTCGTTGCCACCCGAGGCGGCGGCGCTCCACGCCCGGGTTCACGATCCGGCAGTGCTCACGCACGGACTGCGGGTGCTGGGCCAGGGAGCACAAGCGCCGCTGTGGGATCGGCTGGGCGAGCTCACGATGCCGGCCACACTCGTCGCCGGTGCCCTCGACGAGAAGTACGTCGACATCGCCATGGCCATGAACGACCGGATCCCCGATGCGAACGTGTCCGTCTTCGGCGGAGTCGGCCACGCCGTGCACCTCGAACAGCCGTTCACGATCGTCCACGTGGTCGGCGCGTAGCGTCACGACAGCACCAGTCCCAGGGCGAGGAGCAGCGAGAACACCAGCTCGAGCCGGCCGGTGGCCACGAGGGCAGCGACCAGCGACGGCGGGTCTGTGCACGTCAGCACGAGTCGAACCGGGCGCGCCGCCAGCGGAAGTGCGAGCAGCGCCAACAGCGCCCACGCGCTCGAAACCAGCGCGACGACGAGCACGATGGCAAATGCGGCGCCGACGCAAGCGACGTAGATGACGCGAGCCTGCGGCGCGCCCAGCCGTACCGCCAGCGTGCGCTTGCCGGCCGCCCGGTCGCCGTCGACGTCGCGGATGTTGTTGGCGAGCAGGATCGCGCAGGCGAGCAGCCCCACGGCGACCGCGCCCCACCAGGCGGCGGCGGGCACGCGCTCGATCTGCACGTACGTCGAGCCGGCGGTGGCCACGAGCCCGAAGAACACGAGCACGGCCAGCTCCCCGAAGCCCGAGTAGCCGTAGGGCCGAGGACCACCGGTGTAGAGCGCACCGGCCGCGATGGCGGCAGCGCCGACGAGCAGCAGCCGGAGATCGACGACGACGGCAAGCGCGAGGCCGGCGGCGGCGGCGGCGGCGAACGCGAGCACGGCGGCAGTGCGCACGGCGGTGGGTGTCGCGAGCCTCGAGGCGGTGAGACGCAACGGACCCGCGCGCGCGTCATCGGTGCCGCGCACACCGTCGGAGTAGTCGTTGGCGTAGTTGACACCCACCTGCAGAGCGAGCGCGACCACGAGCGCACCTCCGGCCCGCCACCAGATGACGCGATCGGCATCCGCGTACGCGGCCGCGGTGCCCACGAGCACCGGCGCGACCGCCGCGCCCAGGGTGCGCGGCCGCGCCCCCGCGACCCACTCGGCGACCGTCGTCATGGCTGCACCGCTCGTTTTGGCGTCACGTACCCCCAATGGTTGTGGGTAGGTGACGCCAAAACCGCCCTGGTCACGGGCGTTTGGGGAACTGCCCGAAGTCGGGTGGGCGCTTCTCGAGGTAGGCGCGCTTGCCCTCCTTCGCCTCCTCGCTCATGTAGTAGAGGAGGGTGGCGTCACCCGCGAGCTGCTGGATGCCGGCGAGGCCGTCGTCGGCCGCGTTCAGAGACGCCTTGAGCATCCGTAGCGCAAGTGGGCTCTTGGCGAGCATCTTGCGGCACCACGCGACCGTCTCGACCTCGAGCCGCGCGAGCGGCACGACCTTGTTGACGAGGCCCATCCGCAACGCCTCGTCGGCGTCGTACTGGTCGCAGAGGAACCAGATCTCGCGTGCCCGCTTCTGCCCGACCATGCGCGCCAGCAGGCCCGACCCGTAGCCGCCGTCGAACGAACCCACCTGCGGACCGGTCTGGCCGAACCGGGCGTTGTCGGCTGCGATCGTGAGGTCGCACACGACGTGGAGAACGTGACCGCCGCCGATCGCGTAGCCCGCGACCATCGCCACCACCGGCTTGGGCAGCCGGCGGATCTGGACCTGGAGGTCGAGCACGTTCAGGCGTCCGACGCCGTCGTCGCCGACATAGCCGTCGTCGCCCCGAATCCGCTGGTCACCACCCGAGCAGAACGCCTCCGAGCCGTCGCCGGTGAGAATCACCACCCCGACGTCGGGGTCGTCGCGGGCGCGTTCGAATGCGTCCCGCAGCTCGAAGAGCGTGCGGGGCCGGAACGCGTTGCGCACCTCGGGCCGGCGGATCGTGAGTTTGGCGATGCCCTCGGCGGTCTCGTACCGGATGTCGCCGTACTCGGCGTCGGTGACAGGCTTCCAGTCGAGGGCGGACTCGATGGTCGTCATGGGCGTCTCCACTCTGGGTG
>JBOGFJ010000279.1:0-18600 GCA_050743385.1 Acidimicrobiia bacterium
GCTCACGACCGTGCTGGCGCTCGCCGATACCGGTCCCGCCACACGAGTGACCGTGATGCTCGGCGACGAGACCCGGCTCGAGGTCGTCGGCTCGGCCGGCGACGGGACGCCCGACCCGGTCGGCACCCGGTTGCCGATCGAAACGCTCCCCGTCGAGATCCGCACCGCCCTCCGGGAACGCCGCCCGGTGCGACTGATGGGCACGCCGGCGTCGGGGCCGGGTGCGGGCGACGGTTCCGGCGCGATGCTCATCGTTCCGCTCGTGAGCCAGAACGAGCTCCGAGGCGCGATCGCGCTGACGACCGCGGCGGCGGCCGACCGTGAGGTGCGCCGAGCGATCGAGTCGCTGGCCTCGGAGGTGGCGCTCGCCCTCGAGAGCGCCGCCCTCACCGAGGACCTGCTCCGACGGCGCAGCGAGGCGCGGTTCCGTGCCCTCATCGAGAACTCGTCCGACCTCGTGGTCGTGCTGGGCGACGACACCCGTGTCACGTTCGTGAGCCCGGCGACGCACCGGCTGCTGGGCCGGAGCGAGGAGTATTTCGCCGGCAAGGAGCCGATGCAGTTCGTGCACCCGGACGACCGGGGCGCCATTCGCGAGCTCCTCGACACCGCCCGCCCGCTCTCCGCCCCCACCGAGCCGCTCGAGATCCGACTCGCCCACGCCGACGGCTCCTACCGCTGGTTCGAGATGCTCTCGCACGACCTGCGCACCGAGCCCGACATCGCCGGCATCGTCATCAATGCCCGGGAGATCACCGACCGCAAGGGCGCCGAGCAGCTTCTCGCCCGGAACGAAGCCCGGTTCCGCGCACTCGTGCAGCATTCGAGCGACGTCGTCGCCGTGATCGACGAGAACGCCTTCTTCACGTACATCAGCCCGTCGATCTTCGGGATGCTCGGCTACAAGCCTGACGAGCTCGTCGGGACGAGCGCCCTCTCGCTCCTGCCCCCCGAGGACGTCACGCCGGCGCTCCGGAGCCACTCGCAGGTGCTCGCGGACACGTTCGAGCAGACCAGCGCCGAACTTCGCGTCCGGAACCGTGACGGGTCGTGGCACACGGTCGACCTGACGATCACCGACCTCCGTGACGAGCCCGCCGTCGAGGGAATCGTCCTCAATGCCCGTGACGTGACCGTACGCAAGGCCCTGGAGCAGGACCTGCGCACACAGGCCCTCCACGACGCACTGACCGGTCTTGGCAACCGCAATATGTTCGCCGACCGCGTGACGCATGCGCTCAAGCGTCGCCATGACCGCGAGCGCGTCATCGCGGTGCTCTGTGTCGACCTCGACGATTTCAAGACGGTGAACGACAGCCTGGGTCACGAGGTGGGCGACCAGCTTCTCGTGCTGGTGGCCGACCGGCTGCGCTCCTGCCTGCGCGAGGCCGACACGGCCGCTCGGCTGGGCGGCGACGAGTTCGCAATCCTGCTCGAAAGCGCCTTCAACGAGCGCGAGGTCGCGGGGGTCGCCGAGCGGATCCTCGGGATGATGCGTGCGCCGTTCGAGATCGGCGACCGCGACCTCTCGCTCACCGCGAGCGTCGGCATCGCCGTCAACGCCGATCGCACCTCGTCGTCGGAGGTTCTCCTGCGCAATGCCGACATGGCCATGTACCTGGCCAAGGAGCGCGGCAAGGATCGGGCGGAGACGTTCGAACAGTCGATGCACGCCACCGTGTTCGAGCGCCTCGAGCTTCGCACCGACCTTGCGCACGGCATCGACAACGGCCAGCTCGTGCTCCACTACCAGCCGATCGTGGGACTCCAGTCGGCGCGCGTCCTCGGCCTCGAGGCGCTGGTGCGCTGGGACCACCGCGACCGCGGCCTCATGGCGCCCGACGCGTTCGTGCCCATGGCCGAGGAGACCGGCCTCATCGTTCCGCTCGGCCGCTGGGTCCTGACCGAAGCCTGCGAGCAGCTGCGCGCATGGAAGCAGTCGTATCCGCGGTGCCCGATCCGCACGGTCAGCGTCAACCTCTCCGTACGTCAACTCCAACGCGAGGGGATCGTCGACGAGGTCGCCGACGCGATCGCGCAGGCCAGCCTCCAGCCGTCCGACCTGGTGCTCGAGATCACCGAGAGCATGCTGATGACCGACACCAAAGTCATCCGCGAGAATCTGACCGGACTGCGCGATCTCGGCGTCTCGCTGGCGGTCGACGACTTCGGGACCGGCTACTCGTCGCTCGGATTGATCAAGCACCTGCCCGTCGACACGATCAAGATCGACCGCACCTTCGTCGACGGGCTCGGCCAGGACGGCGGCGACGACACCGTGGTGCGCGCCATCCTGGGCCTCGCGCAGGGACTGGGCGTGAAGACCGTGGCCGAGGGAATCGAGGGTGCCGCCCAGCTCGAGGTGCTGCGCAAGCTCGATTGCGACCTGGGCCAGGGCTACTACTTCTCGCGGCCGCTCACGGCCGAAGCCGTCGACGAGCTCCTGCACGCCGGACTGGCGGGCGAGCTGGTGGGCTGGGAGCCGGCGTGACCGCGTCCGAGCCCGTTCCTGTCGCCGTCGAGCCGCTTCTCGACCGCGTCAGCGACTTCGTCTTCGTGCTGCGCGTCGAGGACGACGGTGGGTACCGCTGCATCACCGCCAACCAGAAGTGCCTCGACATCGTCGGCCTGACGCGCGACGAGGTCATCGGCCGACGCCTCGAGGACGTCGCTCCCGCGGAGGTGTTGTCGCTGCTCCTCGACGACGGCGCCCGCGTGCTCGCCAGCCCCGAGCCCGTGCGCTTCGAGCGGGAGGTCGAGCTCCCGGTCGGACGCATCGTCGCGGAGGTGGAGCTGACCCGCCTCGACGAGTCCGGCGGAACCACCCTGGTGCTCGGTCTCGCGCGCGACGTCACCGCCCAGCGGACGGCGGAGGAGACGGCGCGCGCGACCGAGGCCCGATTCGCCGCCCTCGTCGAGCACTCATCCGACATGGTCACCGTCCTCGACGACAGCGGCCGCGTCGCCTACGGAAGCCCATCGATCACCGCCGTGCTCGGATGGCCCACAGCTGAGCTCGACGAGGACGACGGCACGCACCGACGTCCCCCTTCCGCGTGGGAGCTGATCCACCCCGACGACGTCGACATGGTGGCGACCGTGTTCATGGAAGCGGTGGCCGAGGGGCGCGCGGACGCCCGCATCGAGTTCCGAATGCGTCACATTGACGGGTCGTGGCGTTGGATCGAGGCCATGGCCACCAACCGCCTCGACGACCCTGCGGTCGGCGGCATCGTCGTGAACTCTCGCGACGTCACCGACCGCCGGGAGGCCGAGGACGAGTTGCGTGCCCGGCAGCGGGAGCTGAGCACGCTCGTGGAACGGTCACCCGACCTCATCGCCCGATTCGATCGCGCGCTGCGCCACGTCTACGTCAACCCCGCCGTCACGGAAGCCACCGGCGTCCCCGGCGACCAGATGGTTGGTCGCACCATGCGCGAGATCGGCGCACCCAGCGAGCTCACCGACATCTGGGATCCGGAGCTGCGGCGCGCCTTCGAGACCGCTACCGGCGGCGAGTTCGAGTACTCGTTCCGCGGCCCCGGAGGCCTGCGCTGGTACCACACCCGCATGGTGCCAGAGCACGACGACGACGGTGCCGTCGACAGGGTGCTCGTACTCATCCGCGACGTGACCGACCGCAAGGAGATCGAGGACGCGCTCACCCACCAGGCGCTCCACGATCCTCTCACCGGGCTGCCCAACCGCGCCCTCCTGCTCGACCGCGTCGAGCAGGCGCTGCGCCGCCTCGAGCGTCATCCCGCCCGGGTGGCCGTACTCTTCATCGACCTCGACCGGTTCAAGGTCGTCAACGACAGCCTGGGCCACGCCGCCGGCGACCGCATCCTGATCGAGGTCGGGAAGCGCCTCGCCGAGGCGGCGCGCCCAGCCGACACGGTCGCGCGTTTCGGTGGCGACGAGTTCGTGGTGTTGTGCGAGGAGCTGGCGCACGACGACCGCGCGGTCGCCCTCGCCGAGCGCCTCACGGCCGCGCTGGCGCAGCCGCTCAGCTACCAGGGCCGGGAGCTGTCGCTCACGGCCAGCGTGGGGATCGCCTCCTCCACCGACTCGGACGCCGATCCCGCCGGGCTGCTGCGCGACGCCGACGCCGCCATGTACCAGGCGAAGGAGCGGGGCCGGGCGCGCCACCAGCTCTTCGACGCCGCCGTGCGCGACCACGCGGTCGCACGGCTCGACCTCGAGCTCGACCTGCGGCGGGCGCTCGAGCGCGGCGAGCTCCATGTCGAGTACCAGCCGATCGTGGGCCTGGCGGACGACCGCGTCGTCGGCGCCGAGGCGCTGCTGCGGTGGCGCCATCCCGAGCGCGGCCTGCTGTTCCCCCGCGACTTCCTCGACGTCGCCGAGAAGACCGGGCTCGTCGTCCCCATCGGCGAATGGACGTTGCGGGAGGCATGCCGACAACTCGCGCGCTGGAATCGGACGCGCACCGATAGCGGGCGCCCGTCGCTCCTGTCGGTCAACCTCTCGGGGCGCCAGCTCGCCCATGCCGACCTCGCCACCGCCGTCGTCACGGCTGTCGAAGAGGCCGGCGTCAACGCCCGGCAGCTGTGCATCGAGATCACGGAGACCGCCCTGATGCACGATCCCGTCGACGCCCAGAAGATGCTCGGCGCCATGACCGAGATGGACGTGCAGGTCGCCCTCGACGACTTCGGGACCGGCTACTCGTCACTCGGCTATCTCCGCCGGTTCCCGGTCGACATCATCAAGATCGATCGTTCCTTCGTCGAGGGCATCGGACGCGACTCGGAGAACGCGGCCATCGTGACGGCCGTCATCGCGATGGCGCGGGCGCTCGCGCTCACCACCGTCGCCGAGGGCGTCGAGACCGTCGAACAGCTGGACGAAGTCAGGCGCCTCGGGATCGACTGGGTGCAGGGGAACTACTTCTCGGGGCCACTCTCGGGGAGCGAGCTCACGCGAGTACCGGTGCGCGCGGATGAGCTCGTCGGGACCTGACCGTCAGCCGGCGTCGCGGCGCAGCTCGAGCGGCCGCAGACCAGCGAGCGTGTCACCGGCGCGGTCCTGAATACGCGGGTCACGCGAGTACACGGCCACCCAAATCGTGCCTTCGGGTACGTCCTCGAAGGTGAGCGGCCAGGCGTACGACAGCCCGACGGACCGCTCGAAGCTCAGGAACACGCTGACGACCGCGCCGAGACCCACGCCGACGATGGCGAACGCGACGACGAGTCCGACCCCTCCCCCGGACGACGTCACCGCCAACACGATCAGGCCGAGGACGACGCCGGCGACCGCACCCGCGGCCAACCCGATGAGCGCGCCGACGCCGAGACGGCCGAGAATATGGCGAGCCATGCGGCGATCGGGACGGGCGGGGCTGGTCGGCGTTCGGGCCGCGTCCGCCCGTTGACCCAGCAGATCGATCTCGTCACCGTCGATGCCGGCATGCTCGAGGGCCTCGATCGCGCCCCGAGCTGCCGACATGTCCGGGAAGCTCGCCGCCACCGCGGCGGTCACGCCCGGCGGGCGGGCATGGTGGAGTGCCATCCCTTCCGCGGTGCCCCGAAGTGGTGGCGCACAAACCTGTCTGGTGGCCGGCCGGTAGATTGCAGGCCGTGGCCGACGTGCTGATCCCCGTCACCGGCGACCCCGAGGCCGACTCCTACCTCGTCGACGATCCCCTGGCGCTGCTCGTCGGGATGCTGCTCGACCAGCAGGTGCCGATGGAGTGGGCGTTCCGCGGCCCGCTCACCCTGCGCGACCGCCTCGGCAAGGCCGAGCGCCTCGATGCCACCGCCATTGCCGCCATGGATCCAGAAGAGCTCGAGGCGGTGTTCCGGGCGAAGCCGGCGCTGCACCGCTTTCCGGGTTCCATGGCGAAGCGCACCCATGCACTCTGCCGCTATCTCGTCGACGAGTACGACGGCGACGCCGCCTCCGTGTGGACGACCGCTCCCACCGGTGACGTTCTGCTCGAACGACTCCAGGCGCTTCCCGGATACGGTGAGGAGAAGGCCAAGATCTTCCTCGCCATCCTGGGGAAGCGCCTCCGGATCGCGCCGCCGGGCTGGGAGGAAGCGGCGGCGCCCTTCTCCGACACGGCGCCCCGGTCGGTCGCCGACATCGACTCCCGCGAGTCGTTCCAACGCGTGCGGGCGTGGAAGACCGAACAGAAGCGCAAGAAGAAGAGCAAGGCCGACTGAGTCGCACGACCTCCCGGTGATGACGGGAGAACCGCCGGAGAACGACGCTTTTCCGTCGTGACCGAGAAGTCAGCGCTTCGTACCGGCTGCGCGGCGCCGCCGCCGCACCAGCCACCACGTCGCCACCCCGGCGACGACCACCGCGGTGACCACGACGCTCGCCCGCGACACGAGTGCCTCCACGTGCCGCCCGACGAGATAACCGGCCGAGATCACGGCCGCCGTCCATACCAGTGACGCCGCCACGTTCCAGGGCAGGAATCGGCGGTACGGCATGCGGGCGGTGCCGGCGACGACCGGCACCACACCGCGCACGACGCCGACGAAGCGGCCGAGGAACACCGCCACGCCACCGTGGTCGGCAAAGTACTTCTGGGCGCGTTCCGCTCGGGGCTCGAGGCGGCGCCGGATCGGCTCCCAGCGGCGGATCACCGCCATCCCCCACCGCCGGCCGATGACGTAACTCACCGAGTCGCCGAGGATCGCGCCCGCGGCCGCGGCCGCGATCATCGTGGGCAGGGGAACGTCGGCCCGCGCGGCCGCCGCGCCCGCGACCACCATCCCAGCCTCACCCGGCACCACCAGGTCGAGGAAGAGCGCGCACTCGGCGAACGCGAGGAAGAAGGCGGCGGCGTGGAGGAACACCGGGCCCAGCCCGGCCACGGCGTCCAAGATGCGCTCCGCGATGGCAAGCTCCTCCTCCGGCGAACCGCTGCGCCGGTTAGCTTGCCAGCCCAGAGTGCGCGCCCCTTGCCGATCCGTACCGTGAGGTCGTGGCGGACGTCTCGCCCTGGTGTTCGGGCCGGGAGTGGCTCACCATGGGCGTGACGCCGGAAGCCGGTACGAACCGGGGGTGGTCACCACGTTCCGTGACCGACGTGAGGCCGGACGCCGCCTTGCACGAGAGCTCGAGCATCTGCGCGACGACCACCCCGTCGTGGTCGGGTTGCCACGGGGGGGCGTCCCGGTTGCCTTCGAGGTCGCGTGTGCGCTCGGGGCGCCACTCGACGTCATCGTGGTGCGCAAGCTCGGCGTGCCCTTCCAGCCCGAGCTCGGGCTGGGTGCAGTCGGCGAGGGCGGCGCGCGCGTCCTCAACCGGGACGTGCTCGCGACGGCCGGCGTCACCGCCTCCGAGCTGGCCCAGGTGGAGAACCGTCAGCGGGCCGAGGTCGAGCAGCGCGCCCGCCGTTTCCGCGGCAGCCGACCGCCGGTTCCGCTCGATGGTCGCACCGTGATCGTGGTAGACGACGGGATCGCGACCGGCGGAACCGCCCGGACCGCACTCGAGGTTGCCTGCGCGCACGGCGCCCGCCGGGTCGTGCTCGCGGTCCCCGTTGCACCCCGCGAGACGCTCCGGGCGATGGAGGACGTCGCCGACGAGATCGTGTGCCTCGAGTCGCCCCTCCGGTTCCTGGCCGTGGGCCAGGCGTACGACGACTTCGGTCAGACCACCGATGACGAGGTGCTGGCACTCCTGGCGGCCGCGCCCGGGAGCGGTACGGCCGCGATCGGCGGCGCGGCGACCGCCGGCGACGGGCCGGAGCGGGCGCTCGACCGGGAGGTCGCGATCCCCGCCGGGACGGTACGACTCGGCGGTCACCTCACCGTCCCCGAAGGCGCGACGGGCGTCGTCGTCTTCGCCCACGGGAGCGGGAGCAGCCGCTTCAGCCCGCGGAACCAGGCAGTCGCCGGCGCCCTGCACGAGGCGGGCCTCGCCACGCTCCTCTTCGACCTGTTGACCGACGACGAGGCCGTGGAACGCGCCAACGTGTTCGCCGTCGAACTGCTCGCCGACCGCCTCGCCACCGCCACCGCCTGGCTCGGCGAGCACGCGGCGGCCACACCGGCTCGCGGCCTGCCGATCGGTTACTTCGGGGCGAGCACCGGCGCCGCCGCCGCGCTGTGGGCCGCGGGCGCACCCGACGCCGAGGTCGCCGCCGTGGTCTCGCGTGGGGGTCGTCCCGATCTCGCGGGCGAACAGCTTGTGGCCGTGCGCGCGCCCACCCTCCTCATCGTGGGCGGCCATGACGACGTGGTCGTCCGGCTCAACCGTGAGGCGGCAGATGCATTGCGCTGTGAGCACCGCGTCGCGATCGTCCCGGGCGCGACACATCTGTTCGAGGAGCCGGGCGCGCTGGAGGCCGTAGCCGGGCTGGCGGCCGAGTGGTTCACCCGCCACCTGCCGACAGCGGCGACCTGACGTCCAGCGCTTCGGCGATCGCAGCGAGCACCTCTCGCGAGCGCCAACGGATCGGGCCGGGACCTTCGCCCCTGGGTGCCATACGCTTTGGCCGGGCGGGGTTCTTGGAGGCCCCGATGGAGTTCGGGATCCTTGCGGGCGGAGACGTGTCGAGCCGAGCCGTGATCTGAATGTTGCCCGCCGCGAGCACACCACCGCTCGTCGGCCGCAGCCGCGAGCTGGCCTGGCTCGACGAACGGCTCGACGACGCGCTGGCAGGGAAGCCGCAGGTGCTGCTCATCACCGGGGAAGCCGGCATCGGCAAGTCGCGCCTTCTCCGCGAGCTCCAGCGACGGGCGAGGGCACGCGGAGCCGACGTATGCCCCGGTCGGTGCCGCGAGGGGCACACGGTGCCCTATCTGCCGTTCCTCCGGTCGTTCTTTCCCCGACTCGAGCGAGCCTGCCGGGAGGACGGCGACCCGCACGGCCACGCCGAGCTGATCGCGCGGTTGTCGGGACGTCCCGACCAGCCGACCGGCGGTGCCGACCCCTCTCCCGAGCAGGAGCAGGCGTGGCTGTTCTTCGCGGTCGCCGAGACTGCCGTCCGCCTCGCCCGACGCGAGTGTGTCCTGGTCACCATCGACGACCTCCAGTGGGCCGACCCGCCGTCGGTCGATCTCCTGTACCAGCTGGTCGTCGAGATCGCCGACGCCGGCCTCGGTGCGCCGGTGCGCCTGTGCCTGGCCGCGACGATGCGCCCCCCGCCCGAAGGGCAGCTCGCCGCCGCCATCGCGCGTGTCCAGCGCGAGGAGATCTGCAACGCGCTCGGCGTCGGCGGGCTCGACGAGGGCGAGGCGGCCGAGCTCGTCCGCGCGCTGGGGCTCGAACGCTCGTCGCGCCAGCTGATCTCGTCGGTGCACGGCGCCACGCGCGGGAACCCCCTCCACATCGAGGCCGTCGTCCAGCAGGCGGCCGGCAGCGGAGCCGTACGCGACCGGGGCGGCGAGCTGGTCGCCGATCCGGCGATCGTCAGCTCGGCGACGCCCGCCGACGTCGGCGGCGCGCTCGACACCCAGATCGATCGTCTCGGCGAACGCGGTCGCGAGGTCCTGACACTGGCGTCCTTCCTCGACGAGCCGGTGAGCGCGGGTGTCCTAGCTGAGCTGGCCCACGAACCCGATGTGGCCGGCGCGATCGCGGACGCGGTCGAGGCGGGCGTGGTCATCAGCGAGGAAGACGAGATCCACTTCGCCCACCCGCTGTTCGCGCACCTTCTCCGACGGCGCCCCGACCTGATGGCACGAAGGCAGATCCACCTCGCCGCCGCCGACGTGCTCGAGCGCGCCGCCGACCTCGACGAGTCGGTGCGCGTTCACGAGGTCGCCCACCATCTCATCGAAGCCGGCCCCGTCGCGGCCCCGGATCGCACCCTCGAGTGGGCACAGCGCGCCGGCGACCGGTCATGGTCGATGCTGGCGTGGGGTGACGCCGCCCGCTGCTTCGAGGCGGCCGGGCGGGCGGCGGAGGAGGTCGAAGCACCGGCGGCCGAGATCGCCAACCTGCTCTTGCGGTCGGGTGTCGCGCACTACCGGGCAATGGCATTCGGACCGAGCAGCGACCAGCTCGAACGCTCCGCCCGCTTCGCCGCCGTCGCCGGGGACGCCCGCGGCCTTGCGCTCGCCCGGCTCGAAGGCGTGCGGGCCGACATCATGACCCGCGGCTTCGGCGCCGCGGTCGACGTGAAACCGCTCGAGGAGGCGCTCGACGCCCTGACCGACGATCCCGCGTTGGCCGGACGGCTCCTGACCCAGATCGCCGAGGCGCACTGGGTACAGGGCGACCTCGACAAGGGTCGTGACCTCGCTGCTCGCGCGCTCGAGCTGGCGCGCGGTGCGGAAGACGACGCCACGTGCGCTCGCGCCCTCGTCACCTCGGCGGTCATCGCCTGGTTGGGCCTCGATCTCGAGAGCGCGCTCGGGTTCCTCGTCGAAGCTTGCGATCACGCGACGCGGTCCCGCGACCCATGGGTGGAGGCCATCGCGCTCCCACGACTCGCGCTCACGCTGCTCTGGCTCGGACGCCTCGACGAGGCCGAAGCCGCGGGCGCGCAGGCGAGCCATTCGTGCCGGGAGGTGGGCGACTGGGCGGAGCGCAGCCTGGCTTTGTCGGCACTCGTCGGCGTCGCCGCCGCCCGCGGCGACTTCGAGGCCGTCGAGCGATGGGCGGCCGAGGCGTGGACCGCCGTGCGCCTCTCCCGCTACGTCTGGAGCGCCTCGCTCTTCCTGCCCACGCTGGCAGCGACCCGCGCGCTGCGCGGCGCGGGTGACGAGGCGGCCGGCGCGCTCGACCGGCTCACCGACCTTCAGACCCCGGACGCGATGTCGCCCGTGTTCGCAGAGGGGGTGTGGCTCGCGCGTCAGCTCGTCCGGGTCTACATGGGCGAGATCGACGACGCCCGTGCCGCGCTCAGGGCCCACCCCGAGCGCATCACCGCCCGTTGGGGGGTCGCGCTGGGTACGGTCGCCCGCTACGCGGTGCTCGCCGAACTGGCCGACATCGCCGGTGTCGAGGTACCCGTCGACCGGATCGAGCGCGCCCTCGCCCGAGCCGCCGACCGCGGGATGATCGTCACCGACGGCCTCACATTCGTCGTCGCTCGAGTGCGCGCCCTGACGGCCCGGCTCGACGGCCGCGAAGGCGACGCCGAACGCCACCTGCTCGACGCCATCACGGTGTGCGAGCAGGCCGGTGCCCGACCGGAGCTCGCCCGTTCGTCGCTCGCGTGGGCCCGGCTGCAGATGGGAGCCGGTGACGCCGACGCGGCGGAGCCCCTGGCGGCACGGGCGGCCGGTCTGTTTCGCGAGCTCGGCATGGCTGCCTTCGCCCGCACCGCCGACGAGGTTGCCCGCCAAGCCCGTGGCGGTGAGGCGCCCGACCTGCGCCACCAGGGAACGGTCGTCGTCGCCTTCTTCGACGTGGCCGGGTCGACCGCGACGACCGAGCGGATCGGCGACCGCGCCTACCGCACCGCCGCAGCGCACCTCGAGGCGGAGCTGCGTGGAGCCGTCGTCGACTACGGCGGGCAGGCCATCGAGGGCATCACCCTCGGCGACGGGATCCTGGCGGTCTTCCGATCGGCGGGCGACGCGATCGCATGCGCGCGGCGTGTCCACGAGGACGTGACCGCGACGCCGCTCCGCCTCCACGTGGGCATCCACGCCGGCGACGTGCTGTGGTCGGAAGCGGGCGTGCACGGTGGAACCGTCAACATCGCGGCCCGCGTCTGCGATCGAGCCGGTCCCGGCGAGACGTTCGTCACCGACACGATCCGCCACCTGGCCCGCACATCGGCCGAGGTCCGTCTCGACGACCGTGGCCTCCACGATCTGAAGGGTCTGACCGAGCCCCTACGACTCTTCGCAGTGCGCACCTGACCAACACGAGAGGAGCACCTCAATGCCTTCCATGCCGTTCTACTTCGTCGCCAAGGGCGCGCAGTTCGAGCTGGTGGACAAGCAGTTCGACGGTTCTCGGCCCGACGAGTACACCGACGCCCTCAAGAGAATCCGGTCGCGGAGCAGCATCGTCGAGCTCGCCGAGAACCACGTCGGTGGGCGCAGCGACGGCCTGACCCGGGGTGACGTCGAGCACTTCAAGAAGGACTGGCTCGACTACTGGGGCGACTACCCACACAACCACCCGGTCGAGGCGGTGATGCGTGAGGGCTACCGGAAGGCCATTGAGCTCGCGACGGCGGACCCGCAGCATCCCAAGCCCATCGCGTCGTTCTGGGTGTGCGCCAACGAGCGCGCCTACCAGGTCTACATCTGCGACGACAGCGACCAGGTGACGGTGCTCGTGTTCACCCCGCCCCCGGTCGAGCACGTGTCGGAGGAACAGCTCACCGAGGAGGAGCCGATCTGGGTCGCGAAGGCCCGCGACAGCTACGACCACGGCAAGTTCGAGAGCACCAAGCGCGTCGCCGGCCACGAGATCATCGTCAAGCGGATCATGCGCGCCCCGCAGCGCCAACCGCGGAAGGCGAGGGGACCCAAGCGCGGCTAGCGGCCGCCAGCCTCCGACGAGGGGGCGCGCGTCGCCCGTCTCCGGACGCCAGGAGCGTGCGGGAGCGGCGAGCGAAGCGCGCGCGACCAGAGGAGTTAGTCGGGCATCGCCCGCAGAGCTTGGCTCGTGAGCTCGATCTGGATCCCGTCGGGATCGCGGAAGTAGAGCGAGTCGTGCACGCCCCGGTCGGGACCGAGGTACTCGATGCCGGCGTCGTCGAGGCGCGCCTTCGCGGCGTCGAACTCCTCGGGCGTGACCGATAGCGCCAGGTGCTGCAGACTGCCGATCGCTTCGACCGCGGGGTCGAGCTCGAGCCCGGGGAAGTCGAAGAACGCGAGCAGGTTTTCATGGCCGATGTCGAAGAAGAAGTGCATCGAGCCCGGCGAATCGCGGTTCTCGAACATCTCCACCAGCGGGAAACCGAGGATGCCCTGGTAGAACTCGATCGTACGGGCGGGGTCGGAACAGATCAGCGCGACGTGGTGCACGCCCCGCGCCGTGGACGGCGGGCGCTTTGCCTCCGGGCGCAGGTAGCGCCCGACGAGCGCCTCACGTCTCGCGGCGAAGTCCGTCGCATCGGGCATCCGCGCAATCTTCGCGCGTCCGCCGCGTATGCTCCGACGGTGCGCCGCTCCGCTCTGCTCCTCGTCACCGTGACCATCGCGTCGCTCGCGCTCGCAACGCCGGCGGGAGCGGGCGGCGACGACCCCTGTGATCGCCTGTCGAAGAAGCAGGTCCGCACCATCATGGGCGCCCGGCCGTTCGGCGCACCCCTGCCCGAAGACGACGGCTGTTCGTGGGAGACCGATCCCGTCGACCGCGACAATTACCGCTACGTGCTCCTGGAGGTGAAGTCACTCGACGACGCCACCGAGGGCTATCCCGACTACCGCACCGCCCGCGACGCCGCCGGGAGCAGCGAGGCGATCGAGCCGATCGACGGTCTCGGAGACGAGGCCTATACGGGAAAGACGGTGCTCGTCCCCGAGGGCGCCATCGACAGCCTGTACGCCGTGACCGGCGACACGGTCGTGGAGCTGAGCTGGCAGTCGAGGAAGCCGGTGCGGATCGACTCGAAGCACTACGACAAGATCGTCAAGATCATGCGAGGGCTGCTCGAGGAGGCGTGAGCTGCGCGGTCCCACAGGGTCGTGACGTCCTTCCCCTTCCTCGTCGGGCCTCCCCGCGCCTTGCCCGGGTCGTGGGCGTCGGGCCACAGTGCTCGACGGTGAAGGTGCTCTCCCATCTCGGCGGCGGCTTCGCCGCCCGGATCGAGCGGGCGGTGCCCGGCGTCGAGATCGTGGCGATCCCGGCCGAGGGCGACCTGCCCGAGGGTATCGAGGGCGAGGTACTGCTGACACCGGCGTGGGGCAGCCCGAACCTGCCGGCGGCGCTGGCGCGAGGAGTGCGCTGGGTGCACGCGGTGGGAACCGGCGTCGACCGCTTCCCGCTGCACGACATCGGCGCGCAGACCCTCACGTGCTCGCGAGGAGCGAGCGCGGTGCCGATCGCCGAATGGGTGCTGGCGGTGATGCTGGCGTTCGAGAAGCAGCTGCCCGAGTCGTGGGCGACCGACGCATCGGTGCAGTGGAATTACGCCAAGCTCGGCGGATTGGCGAATCGCACCCTCGGCCTCATCGGGTTGGGCGGGATCGGAGAGGCAGTGGCCCGGCGCGCGCTCGCCTTCGACATGCGGGTGCGGGCGCGCCGCCGCAGCGAGACGCCGTCGGGAGTCGTGGGCGTGGAGCTGGCGCCGTCGTTGCCCGATCTGCTCGGCTCGGCCGACCACGTCGTCGTGGCCGCGCCCGCCACCGCCGCGACCCGGCATCTGCTCGACGCCGACGCGTTCGCGGCGATGAAGCCCGGCGCCCACCTCGTCAACATCGCCCGTGGCGCGATCGTCGATCAGGACGCGCTCCGGACCGCGCTCGATGACGGCACCGTGGCGCGGGCATCGCTCGACACGGTCGAGCCCGAACCGCTCCCCGACGGACACTGGATGTACACGCACCCGAACGTGCGGCTGAGCCCGCACATCTCGTGGAGCATGCCGGGCGCGTGGGACGTGATGATCGACACGTTCGCCGACAATCTGCGTCGCTACCAGGCGGGCGAGCCGCTCACCGGCGTGGTCGACCTGGCCGAGGGCTACTAGCGCTCCCTGAACCGTTTTGGCGTCAGCAAGCGGCGACACGCGCCGTTTACTCACGCCAAAACGATGCGCTCAGCGGCGGGTGAGCACGACGGTCAGGGTCCAGTCCTCGAAGGCGTCGGCTTCGGGGTCGGCGGCGAACCGGTGCTCCAGACGTGAGAAGTAGTCGTCGAGCAGCGCGCCCGCGTTCCCGCCGTGCCCGCCCGGCTCGAACAGGTTGGCGCGGAGGCTCGACTCGGTGAAGCCGCGCGCGAACGCGGCGTACGACCGTCCGTACGCCGCCGCGTCGCGGTCGCGGCGCCACTGGTCGAGGTAGGGATTCGACACCGGATCGGTCCGCGCGACCTCGACGTCGAAAGCATCTGCGAGCGGACCGGGCTGCTCGAGTGGCTTGCGGGCCTCGTCAGGGGTGCGGGCGTAGACGGGCAGCAGATAGCGCTCGAACGCGGGCCGGTCGAGCACACCCGCATCGACCATCTCACGCGCCACCTCGGTCATGGCCCGCATGAGCTTGCGCGCCGTGACGGCGGGCTCCCCCGACGGCGACTGCACATCGGTGCCCACCATCTGCACCAGCAGTCGGCCGCCGGGGGCGAGGTCGGCGGCGCGGGCCGTCAGGAACGTGGTCCAGTCGGCGTCGGCCTGGGCCGAGAGCGCGGCGCGGGCTTCTCCGGATGCTTCGCAGAAGTAGAAGGCGTCGCGCACATCGACGCCGGGCTGGGTGCGCAGCCAATGGGCGGCCGAGAACGATACGCCGAGGTGCGCGGCGCCCGCCGGGACCGCGGGCTCGTAGAACGAGATCGCCGACGCGAGCGGGAGGACGGGCCGTCCCCCGAGCTCGAGGTAGCTGTCCGGACGGGCGGCGAGATTGGCGAAGAGCTCGTTCCAGTCGTTGGTAGGGAGGTCGTTGTGGACGGCGGCAACCGGCCGGTCCCGCTCGCGGTCGCGTACGGCGGCGACCGCGGCGCGCACCGACGCGATCGAGTTCTTGCCCGTCGACGAGCCGTAGTCGACGATGACGAACGTCGCCCCCGCGGCCAACGCCGGCACGGCCCGAACCGACTCCTCGATCAGCGCGGCCGCGGTCTGGGCGGTCCGTTGCTGGTACTCGGAGTGCTCGTCGTAGTAGCCGCCGCCCTTCATGCCCTCGGTCGTCGTCACGTCGGCGACGTTACGCTGCTACCGGCGTCGAGCTCACGGAAGCGGCGGCGCTCGCCCGCTACTGCGACGCCGTCCGCTGATCGGTGGTTCGCGCCGGTCGAAATGGGGCATTCTTCCCATCGACAACTCACCGGGGGGAAGGCACACATGAAGCGCTCGGCGCGTCGCGTCACCGTTCTCGTGGCTCTGGTCGTCGGGCTCGGGGGCGTCGCCGCGGCCCCGACGCCGGCCCAGGAACCGGGCGCCAACGACCAGTACGTCGCCCTGGGCGACTCCTTCACCGCCGGGCCGCTGATCCCGATCCAGCAGCCCGACCCCTACGGCTGCCTGCGCTCCGACCACGACTATCCGCACCTGGCCGCGCCCGCACTCGGGCTTCCCCGCTTCCGCGACGTGAGCTGCTCGGGCGCCGACACCGACGACATGACCGAGGCGCAGGGCGTGTCGCCCGGCCCCAACCCGCCCCAGTTCGACGCGCTCGACGCCGACACCACCGTCGTCACCGTCGGTATCGGCGGGAACGACATCGGGTTCAGCGAGATCGCGACGAGCTGCGGTTCGCTGGTCCCGTTCGGTACGCCTTGCCAAGACCAGTACGTGGTGAACGGCGTCGACGAGATCAGCCGCCGCATCGCCGAGACCGCCCCCAAGGTGGCGGCCGTAATCAACGGCATCCACGACCGGTCGCCGGCAGCGACCGTGTACGTCGTCAACTACCTGCCGATCCTTCCCGAAGAGCCCCTGCTGCCCGGGGCGCCAGAAGGCTGCTGGCCGCAGGTGCCGATCGCATGGGACGACGTGCCGTACCTGCGCGCCAAGCAGCAGGAGCTCAACGCCATGCTCGCCACCCAGGCAGCGGCCAACGGCGCGGTGCTCGTCGACGCCTACACCGCCGGCATCGGTCACGACGCGTGCCAGCTGCCGTTGCTGCGGTGGGTGGAGCCGGTGGTGCCGGCGTCGCCGGCCGCGCCGCTGCACCCCAACCTCTCCGGCATGCAGGGCACGGCCGACGCGTTGCTGGCGGCGGTCGGAGCCGGCTGACGCGCACCGCCGCTACTAGCGTGGCCCGGTGGCACTCGCCGCCGCCGCGTACACGCACCTACACGAGCTGCGGCTGCGCGGCAAGATGCCGGCGCGCGACGGACCCGAGATCGACGCGCTGTGTGCCGACGGCCTGGCCCGGCGCAGGGGCACGTTCCTGGTCCTCACGCCCGAGGGCCGCGCCTGCCATGCCGGCTGGGCGCGACTCGCTCCCGGCTCGCAGGAAGAGGCGGCGGCGCGGCGCGCTTACGACCAGTTCCTCCCGCTCAACGTCGAGCTGCTGCGGGTGGTGACCGACTGGCAGGTTCGGCCGGGCAACGTGGCCAACGACCACCGCGATCCCGGGTACGACTGGGCCGTGCTCGACCGGCTGACGACACTCGACGAACGCACCGGGCCGATCGTGCGTCGCCTCGGCAGCACGGTCGAGCGGTTCGCCGGCTACCGGACGCGGCTGCGGGCAGCCGTCCGCCGCCTGCACGACGGCGGTACCGAGTGGCTCTCGTCACCGGCGATCGACTCGTACCACACCGTCTGGATGCAGCTGCACGAAGACCTGCTCCTCGCGCTCGGCCTGGAGCGCTAAGGGGCTGTTTTGGCGTCACGTATCCCCAATAGATGTGGGTTGCTGACGCCAAAACGGCCCTTTACCCCCGCAGCACGGCTTGGGTCTGGGTCACGCGGGCGACGCGCTTGCCGGCGTCGTCGAAGAGGTCGGTCTCGACCACGACGGTGGTGCGACCGACGTGGAGCGGACGGGCGGTCGCTTCCACGTATCCCTCGCGCACCGCCCGGAAGAAGTTCGTCTTCGACTCGATCGTGGTGGTGCCGGTGGCGCCCTCGGGCAGGTTCGCGAACGCGCAGGCGCCGCCGCACACGTCGGCCAGACTCATGAGTACCCCGCCGTGGAGCGCGCCACCGCTCGTGCACCGTTCGGCTTGCCAGGCGACCCGCGCCCGCACCTCGCCGCGTTCGCTCGGGAGGGCCTCGACGCCGAGCACGCGCGCGAACGGCATCGCCTCGTGGAGGAAGGCGGTCTGGTCGGCGTCGGGTGCGCTCACCCGTAGATGTTGACGGAGGCGTCGAGTCCGAGTGGTGCCGGGTCGGCACGACCCGTCGCCGCGAGCACGAACTCGAGCGGGTCGCCCGTGATCCTCCGTCCGCCCCCGCCGATCTCGACCTCGGGCATCCCGTCGAGCGCGAGGGTGGCCGGTCCCCACTTCCGGTCCTCGAGGAAGTACGCGACGTGCGAGACCGCAGCCTCGAGGCCCGGCCCCTGCTCCGACGGACGGCCGACGGCGGCGCGGATGTCGTCGGCGTGGAGGTAGGCGTCGTACCAGAGCGCCTCGACGCCCACACCCAGCGAGTACGGCAGGCCCGCGGGGGCGGGGCCATTCCAGGCATCGTCGTCGAAGATCGCGACCATGTCGGCCGACGCCTTGGTGGCGGCGTCGAGCTCGTCGGCCATCTCGGCCGGGGTGGCGCCCTTGCGCTCGTCGACCTCGCGCTGGGTCACCTCGGGGGTGCCGAGCCCGTCGAGGTTCCCCGAGACGACGTCGGTCATCGTTCCGGTGAGGTGAGCGGCGACGTTGCCGACGGTCCAGCCCTCGCACCGGGTGGGCGTGCTCCACTCCCGGTCGTCGAGGGTGCGCAGGAGAGAGGAGAAGTCGTCGAGCTCGCCGATCAAACCGGCGACGACGGTCGTGCGGGACATCACCATGGTGGGAACCTCCGGGGTCGAGGCGGTACAGTTACATGCAGGCTGCACGCATCTATAGACCCAGGAGGTCCCGAAGTCAACGGTGACGGTCGTC
>JBOGFJ010000280.1:0-16683 GCA_050743385.1 Acidimicrobiia bacterium
GCGTGCTGGGGGTGCCGTGGCGTCGCTTCCCGAGATCGGTGAAGCCGAGACCGAGGGGCTCGGCGAACTTGACCAGCCACTCGAAGTGCGCGGCCGCGAACCGGAACGTGCCGCCGTCGACGGTGCCTTCCGTGCTCACGAGCTCGGGCGCGGTCCCGGCGCCCGCGCCGTTGCGGGGCCGGAACACCACGCCGAGCTCGTTCAGCAGGATCTCTTTGCCCGCCCGGTAGCCGTCGACGTCGGCGGCGTTGATCACCTTGCGCAGCTGGGCCTCGACGAAGAGGTGGCTGAAGACCGAGAACTGCACGGTGAGATGGCGCACGTCGGCACGGGTCGCGCCGCCGGTCGCGAACCAGGGGGTGTAGGGGTTGGCGACGACGACGGGATGGTGCGCGACGAGCTCGGCGGCGCGGGCCTCGAAGGTGCGGAAGTCGGCGGTGGTGGCGACGGGCACGATGCCCCCTGGACGGCCCCTGGTTCGAGCGTTCTGTCGGTGCTATTCATACCCTGGTGGTAGGAGCGGTCAACACCCGGCGGGATCGATGGTCAGACTGCCCACGAGGACGGCCGATCAGCCGTACAATCTGGGCGGGATGACCAGGCCCATCGACGGCCTCGACGGCCGCCTCATCCGGGCGCTCGCCGACAACCCCCGCGCCGGGGTGTTGGAGCTCGCCCGTCTCCTCGGCGTGGCCCGGGGCACGGTGCAGGCCCGGCTCGACAAGCTGCGCGGGCGCGGCGTCGTCACCGGGTTCGGGCCCGACATCGATCTCATTCGCATCGGCTACGAGGTGCTGGCGTTCACGTCGATCGAGATCGCCCAGGGCCGGCTGGCCGACGTCGTCGCCCACCTCGACGACATTCCGGAGGTGCTCGAGGTACATGCGACCACCGGGCAGGGCGATCTGCACTGCCGGGTCGTGGCGCGCACGAACGAGCACCTCCAGCAGGTGGTCAACCGCATGCTCGAGGTGCAGGGCATCAACCGGACGACCACCGTGATCGCGCTCTCCGAGCAGATTCCCTTGCGGGTTCAGCCGCTCATCGCGGCCGCGACCGCCGCCGAGCAGGAGACTTCGAATGGATGAGGATTTCGTGCGTCCGCAGTGGGTGAAGGGCACGACGTCGCGCCAGGCACACGTCGCCCTGCCCGAGGGCACGGTCGAGGAGGAGCACGGGCGCGAGGGCTTCAGCGGGCCCGCGAGCCATCTCTACCGGCTGCACCCACCGACCGGCTGGGTGCGGGTCGACGGGCCGTTGCGGCCCGTCGCGCTCGATACGCGCGGGCTCGCGATCGATGTGGATGCACCACCGACCGTCCTGCTCGCCAACGACGACCTGCGCGTCGGGTGGTGGCAGCGCCCATCGGGTGAGCCGAGCTGGTTCCTGCGCAACGCCGACGGCGACGTCCTCTTCCTGGTGCACGCGGGGGAGGGGCGCCTCGAAACCGAGTACGGGCCGCTCGACTACCGGCCCGGCGACTACCTGCTCGTTCCTCGGGGCACGACGCACCGATTCGTCGCCAGCACACTGACCGCGCTGCTGACCGTCGAGGCGCTCGAAGGTGCACTGCACCTTCCCGATCGTGGCCTGTTGGGCCGGCACGCGCTGTTCGATCCGGCCGTCGTGGAGGTGCCCGACCCCGATCCGCACGAGGAGGAGGGCGAGTTCGAGGTGCGCGTGCTGCGGCGCGGGGCGCTCACATCGGTCGTGTACCCGTTCCACCCGCTCGACGTCGTCGGCTGGAAGGGCGACCTGGCGCCCCTGCGGCTCAACGTCGACGACTTCCGGCCGGTGACGTCGGCGCGCTACCACCTCCCGCCGTCTGCCCACACGACGTTCGTGGGGGAGCGCTTCGTGGTTGCGACGTTCGCGCCGCGACCGTTCGAGACCGATCCCGAGGCGCTGCGGGTGCCGTTCTTCCATCGCAACACCGACTACGACGAGGTGATCTTCTACCACCGGGGCGACTTCTTCAGTCGGGCCGGCATCGAGGTCGGCATGCTCACGTTCCATCCCGCCGGGATCCACCACGGCCCGCAGCCCCAGGCGGTCGAGCGCGCCGCCACGCGCCCGCCCGGGGGCCACGCCGACGAGGTCGCGGTGAACATCGACGCTCGCCGGCCGCTCGCGCTCATGCCGGCGGCGGCGAGCATCCATGTCGACGGCTACGACCGCTCCTGGCGGTCGTGACCGTGCGGCTCGACGTTCCGGCGCATCCGCCGTCGATCCGCGACTTCTACGCGTTCGAAGAGCACGTCGCCACCGCGCGCCGGGCGCGCGGCCTCGAGATGGTGCCCGAGTGGTACGAGGCGCCCGCCTTCTACTTCTCCAACCCGCACTCGGTGATCGGGCCCGACGCGCTCGTCGCGGCGCCGCCCGGGTGCGGGGAGCTCGACTACGAGCTCGAGGTCGCGGTGGTCGTCGGCACCGGCGGACGCGATCTCGATCCCGGTGACGCCGAGGCGCACATCGCCGGGTTCACGATCATGAACGACTGGAGCGCACGGGATCTCCAGCGCCACGAGATGAAGGTCGGGCTCGGCCCGGCGAAGGGGAAGGACTTCGCCACGTCGCTCGGCCCGTGGGTCGTGACCCCCGACGAGCTCGCCGACCGTCGTGCCGCCAAGGCCTACGACCTCGCCATGACGGCGCGCGTGAACGGGCGCGAGTACTCGCGTGGCAATCTCGCCGACCTGCACTGGAGCTTCGGCGAGATGCTCGCGTACGCGTCGCGCGGTGCCGAGCTCGTGCCCGGCGATGTCATCGGGTCGGGAACGTGCGGCACCGGCTGCATCCTCGAGCTCTCGCTGGTGCACGGCAGCGACCGGTACCCGTGGCTCCAACCCGGCGACGTGGTCGAGCTCGAGGTCGAGCGACTCGGCGTGCTGCGCAACACGGTCGGGTCGCGCCCCGTCGACGGGAGTGTGGCCGACCGGGGCAGTCCTGAGCGCGGGTCGCAGGTCAACGAGCGCCGCAGGCCGGGGTGATGACGGGAGAACGGGCGAAATTCGCACGTTTTCCCGTCATGACCCGGAACCGGTGCGCCAAGCTCGGCTACGCCTGGCCGAGGCGCTCCCGGAGCGCGGTGAGCTCCTCGCGCAGCGCGGCGGGGAGCTTCTCGCCCATCGCGGCATAGTGCTCCTCGATGAGTGGAAGCTCGTCGCGCCATTCCCCCGGATCGACGCGCACAGCGGCGGCGACGTCGTCGAGCGGGACGTCGAGGCCCTCGAGGTCGAGCTCGCCGGCGTCGGGCACCCGGCCGATCGGGGTGTCGACGGCGTCGGCGGTCCCATCGCAGCGCTGGAACACCCATTCCAGGACGCGGGAGTTGTCGCCGAAGCCGGGCCACAGGTAACGGCCCTCGCCGTCCTTGCGGAACCAGTTCACGCCGTAGATGCGCGGGAGCTTCGACTCGTCGGTGCGGTCGGTCATGCTCAGCCAGTGCGCGAAGTAGTCGGCCATGTGGTAACCGCAGAACGGCAGCATCGCGAACGGGTCGCGCCGCAACGTGCCGACGGCGCCGGCGGCGGCGGCGGTCTTCTCGGAGCCCATCGTGGAACCGATGAAGACACCGTGGCGCCAGTCGCGGGCCTCGAACACGAGCGGCACGGTCGTGGCGCGCCGGCCTCCGAACAGGAAGGCCGAGATGGGGACGCCCTTCGGGTCTTCCCATTCGGGTGCGATCGACGGACACTGCGACGCGGGCACACAGAAGCGGGAGTTGGGATGGGCCGCGGGCGTGTCGGCGTCGGGGGTCCAGTCGTTGCGGCGCCAGTCGGTGCAGTGCGCGGGCGGATCGCTCATGCCCTCCCACCACACGTCGCCGTCGTCGGTGAGGGCGGTGTTGGTGAACACGGTGTTGCGCTCGAGCGTGCGCATCGCGTTCGGATTCGTCTTCATGTTGGTGCCCGGCGCCACGCCGAAGAACCCATACTCCGGATTGATCGCGTAGAGACGGCCGTCGTCGCCGAACTTCATCCACGCGATGTCGTCGCCGACCGTCTCGGCCTTCCAGCCTGGAAGCGTCGGGATCAGCATGGCGAGGTTGGTCTTCCCGCACGCCGACGGGAACGCGGCCGCGATGTAACGGCTGCGACCCTCGGGGTTCGTCAGCTTGAGGATCAGCATGTGCTCGGCGAGCCAGCCCTCGTCGCGGGCGATCACCGACGCGATCCGCAACGCGAAGCACTTCTTGCCGAGCAGGGCATTGCCGCCGTACCCCGACCCGTACGACCAGATCTCTCGGCTCTCGGGGAAGTGCACGATCCACTTCTCGTCGTCGTTGCACGGCCAGGGCACGTCGTCCTCACCGGGCTCGAGCGGTGCCCCCACGGAGTGCATGCAGGGCACGAACTCGCCGTCCCCGAGCACGTCGAGAGCGGCGGTACCGGCGCGGGTCATCGTGCGCATGCTGAGCGCGACGTAGGGCGAGTCGGTGATCTCGACGCCGATGTACGACAGGGGCGAGCCGAGCGGCCCCATGCTGAAGGGGATGACGTACATCGTGCGCCCCCGCATCGACCCCCGGAACAGCTCGGTGAGGTGGGCGCGCATCTCCGTGGGCTCGCGCCAATTGTTCGTCGGGCCGGCGTCGTCTTCCCGGTCGGAGCAGATGAACGTGCGGTCCTCCACCCGGGCGGTGTCACTGGGGTCGGATGCGGTCCAGTAGGAGCCGGGCCGACGGGCGGGATCGAGCTCGACGAACGTGCCCGCGCCGACGAGCTGCTTGGCCAGCAGTTCGAACTCCTCGTCGGACCCGTCGCACCAGTGCACCGCCTCCGGCTGGCACAGCTCGGCGGCCTCCTCGACCCACCGCAGCAGGCGTTGGTTGCTGGTGGGTGGGGCGTTGAGCGCGATGGACACAGCCGACACTCCTTCACGGGAGGGGATCCAGCCTACCGGCGGAGGCGCGAACCGACCCAACCGTGCCGATTTCCGGCGCCGCCGCTAGCCTGCCGCCGAGCGAGGGAGCCATCTGGTGAGCTGGGTGTCGTGGATCGTGGTCGGGTTCGTCGCCGGCGCGTGCGCCAAGGCGGTCACCGGGGTCAGGGGCGCGGGGTGCCTCGGGACGATCGTGATCGGGATCCTCGGTGGGCTCCTCGGCGGGGCGGTCTTCCAGCTCGCCGGCGACGAGGGCATCAACGAGTTCAGCCTCTACTCGCTGCTGGTGGCGTTCATCGGCGCCACCGTCCTCCTCTTCCTCTGGGGTGCCCTCACCGGGAGCGGCCGGGGCCGCGAGCGCTACTGAGCTCGCCTACACCTCCGCGCCGGGCAGGCCCATGTCGCGCTCGGAGCCGATGCGGATGTGGGTGGCCCGCCCCTCGCCGTCGAGCTCGAAGACCACCCGCTGGCCCTGGCGCAGCATGCGGAAGAGCGACCCGTCGAGGGCGTCGAGCGCGAGCGTGAAGCGCTCCTTGTCGGTGTCGCGGATGACGACTCCCTCGCGGCTCTGCGGGTCGTAGGTGGAGACGACCCCCTGCATCTACGGCTTCTGCACCTTGCCGGCCCGGAGGCAGGAGGTGCAGACGTGGATGCGCCGGGGGGTGCCGTTCACGATCGCCCGGACCCGCTGGACGTTGGGGTTCCAGCGCCGCTTCGTGCGGCGGTGCGAATGGCTCAGGCGCATGCCGAAGCGCGGATGCTTGCCGCACACCTCGCAGACCGACGCCATCGGAGCACCTCGCAACCTTCGGGCAACGCTCGGGAAACCGCAGACGATAGCAGTAGGGCCGCGTTTCTCCGAACGTGACCCCGGTAACATCACCGCCGCATGGGGACGGTTCTCGAGCGGCTCGCGGCAGCCGACTTCCGCGGTGTCGTGGTCGCCTACCGCGACGCGCTGCGCGCCCATCAGGAGGAGCTCAACCGGCTGAACGTGTACCCCGTGCCCGACGGCGACACCGGCACCAACATGGCCCTCACCCTCGAGTCGGTCGTCGGGGAGCTCGAGTCGGCCGACGACATGCCCGAGGTCTGCCGGGCGGTCGCCCACGGCTCGCTCATGGGCGCCCGGGGCAACTCGGGCGTGATCCTCTCCCAGATCCTGCGGGGCCTCGCCGACACCTTCACCGAGCTCGACGCCGCCGAGGCCACCGACCTCGTCGCCGGGCTGCGCCGCGGCGCCGACGCCGCCTACCAAGCCGTGCTCCGACCGGTCGAGGGCACCATCCTGACGGTCGTGCGGGAGGCGGCCGAAGCCGCCGAGGCCGCGCGAGCCGACGGCGCCGCCGATCTCACCGGCGTGCTCGAACGCGCCGAGCTTGCCGCCCACGACGCGGTGGCGCGCACCCCCGACCTGCTGCCGGTGCTCAAGGAGGCCGGTGTCGTCGACGCCGGTGGCCGCGGCTTCGAGCTGCTGCTCGACGCCTTCCTCCACGTTGTCACCGGCCGGCCGGTACCGGAGCCCGAGGTGGTGGCGACGCCGCCCGCGGTGGAGGCCCACCTCCATGGCGATGAACTGTCGTCGTTGCGTTACGAGGTCATGTACCTGCTTCACGCGGACGACGCGATGATCCCGGCGTTCAAGGACACGTGGGGTGCGTTGGGCGACTCGATCGTCGTCGTCGGGGGCGAGGGTCTCTGGAACTGCCACGTCCACACCAACGACATCGGCGCGGCGGTCGAGGCCGGCATCGAGGCCGGTCGACCGGCGAAGATCCGCGTCACCGACCTCTTGGAGGAGGTCGAGGAGGAGCAGTGGGTACGCGAGCACACCGCGGCGTCGGGTGGCGTGGCATCCGCGGGCGACGGTGCGTCGAGCGAGCGGGTGACGACCGCGGTCGTCGCGGTGGGCGTGGGTACGGGCGTGCGGCGCCTGTTCACCAGCCTCGGGGTGCACGAGCTCGTCGCCGGGGGCCAGTCGATGAACCCGTCGACCGCGCAGATTCTCGAGGCGGTGCAGCGGTGCCCGGCCGACGCCGTGATCGTCCTCCCGAACAACAAGAACATCGTCCCCGTCGCCGAGCAGGTCGACTCGCTCTGTGATCAGCGGGTCGAGGTCGTGCCCACCGACGCGGTGGTGGAGGCCCTCACTGCGCTCGTCGCCTACGACCCGCAGGCCCCGCTCGAGGCGAACCTCGCCGCCATGCACGAGGCGGCCGACCGGGTGCGCACGGGCGCGATCACCCGCGCGGTGCGCGACAGCGTCGCCGAGTGCGGGCCCATCTCGATGGGCGACTGGATCGGCATCACTGCCGACGGCGTCGTGCTGGTCAGCGGATCGGCCGACGAGGCCGTCATCGCGCTGCTCGAGCGCCTGCTCGACGACGACAGTGAGCTGGTGACCGTGCTCGTCGGCGCCGACGCGCGTCCGGCGGATCGCGCCCGCCTCGAAGAGCACCTCGCCGACGCGTACCCGAAGGTCGAGGTCGAGGTGCACGACGGCGATCAGCCGCTGTACCCGTTCCTCGTCGGGGTCGAGTAGAGGGCGAGTCGCGACGGCCCGGACGCTCCGCGATCTTCAGGAGGCGCCGCTCGCGACGCTCGGTGTGGCGGCGAAGCTGCGGGAGCGCCTCGCGTTGATGGGCATCGAGACCACGCTCGACCTCCTCCAGCACTACCCCCGCCGTTACCACGACCGCACCCAGCACGCCGAGATCGCCGAGCTCTCCATCGGCGACGAGGCGACCGTGTTCGCCGAGGTGCGCCGCATCCGGGTGCGGCGCATGCGCAATCGCCGAGCCATGGTCGACGCGGTCGTCTACGACGGCACCGACCTGCTGAACATCGTCTTCTTCAACCAGCCCTGGCGCGAGCGTCAGCTGCCGGAGGGCACCGAGGCGGCGTTCTTCGGGAAGCTCGAGCAGTACCGCGGCAAGCGACAGATGACGAACCCGGTCGTCGACGTGCTCGACCGCCTCGGTGAGCGCACCGGCGTGGTCGTGCCCGTGTATCCGCAGTCGGGCAAGGCCGACGTGTCGACCTGGCAGCTGCGGCCGGTGGTGGCGACCGCCCTCGAGTGGGCGGGCGAGCTCGACGACCCGCTGCCGCCCGAGCTCCTCGACGAGCTCAGGCTCGTCGACCGCACCTGGGCATACCGGCACGTGCACCAGCCGGCCGACCTGGAGGAGGCGCGCCGGGCGCAGCGGCGGCTCCGTTTCGACGAGTTCCTGCGCATGCAGGTGGGACTGGTGGCGCGCAAGCGCGCGTTCGAGGCCGAGGAGTCGGGGATCCGCCACCGCGTCGACGGGCCATTAGTGGGGACGTTCCGGCACAACCTGCCCTTCGAGCTGACCGCCGACCAGCGGCGCGCCGTCGACGAGGTCGCGGCCGACATGGCGGGGCCGTCGCCGATGCACCGCCTCCTGCAGGGCGAGGTGGGCTCGGGCAAGACCGTCGTCGCGCTCGCCGCCCTGCTGATCGCGGTGCAGGGCGGTTACCAGGGCGCGTTCATGGCGCCGACGGAGGTCCTCGCCGAGCAGCACTACTTCGGCTCGCGCGTGCTCCTCGAAGGGCTGTCGGTCGCGTCCGAGGGCACCTTGACGGGGGAGCGTCCGGTGCGCGTGGCGCTGCTCACCAACCGCACGAACGCAGCCGACCGCCGCCGGCTCGCGACGGAGCTCGGCGCCGGTGAGGTCGACATCGTCGTCGGTACGCACGCGCTCATCTACGGCGAGGTCGAGTTCGCTCGACTCGGGTTGGCGGTCATCGACGAGCAGCGCCGCTTCGGCGTCGAGCAGCGCGCGCTCCTGCGGGGAATGGGGGAAGAGCCCGACGTGCTGGTCATGACGGCCACGCCGATCCCGCGCACCGCGGGCTTCCTCATCTACGGCGATCTCGACAAGTCGGAGCTGCGCACGATGCCGCCGGGGCGTACGCCGGTGACCACCGAGGCGGTCGGGCCCGGTCCGCTCGAGCGAGCGGGCGCCTACGAGCGGCTGCGCGCCGAGGTGGCCGCCGGGCGGCAGGCCTACGTCGTGTGTCCCCTCGTCGAGGGGTCGCCGCGTGTCGAGGCCAAGGCCGCGACCGAGGAGCTCGAGCGGCTCCGCGCCGACGAGCTGCACGGCCTGCGCCTCGGCCTCCTCCACGGGCAGATGAAGGCGTCGGACAAGGAGGGGGTCATGACCGACTTCCGCAGGGGTGGCCTCGACGTGCTGGTCGCCACCACGGTGATCGAGGTCGGCGTCGACGTCCCCAACGCGACGGTCATGGTCGTGGAGGATGCCGACCGCTTCGGCCTCTCGCAGCTCCACCAGCTCCGCGGGCGGGTGGGCCGTTCGAGCCATCCGTCGTGGTGCTTCCTGTTCGCCGATCCGTCCACGCCCGAGGGCCGGGCGCGTCTCGATGCGATGGTGGAGTCGACCGACGGGTTCGTGCTCGCAGAGCGCGATCTCGAGATCCGGGGCGCGGGCGAGGTCTTCGGCGAGCGCCAGGCGGGCTTCAGCGACTTGAAGCTGGGTCGGATCCCGCGCGACGAGCGCTACGTGGTTGCGGCGCGGGACGCAGCCGAGCGGATCCTCGACGCCGATCCGACGCTCGAGCGTCACCTCGCGCTCCGCGAGGAGGTCGAAGACCTCCTCGGCGACGCGGTCGAGTTCCTGTTCAAGAGCTGAGTGAGTGTGGCGCGCGCGGGGCGGCTACGAGTGATCGCGGGCAGTGTGGGAGGACGGCGACTGGTCGCGCCGGCGGGAACGACGGCCCGACCGACGACCGACCGGGTGAAGGAGTCGGTCTTCGCCGCGCTGCGGGACGACCGGCTGCGCGACGCGGCCGTCCTCGACCTGTACGCCGGGAGCGGGGCGCTCGCGATCGAGTCGTTGTCGCGCGGCGCCGCCCGGGCGGTGCTGGTCGACCGGGAGCACGCCGCCGTCGACGCGATCGAGCGCAATCTCGACGCCACCGGCTTCGGCGATCGCGCCCGGCGGGAGCGCGTCGCCGTGGACGCGTTCCTGCGCCACGATCGCCCGGCCGAGGCGCCGTTCGACCTCGTGTTCCTCGATCCGCCCTACGACCTCGCGCCGGCCGAGCTCGAGCGGGTCCTCGCCGGCCTGGCGCAGCCCGGCTGGCTGGCCTCCGGGGCCACAGTGGTGGTGGAGCGGGGCACGGGGCAGACCGGGCTCGTGCAGTTGCCGGAGGCGTGGTCAACCCGGTGGGAGCGGAGCTACGGGGATACGCTCGTGACCGTCGCCACTGCCAATGATTAGGAGAAAGAACGCGTGGCCACCGCGCTCTGCCCGGGCTCCTTCGATCCCGTCACCAACGGACATATCGACATCATCGAACGCACGGCCCGTCACTTCGACGACGTGATCGTGGCGGTGATCCGAAACCCCCAGAAGTCGCAGTCGTTGTTCGCGCTGGAGGAGCGCCAGGAGATGCTCCGTGAGGTCACGGCGCATCTGACCAACGTACGCATCGAGTTCTTCAAGGGCCTGCTCGTCGACTTCGCCAAGGAGCACGGCGCCGTGGCGATCGTGAAGGGCCTGCGGGCGATCTCCGACTTCGACTACGAGCTCCAGATGGCGCAGATGAACCAACGCCTCTCGGAGATCGACACCTTCTTCATCTCGACCAGCCCGCAGCACTCGTTCCTCTCGTCCAGCCTCGTCCGCGAGGTGGCCCGCTTCGGTGGCGACGTCTCGAGCATGGTCCCCCCGCTCGTGGCCAAGCGCCTCACCGACCGCTTCGGCGGCGACGGGCGAGCCGCTGCTCATGAGTGACCAGGCCGCGTACGACGTCGAGACCCTGCTCCTGCGGCTCAAAGAGCTGGTCGAGACCGGCCGCTCGATGCCGATGTCGGCGTCCGTCATGGTCAACCGCGAGGAGGTGCTCGACATCCTCGAGGAGGCGCTGGCGATCCTCCCCCAGGAGCTGCGCCACGCGCGCTGGCTGCTCAAGGAGCGCGACGAGTTCCTCTCCCAGGCGCGTCGGGAGGCCGACGACATCATCGAGGCGGGCCGTGTGCGGGCGGAGCGGATGGTCGAGCGCACCGAAGTCGTGCGCGAAGCGCGCCGGGTGGCCCAGACGGTGATGGACGAGTCGGAAGGATCGGCCCGCCAACTCCGCCACGAGGCCGAGGACTACGTCGACCAGAAGCTGGCCTCGTTCGAGGTGGTGCTGGAGCGCACGATGCAGGCGGTGCAGAAGGGCCGCGAGCGCCTCCAGGTCGTGGTCGACGACGAGGGGCACCTGGGCGACGACGACGGCGAGGGCGGCGACGTGGGCGAGTTCGACCCTGCGTTCTTCGACCAGGAAGAGCAGTAGCGCCGCCGGCCGTTCGGGCAGCTGGTAGATCCTGGGAAAGCGCTCCTGCCTGCTATTCTGGTCGTTCCCGATGGCTCCATCTGACGGGATCCCGAGGGCGCGGCGACCGGAGCGACCGTAGGGAGCGGCCCGCAGCGAGCGAGACAGGAATGACTGCACTACGCCTCGACGTCGCCGATCTCCTCACCCATCCCAGCGCGCGCCGCGAGGAGCGCGTCACGGTGCCGGTGCCCGGGATGACGAATTCGGCGGCCCGCGTTCCCGACGACGAGCCGGTCGAACTCGACCTGGTGCTGGAACGTGTCCCCGACGGCATCGTCGTGCGGGGCACGATCGCCACCCGCTGGCGGGCGGAGTGCAGCGTGTGCCTCGGCGACGTGTCCCGGCCCGTGTCGATGGGCGTGAGCGAGCTCTTCGAGCCCGATCCGCTCGAAGGCGACACCTACCCGCTCGACGGCCACGAGATCGATCTCGAGCAGCTCGTGCGCGACACGGTCGTGCTCGAGCTGCCCCTGGCGCCGACCTGCGCCCCCGACGGCACCGGACCGTGCGCCCACGCCCCCGAGCGCGAGGCGGAGCCGGCGCCCGCCGAGCCGCCCGATCCGCCCGATCCGCGGTGGGCAGCCCTCTCCCAACTCGAGCTCAACGAAAGGTAGCGACGCATGGCGGTTCCGAAGCGCAAGACCTCCCGGAGCAAGACCCGCACGCGGCGCGCCGCCAGCTGGCGCCTCGATGCCCCGCCCCGCTCCGTGTGCCCCAACTGTGGCGCCGCCAAGCTGCCCCACGTGGTCTGCGCCAACTGCGGTCAGTACCGCGGCCGCCAGGTGCTCGACGTCGAGTAGTGCGAAGGTCACGAGCGGGATCGGCATGAGCACACGCGTCACCGTCGCCGTCGACGCCATGGGCGGCGACCGCGCGCCCGGCGAGATCGTGGCCGGAGCGCTCCGGGCGGTCGAGGAGCAGGGCGTCGGTGTGCTCCTCATCGGCCGGGAGGAGGAGCTGACGCCCCTGCTACCCGGCGGCGCCCCGGACGGCGTCGAAGTGATCGATGCCCGCGAAGTCGTCGACATGCACGACGACCCCGCCGCGGCGGCGCGCGGCAAGAAGGATTCGTCTCTCGTGCGCGCCGCCCGCGCGGTGCGCGAGGGCCGGGCGCAGGCGATGGTCGGGGCCGGCAACACCGGCGCGACGATGGCGGCGGCGTTGCTGAAGATGGGCCGCATCCGCGGCATCGCTCGTCCCGCGATCGCGGTGCCGATCCCGGTGCCGAACGGAGCCCGCCCCCAGCTCCTGATCGACGGTGGATCCACCGTCGACTGCTCGCCCGAGTGGCTGGCCCAGTTCGCCCGCATGGGCCGCGAGTACGCCCGCACGCGTCTGGGCGTCGACGAGCCGACCGTGGGTCTGCTCTCGAACGGCGAGGAGCCCGGGAAGGGCGACGACCTCCGCAAGGAGGCGTACCCGCTCCTGGAGAAGATCGAGGGCTTCGCCGGCAACGTCGAGGGTCGCGACCTCATGCACGGAACCGTCGACGTCGTCGTCAGCGACGGGTTCACCGGCAACGTGGCCCTGAAGTCGCTCGAGGGCGCCCTGCGAGCCGCGGTCGCGCTCGTGTTCGGCGTGCTCGATTCGACACCTGAAGCCCGCGAGGCGAGCAAGGTGCTCACGCCGCTGCTCCTCGCGGCCGCCGCCGAGATCGATCCCGACACGACCGGCGGCGCCGCGTTGCTCGGCATCGACGGCGTCTGTGTCATCTCCCACGGGGCGTCGTCGGCGCGGGCGATCGTCAACGCGATCCGAGTGGCGGCCGAGTGCGTGGAGACCGAGGTCGTCGGACGGCTCAAGGAGGGGATCCATGCCGGCTGAGACGCACGTGGGCGGCTCACCCCTCGGTCCTGACGAGGTGCTGGCCATCATCCGCGAGCGTCTCGCCGAGATCCTCGAGATCGACGACGACGTCGTCACCCTCGACTCCAGCTTCTCCGACGACCTCGACGCCGACTCCCTCGCGCTGATCGAGCTGGTCGAAGCGCTCGAGGAGGAGCTCGGTGAGCGCACGGTCGGTTTCACCATCGACGACGACGATCTCGCCGAGTTGAAGACCGTGCGCGATGCCGTCGACTACGTCGTGGCCCGGCTCGCCGCCACGAGCGGCTGATCGAGATGCGGCTGCGACGGGGCGACCGGAGTGAGCGAAGCCGCCCGTACGGCGCCCTGGAAGCGGCACTGGGCTGGCGCTTCCGCAACGTCGCGGTGCTCGAGCAGGCGCTCACTCACCGCTCCTACTGCGCCGAGCACGCCGGGAACGAGTCGAACGAGCGGCTCGAGTTCTTCGGAGATGCCGTGCTCGGTCTCGTCATCACCGACTACGTGTACCGCGCGTACGAGATGTTCTCGGAAGGCGATCTGGCCAAGCTGCGCGCCTCGGTGGTCAACAGCGAGGTGCTCGCCGAAGTCGCCGCCGCGATCGGCGTGGGTGACGCGCTCCGGCTCGGCAAGGGTGAGGATGCTGCCGGCGGGCGCGACAAGCCCTCCATCCTCGGCGACGCGATGGAGGCGGTGATCGCGGCCGTGTACCTCGACGGGGGCTGGGAGCCGTCCCGGGCGCTCGTCTTGGCGCTGCTGGAGTCGCGCATCGTCGACGCGGCTGCCGGGCCCGACGGCCAGGATCCCAAGGGTCGCCTCCAGGAGCTCGTCGCCCAGCTGCACGGCCGGGTTCCCCGCTACCAGGTGCAGAGGGAGGGGCCCGACCACGCGCCTCGCTTCTTCGCCACCGTCGTGGTGGGAGGCCGGGCGCTGGGCGAGGGCGAAGGCCGCTCGAAGCGACAGGCCGAGCAGACGGCGGCCCAGGCGGCGTGGCGGCGGCTCCGCGAGGAGCGCCCGGAGACGGACGCCGCCGAGACCGGGGGCCGGGGGCTGCCGAGGAGAGAGGGACGCGATGCCGGAGTTACCTGAGGTCGAGGTCATTCGACGCGACCTCGAACGCGAGATCGTGGGCAAGAAGGTCAAGACGGTCGAGGCCGACGGGATGCGCTCGATCCGTCGCCACCACAACCGCAAGCAGTTCGCCAACCGCCTGGTCGGTCACAAGATCACGGGCGTCGAGCGGCGCGGCAAGTACATCCTCTGCCGCCTCGACGACGGCGACGTTCTGGTGATCCACCTCGGCATGTCGGGTCAGCTGCTCCGGTCGAAGGGGGGGCGCGCGCCCTCGACGAAGCACACGCACGTCGTGATCACGTTCACGCAGGGCGGCCAGCTCCGATTCATCGACCCGCGCACGTTCGGCGAGATGTTCATCACGGAGCTCGATGGCGTGGAGAAGGAGGTCGGCGAGCTCGCCCATCTCGGCCTCGACCCGCTCGAGACCGCGATGTCGTGGGAAGTCTTCGGTCGCATGGTGGCCGACAAGCACACCAAGTTGAAGCCGCTCCTCATGGACCAGAAGTTCCTCGCCGGCATCGGCAACATCTACAGCGACGAGATCCTGTTCGGCGCGGGCCTGCGCTGGGACCGCGAGAGCGACTCGCTGTCGGCCCAGGAGGTACGCCGGCTGTACCGGGCGATGGTCGAGACGCTCCAGGACGCGGTGAAATACCGGGGGTCGACGCTGTCGGACATGCAGTACGTCGATCTTTTCGGCAAGCCGGGCGAGTACCAGCTGCACCACAAGGTGTACGCCCGCGAGGGTGCGTCGTGCCGGCGGTGCCGGCGCCCGATCGCACGCGAGCGCTACGGCGGGCGATCGACGTTCTACTGCGAGGCCTGCCAGGTCTGAGCGACGTCTGATGCGAGCGGCGCACGCTCCGTGCTTTGTCGGCACCCGGCCGTAAGGGGTGGCCGTGTCGGAGCGCGTACGCCGACGCGTGCTGGTGGCGGGGCGGGTGCAGGGTGTGTGGTTCCGCGAGTCGGCTCGCGACCAGGCGACGGCGGTGGGAGTCGAGGGCTGGGTCCGCAACCTCGGTGACGGGCGGGTCGAGCTGGTGCTCGAGGGCCCGGAGGCGGCGGTCGACCGCATGGTCGCCTGGTGCCGCGCGGGGCCCCCTCGCGCTCGGGTCGACGGCGTGGAGGTCGTCGCCGAGGTCCCGGTTGGAGAGCGCGGATTCAGGGTGCGCTAGCTCTAGGCTCGCCGTCGTTACGATCCGCTCGGCGAGAAGAACGCAGGAGGAGCTGCCAGCGCTCGACGAGGGGGCGGGCTTCGCCCGCCCCGGGCAGCCGGCTGCGTGCGGAGCGGCGAGCGGAGCGAGCGCGACCAGAAAGGAGGAGCTGCGGGTGTTCTTGAAGTCGTTGACACTGAAGGGCTTCAAGTCGTTCGCCGACACGACGACGCTGGCGTTCGAGCCCGGCGTCACCGTGGTGGTCGGTCCCAACGGCACCGGGAAGTCGAACCTGGTCGACGCGGTCGCGTGGGTGCTCGGTGCCCAGGGCCCGCGAACCGTGCGCGGCGGGAAGATGGAAGACGTCATCTATGCCGGGTCACCCGGCCGCCCGGCGCTGGGGCGGGCCGAGGTGTCGCTGACGATCGACAACGAAGCCGGCCTGCTGCCGATCGACTTCTCCGAGGTCACGATCACCCGGACGCTGTTCCGCAATACGGGCGAGTCGGAGTACGCGATCAACGGCGCCCCTTGCCGGCTGCTCGACATCCAGGAGCTGCTCTCCGACACCGGCATCGGCCGCCAGCAGCACGTCATCGTGGGCCAGGGTCAGCTCGACACGGTCTTGACCGCCCGTCCCGAAGACCGGCGGGCCGTCATCGAGGAGGCTGCCGGGATCCTGAAGTTCCGGAAGCGCCGCGAGCGCGCCGAGCGCCGCCTCGAGGCGACGGAGGGGAGCCTCCTGCGGCTCAACGACCTCGTGCGCGAGGTGCGCCGCCAGCTCACGCCGCTGCAGAAGCAGGCCGACGCCGCCCGCCGCCACGGCGGCCTCGTCGAGGAGCTCCGCTCCATCCGGCTGCATCTCGCCGGCCACGAGATCGGGGGGCTCCAGACTCGCCTCGAGCGCGTGCGCGACGAGCGGACCGACCTCGACGCGACGGAGTCGGGGCTCCGCGGCCGGCTGCGCGACCTCGACATCGCCGTGCTCGATGTCGAGCACTCACTCACCGCGCTGGGCCACGACGACCTCGCGGAGTGGCTTGTACGCGTCGAGTCCTTGCGCGAACGGGCACGCGGCGTGCTCGCGCTGATGGCCGAGAAGCAGCGGGGCGTCGAGCGCGAGCTCGCGGCGGCCGCCGATCAGGGCGTCGTCGAGTCGCTCGTCGCCGACGCCGTCGCGCTCCGGGGTGAGCTCTCCGAGGTCGACGCCGCTGCCGGTGACCTCGCGCCCCGCTACGCCGAGGTCGAGGACCTGGAGCACCGACTGGCGACCGACCGCGCCGCGCTCACCGATCGCCCGGGTGGCGGCGTTGCCGACACGCGCGCCGCCGCTGAAGACCGCATGTGGGCCGCCGACGAGCGCTGGCGCCAGGCCGAGGCC
>JBOGFJ010000281.1:0-5868 GCA_050743385.1 Acidimicrobiia bacterium
GTGTAGGCGTCGCCGCCCGAGGCCCGGGGGTCGATCCGCAGGATCTTGCCCAACAGGGTGGCGAGCGACTGGCCGTTCCCGCCCGGGGCGTGGCCGTCGCCCGAGTCGCCGCCGCCACCTCCGTCGCCCAACCCGATGTAGAGGAGGTCGTCGGGGCCGAACGCGAGCTGACCGCCGTTGTGATTCGACTGGGGCTGATCGAGGGCCAGGACCTCCCGACGCGAAGCGGGGTCGGCGGTGCCGTCGGTCATCGAGTACTCGTCGACGCGGGTGTCGCCGTCGGTGTTGGTGTAGTGCGCGTAGAGCGCGGTGCCGTCGGGCGAGAACGCGATCCCGAGCAGGCCCCGCTCCCCTCCGGTCCTCACCTGGTCGGTCAGATCGAGCACGGGCACGGCGTCGAGCACGCCGTCGCGTACCGCCACGATGCGCCCCGCCTGTTCGGCCACGTACAGCGCGGTGTCTCCCTCGCGCACCGCCATGGCCGTCGGGGCCTCGACGTCGGCCACCGGTGTCAGGGTCACCGCGGCTGCGCCGAGGTCGGCCGCTCGCGTGCTCGGTGGAGCGCTGGCCGGCGGGCTGTTGGTCTCCGAAGTGCTCGTCGCCGGCCGGGAACTCGGTGTTGATCCCTCGTCGCCGCCGCCGCCGTCACATGCCGCGGCGGCGAGCGTCAGGGCCGCGAGAACGGCGACGAGCATCCGGTGCACGGCTGCGGAGGCTACCGGGGGAGGTTCAGGGACAGACCGCGCCTACCATCGCGGCGGTGAAGTACGTCGTGCTGGTGCCCGACGGATGCGCCGACGAGCCGCTCGACGAGCTCGGTGGCCGCACCCCGCTCGACGTCGCGGAGATGCCCGCCCTCGCCGGGCTGGCCGCCGGGGGCGAAGTGGGACAGGCGGCGGTGATCCCCGACGGTCTGCCTCCGGGCAGCGATGTCGGCAACATGGCGATCCTCGGCTACGACCCGGGCGTCTTCCACACCGGCCGGGCCCCCATCGAGGCTGCGGCCATGGGGGTCGAGCTCGCGCCCGGCGAGATGGCCTTCCGCTGCAATCTGGTGACCGTCGACGACACCACCGACCCTCCGACCATGGTCGACTTCGCCGGCGGCCATCTCACGAGCGAGCAGAGCCACCCCATCGTCGCCGCCCTCGACGACGCCCTCGGCGGGGGCCGCGACGGCGTGCGATTCCACGCCGGCGTGGAGTACCGCCACCTCTGCGTCGTCCCGCGCGATCTCGGCGACGCCGAGTGCGTGCCGCCACACGACCTCACCGGCCGGTCGGTGGTGCCCCCGAGCGGTCCGGCGGCCGCCAAGCTGCTCGCGCTCATGGACGCGTCGAAGGGCGTGGTGAGCGGCGCAGCGCACGCGGTCGGCGCGACGGCGACGCAGGTGTGGCTCTGGGGCCAGGGGATCCGCCCGACGATGCCTGCGTTCGCCGACCGCTTCGGCGTCGCGGGCCGGTTGAGCTCCGCCGTCGACCTCGTGCGCGGCCTCGGGGTGCTCACGGACCTCGAGGTGGTCGACGTCCCCGGCGCGACCGCGGGCTTCGACAACGACTACGCCGCCCAGCGCGACGCCTGCCTGGCTTCGCTCCGCGACCGTGACTTCTTCCTCCTCCACGTCGAGGCGACGGACGAAGCCGGACACCAGGGTGACGTGTCCCAGAAGGTCACCGCGCTCGAGCGGTGGGACGCCGACGTGATCGGGCCGCTGGTCGCCGCCCTCGACGCGGAACCGTGGCGCCTGCTGCTCATGCCCGATCACGCCACGCCGTGCGCGCTCATGACCCACACCGCCGCCCCGGTGCCGTACCTCCTGTACGACGCGACCGCGGCCGGCCCGGGCGGCGAGTACACCGAGCGCGCGGTCGCCGACCGCACTCCCGTGGTCGCGCACGGCCTGATGGAGCGCCTGCTCGCGTAACGGCGGGAGGACGACAGAGGTGCCAAACCGGCGCGTCCTCGTTTTGGTGGACGGCGAGCACTACCCGCCCGTCGTGCGCGCCGCGATCGAGGAGCTCCGCGCGCACGAGTGTGACGTCGTGGGCGCAGCGCTTCTCGGCGGGGGCGAGAAGCTTCGCGCCGACGTCCCCGCCGACTACGGCGTCACGACGGTGACCGGACCGAGTCCGCTGGCGGCGTTGCTCGAGGGCCTGGAACGGTTCCCGGCCGACGAGGTCGTCGACCTGTCCGACGCTCCAGTCGTCGACGCGCGGAGCCGCATGCTCCTCGCGGCGCATGCGCTCCGTCGCCGCGTCCCTTACCGCGGTGCCGACTTCGCCTTCGATCCGCCGCTCCGTGCTCACCTTGCCGAGAAGCCGAGCATCGCCGTGATCGGTACGGGCAAGCGCACCGGCAAGACAGCGATCGCGGCCGCCGTCGCGCGCGCACTCGCCGCCGACGGACGCCCGCCGGTGATCGTCGCGATGGGCCGTGGTGGCCCCTCTGATCCGGAGGTGATCGACCCGGCCGCCACCGATCTCTCGCCCGCCGCGCTCGTGGCCCGCGCCGAGACCGGCCGGCACGCCGCCAGCGACCACCTCGAGGACGCGCTCGCCGCCGGAGTCGTCACCGTCGGGACACGGCGCTGCGGCGGTGGCTTCGCCGGTGCGCCTGCGTCGAGCACGTTCCCCGCCGGAGTTGTGCTGGCGAATCGCCGACCCGAGCCGCTGCTGGTCCTCGAGGGCTCGGGCACCGCCATACCACCGGTGCATGCCGACGCCACCCTGTGCGTGGTGCCCGGCGCCGCCGATCCCGAGATCGTGACGGGCTACCTCGGGCCCTACGCCTTGTTGCTGAGCGATCTGGTCGTCGTTACACTTGTGGACGTTCCACCGCCGCCCGGCTCGAGTCGGGCTGCCGTTCGGTCGCTCGCAGCTCCGGCGCTGGAAGACCGGATTCGGGACATCGCCCCGGATACACCGGTCCTCCACACCGCTTTGCGGCCATGGCCTCTCGCCTCGATCGAGGGGCGGTCGATCTTCTTTGCCACCACCGCTCCCGAGCCGATAGCAGCCCGGGCGGCGGCTCATCTGGAGTCTCGGCACCGCGCCACCGTCGTGGGCCGGACCAGTCACCTCGCCGAGCGAGACCGGCTCGTCGAGGACCTGGCTCGGATCCCCGCCGGGGTCGAGGTGCTCGTGACGGAGTTGAAGGCAGCCGCGGTCGACGTCGCCACCAGGGTGGCGCTCGATCGGGGCATGGAGGTCATCTACTGCGACAACCGACCAGAACCCATGGTGACCGGTGCCGACCACGCCGGCCCGCCCGATCGGTTCGACGCTGCCGTACGCGCAGTCGCCGACCTCGCCACCGAACGGTTCACCGCGTTGCAGGCGACCACATCGACATGAACCCACAATCCGTTCGCCACATCGTCATCTCCGACGAGGAGCATCAGCTGCCCTACTCGAAGGGTCTGATGGCCGCGTCGATCATGGCCACCGGTCTCGCCCCGGCGCGCGCGTTCCACGTAGCCGAACGCGTCGAGGAACGCCTCCACGACGCCGGGGTGTTGTCGGTGACGCATGCCGAGCTCGTCGATCTCACCCAACAGGTGCTGGTCGACGAGGTCGGCGGCCGCTACGCCGAGTCGTTCGCGAAGTGGCAGGTCGCGACCCGCCTCGACCGGCCGCTCGTCATCCTCATCGGTGGCGCGACCGGCGTCGGCAAGTCGACGATCGCCACGCAGCTGGCGGCCCGACTCGGCCTGACGCGGATCATCCCCACCGATGCGATCCGCGAGGTCATGCGCGCGATGTTCAGCGACGACATGCTGCCCACGCTGCACGCCTCGTCGTTCGAGGCCGAGCGCATCGCCTCCCGGAGCCCGCTGCCCCGCAGCGCCGATCCTGCGATCATCGGGTTCCGGGAGCAGTCGGTGGCCGTCATGGTTGGCGTACGCGCGCTCGTCCGACGTGCCATCATGGAACGCACCGACCTGATCCTCGAGGGCGCCCACATCGCCCCGGGATTCCTCGACCTCTCCGAGTTCGAGGACGCGGTCGTGGTCCCCTTCGTGGTCACGGTCGACGACGAGGAGCTGCACCGCTCGCACTTCATCCTGCGGGCCCACGAGTCACGGGGGCGAGCCTCCGACCGGTATCTCCAGCATTTCGACAACATCCGCAAGATCCAGCGTTACGTGAAGTCGCTGGCCATGGAGCACGGCATGCCGATCATTCCGTCCTACAACCTCGACGCCACCCTCTCGCAGGTCATCGAGCTGGTGGTCACCGAGGCGACCCGGGCGGTGCCGGCTCCGGTGCTCTCGACCCGATCATCCCCCACCCCATTCCCAACCCAGTAAGGAGACCTCCAGATGGCGGAGGAACAGCTCGAGCGTTCGGTCCTCGACAGCAAGGACCGTGAGCAGCTGCACGCGATCGCGGGTGCGATGGGCGTGCGTGCCGCCACCCGCATGAAGAAGGCCGACCTCATCGAGGCGATCCTCGCCGCGGCCAACGGCAACGGTGAGGAAGCCACCGCGTCGTCCGACGGCAAGGGGAAGGGTGCGGCCCGGCCCCGCCGGGTGCGCTCGACGAAAGCGAGCGAAGCCGACGAAGACCCCATCGCCGCGCTGGCGGCGGAGGAAGACGCGCTCGCGTCGACCGACGCGGCCGGCAGTGATTCGGAGCCCGCGCCCCGCCGCGGGCGCGCCGCGGCGGAAGATGCGGCGGAGTCGGGGTCGTCCGACGAGAGCGGATCGTCGGGCGGGTCGTCCGGTGGCACCGCGACGGCGACCCGTGGGCGCGTCGAAGAAGTCGAAGAAGAAGACGCGCGTCAGAGCTACGGCGAGGGCAACCGCCGGCGCCGGCGCCGGCGCGGCCGGAGCGACCGTCAGGCTGCCGACGCCGAGCCCCAGGGCGAGCCCGAGCCCGCCGCGGGACTGCTCGACCTGCGCGACGAGGGTTACGGGTTCCTGCGAGCGACCGGCTACCTCGCCGGCCCGAAAGACGTCTACGTGTCGGCCTCGCAGGTGAAACGCTTCTCGCTGCGCAAGGGCGACTTCGTCACCGGCATGACTCGGCCGGCGGCGCGCACCGAGAAATATCCGGCACTCCTTCGTGTCGACCAGATCAACGGGATGAGTCCCGACGACGCGCGCGCCCGCCCGCGGTTCGAAGACCTCACGCCGCTCTTCCCCGACTCGACGCTGCGTCTCGAGCTCGACGACGAGCCGCTCAACATGACCGGCCGCATCGTCGACCTCATCTCCCCGATCGGAAAAGGCCAGCGCGGTCTCATCGTGTCGCCGCCGAAGGCCGGCAAGACGACGATCCTCAAGCAGCTCGTCTACTCCGTCGAGCGCAACAACCCCGAGGTGCACCTCATGGTGCTGCTCGTCGACGAGCGGCCCGAGGAGGTCACCGACATGCGTCGCCACGTCCTGCGGGGAGAGGTCGTGGCCAGCACCTTCGACCGGCCGTCCGACGAGCACACGCAGGTCGCCGAGCTCACCATCGAGCGGGCCAAGCGGCTCGTCGAGATGGGCAAGGACGTCGTCATCGTCCTCGACGGCATCACGCGTCTCGCTCGCGCCTACAACCTGTCGGCGCCGGCGTCGGGTCGCATCCTCTCCGGTGGTGTCGATTCCACTGCGCTCTACCCGCCGAAGCGGTTCTTCGGCGCCGCCCGTAACATCGAGGAGGGCGGGTCGCTCACGATCATCGCGACCGCGCTCATCGAGACGGGGAGTCGGATGGACGAGGTCATCTTCGAAGAGTTCAAGGGCACCGGCAATCTGGAGCTGGTTCTGGACCGGCGCCTGTCGGACAAGCGCATCTTCCCCGCCTTGGATGTCAATAAGTCGGGGACCCGCAAGGAGGAGCTCCTGATCCCGAAGGATCAGCTCAACCGGATCTGGAT
>JBOGFJ010000282.1:0-9192 GCA_050743385.1 Acidimicrobiia bacterium
CGCCGATCCGAGATCCAGGCGTGGGTGAAGGGCCGGTCAGAGGTGCTCTCGCCGGCCACCGTCGAGCTCGCGTACCGGTACCTCGCCTCCATCTTCCGCGCTGCGGTCGGCGACCGCCTGATCCCCGCGACCCCGTGTGAGGGCATCCGCTTGCCCAAGAAGGAGCGTGAACGCGTCATCCCGCTCGATACGGAGCAGGTGATGGCCCTCGCCGATGCTGTCCCCGACCGCTATCGGGCTCTGATCATCACCGCCGCGGGGACGGGTCTCCGCCAGGGTGAAGCGTTCGGCCTCACACTGGAGAACGTCAACTTCCTGGGCCGCCGCCTCACGGTTTCGCAGCAGCTCGTTGCCCTGGCCCATGGATCACCGTTCCTCGGGCCTCCGAAGACCGAGCGAGCCGACGAACGGTGCCGCTGCCCGACGTGATTCTCGAGACACTGTCCTCCCACCTTGCGGCATTTCCCTGCAGGCGAACTGCGTCTCGTCTTCACCGACAAGGGGGAACATCCCATTCGCCGTACGCGCTTCGGCGACTCGGTGTGGCGACGGGCGGTTCGTGCAGTCGGCCTGCCGCCCAGGACCGGCTTCCACGCACTCCGGCACTACTACGCGAGCCTCCTCATCCGCCACGGCGAGTCTGTGAAGGTCGTCCAGGCCCGCCTCGGGCACGCGAGTGCCGCCGAGACGCTCGACACCTACTCGCACCTCTGGCCCGACTCCGTGGACAGCACCCGAGGCGCCGTCGACGAAATACTCGGCGCTCGTGCGGTCCCTGTGCGGTCCCAGGGCACCAGCTAGGCGCGTTTGCCCAGGTCAAAGGCGGTGGTGGTGGCGAGTCGGCCGGTACGCCGGATTCTGTACGAGCGCTCGCGCGCTCGCGGCGGCCATCCCTCTCGGCCGGCGGTTACCCGCCGGCTCCAGCGGCCTACCCGGGGGTGTCTGCGGACGGGCCGTCCTCCCCCTGTGTGGCCTTGCTCCGGGTGGGGTTTGCCGAGCCGCCCGGGTCACCCCGGGCGCTGGAGCGCTCTTACCGCACCGTATCACCCTTACCTGTGCGGGCCCGCTCCGGAGATCGGCCCCGCCATCGGCGGTCTGCTCTCTGTGGCACTTTCCTGCGGGTCGCCCCGACTGGGTGTTACCCAGCACCCCGCCCTGCGGAGTCCGGACGTTCCTCGGACCGGTCGAATGCCGGTACGCGGCCGCCTGGCCGACTCGCCACCACTCACTATTGTCGCGCATGGGGTCGGCGGGCGCGTCACCGATACGCTGTGGGCGTGAGCCCGGCCGTGTGACGATCCGATCGTTCGCGCCGGTAACCGCGTCGTCTGCTCCCCGATGATGAGGCCCGCGCCTTGGACCACTGCTCGTTGACCGCACCCGAGCTCTCGCCATGACCACCCTTGCGCTCGCGCGCGACGCCTCCGACAAATTCGCCTCGTTCGCCGTACCCCTGTGGGTCTGGGCCGCCCTCGTCGCCGCCATCGTGGTTCTGCTGCTCGTGGACCTGCTCCTCGTGCACCGCAAACCCCACGTGATCACCGTTCGCGAGGCCGCCATCGAGTCGGCGGTCTGGATCGCCATCGGTCTCTCGTTCACTGTCGTCATCGCCTGGTGGCACGGCGGGGGCGCCGCCGGCGAGTACCTGTCGGGTTACCTGATCGAGAAGAGCCTCTCGGTCGACAACGTGTTCGTGTGGGCCGTGATCTTCAGCTACTTCTCCGTGCCCGCGGCGTATCAGTTCCGAGTGCTCTTCTGGGGGATCTTCGGCGCTCTCGTGCTGCGCGCCATCTTCATCTTCGCCGGAGTGACCCTCATCGAGACCTTCGACTGGGTCCTCTACATCTTCGGGGCGTTCCTGGTCGTCACCGCAGTGAGGATCGCCCGCCATTCCGAGACCGAGATCCATCCCGAGCACAACCCTGTGCTCAAGGTCGTGCGACGAGTCGTGCCGTCGACCACCGACTACGACGGCCAGAAGCTCTTCACCCGGCGAACGGGCGCGCTCCTCGCGACACCGCTGTTCGCGGTGCTGATCCTCATCGAGACGACCGACGTCGTGTTCGCGGTCGACTCGATCCCGGCGATCCTGGCGGTCTCGAGGGAACCGTTCATCGTCTTCGCGTCGAACGCCTTCGCCATCCTCGGACTGCGGGCGCTCTACTTCTGCCTCGCGGGGATGGCCGACCGGTTCCGCTACCTCAACCAGGGCCTCGGTGTGATCCTGGCGTTCGTCGGCGTCAAGATGCTGCTCACCGAGGTGGTGCACCTCCCGATCTGGCTGAGCCTTCTCGTCATCGGCGTCGTGCTCGCGGTCACGATCGCGGCCAGCCTCGTCGCCGACCGGCGCGAGGCCGCCGCGGGCGACGGCGCCGAGATCGATACGCACTGAGCTTCGTCATCGGGTGTCGGCCGACGCGTCCGGCGACCGGCGCGCCGCCAGCATCCCGCCGAGCATCCCCAGCGCGGTCGCGAACACGAGGTTGGCGAACACCCCGCCGACGGTGAGCACGGGTTCGTCACCCGAGAGCAAGCCGCCGGCGTCGTCCCGTATCGCCCAGATGACGATCCGGGCCGGGATCCAGACGGCGAACGCACCAACTCCTGCGAGCGCGCCGTTCGAGAGCGGAGCGCTCGGCGCCAGCTTGCCCGCGCCGAATCCGGCGGTCGCGTAGGCGAAGAGGATCGCGAGGAACAAGAGGAACGGCCACCCGCTGTCGTCGAAGTCGTCGATCGAGCGGTCGAGAACGGCGCCGATTGCGGCCACCACCACGATGACGAACGCGCCCGCGACGACGCCGCGGACCACGGCACGGCGATCGACACCCGTCTCGGTCGTCACGCCGGCACCACGGCCGGCACGGTGGCCAGCGCGAGCGGCGCGAGCGCGACGCCTCCGGAGACGTCGAGCTGGGCCGCTTCGGCCGGCCGGGCGGTCGGGGGAGACGCCATCGGCCCGATCCTACGAGCCGATCCCCGTCGCCCTCGGTGCCCGGGGCGGGCGTTTTCCCCCTCAGGGGAACGGGAATATCGGTCGAATCTAGAGGCGTTGGACCTGTTCCCCCGGCTCCGCGCCGGCATTCGAACCCGTGCTCGGGATGCATCTCCCATGAACCTTTCCTGGCGTCAGCAGGCCCGGTGTCGAGGCGTCGACCCCGAGGTCTTCTACCCGGTCTCCGACGACGACGAGGACGCCGAGGAGGCCAAGTCGATCTGCGCCCTCTGCCCGGTGCGGGAGGCGTGCCTCGAGTTCGCGCTCACCACCCGGGAGAAGCACGGCGTCTGGGGCGGCCTCACCGAACGGGAGCGCCGCCGCGTGCTGCGCCGCCGCCGCAAGTCTGCCTGACCGGCCGCCCACCGCTCCGCACCGGGAGTTGCAGCACCCCGCCGGTAGGCTCGCCCGGATGAATTTCGATCTCCCCCCGGAGCTCGTCGACCTCCAGGCCAGCGTGCGCAAGCTCGCCCAGGAGCGGATCGCGCCGCGGGCACGCGAGATCGACGACACCGAGGCCTATCCCGACGACGTGTTCTCGCTGTTCGTCGAGAGCGGGCTCACCGGCCTGTGCATGCCCGAGGAGTACGGCGGATCGGGCGCCGGGATCCTCGGTCTCACGATCGCGATCGAGGAGGTCGCGAAGTACTCCAATGCCGCCGCCCTGATGCTGCTCCTCACCCGCCTGCCCACGGGGCCGGTGATGATCGCCGGCAGCCCGGAGCAGAACCGGCGCTACGTGACGCCCGTCGCCACCGGCGAGGCCCGGGCCGGGTTCGGGCTCTCCGAGCCTCAGGCCGGCAGCGACGTGATGGGGATGCGCACCAAAGCGGTTGCCGACGGCTCCGCGTGGGTGCTCACGGGCACGAAGTGCTGGATGTCGGGGGTGCGCCAAGCCGACTGGTACTGCGTGTTCGCCAAGACCGGTGCCGCCGACTCGCGGGCTCACGACAGCATCTCCGCCTTCATCGTCGAGCGCTCGTGGCCGGGCGTCGATGTCGGACGAGTCGATCGCAAGATGGGGGTGAAGGGCGTCGACACCGGCGAGTTGATCCTCGACGGCGTGCGCGTCCCGGCCGAGAACGTCGTCGGCGAGATCGGCGGGTTCCGGCTGGCGATGTTGGGGCTCAACTCGATGCGTCCCATCGTCGCCGCCCGTGGCATCGGTCTCGCCGAGGGCGCGCTCATGTACGCCGTCGAGTACGTGAAGCAGCGTGAGGCGTTCGAGAAGACGATCGCCGACTTCCAGGGCATTCAGTGGAAGATCGCCGAGCTCGCGACCGAGATCGAGGCCGCCCGGCTCCTCACGTACCGTGCCGCCTGGATGGCCGATCGGAGCCAGTTCACCAAGGAGTGGGTGCCGTACCTCTCGATGGCGAAGTACTACGCCACCGAGCTGGCGGTGAAGGTGTCGGGGGAGGCGCTCCAGATGCTCGGCGCCGCCGGGTACATGAAGGACCACCCGCTCGAGCTCCACTACCGGGATGCCAAGCAGCTCACGATCGTCGAGGGCACGTCACAGGTGCAGCTCGGGCTGATCGCCCGCGGCGTGCTCGACCACGACCTGTGGTGGGACTGACGCGATGACCCCACCGACTCCGCTGTGGCCGGAGGCGCTCGGGTCGCTGCTCCGACGCGACGACCTCGAGCCCGAGCTCGTCGAACGCGTGATGGCGGCCATCCTCGAGGGAACGGCTTCCGACGCCCAGATCGCGGGCTTCGCCGTCGCCCTGCGCGCCAAGGGCGAGACCGCCGCCGAGCTCGCCGCCCTGGTCCGCACGATGATGCGGTACGCGACGCGCGTCGACGTGCCGGTTGCCGAACAGCTGGTCGACACGTGCGGGACGGGCGGCGATCGCTCCGGGACCGTCAACGTGTCGACGATGGCCGCCCTCGTGGCCGCAGGCGCGGGTGTGCGGATCGCGAAGCACGGGAACCGCGCCGCCTCGTCCGACTGCGGTTCCGCTGACGTGCTGGAGGCCCTGGGCGTCGTCATCGACCTGGGCCCCGACGGCGTCGGCCGCTGCATCGACGAGGCCGGCATCGGCTTCTGCTTCGCGCCGCGGTTCCACTCCGCCCTGCGGTTCGCCGGCCCCGCCCGCCGGGAGCTGGGTGCGCCGACGACGTTCAACTTCCTCGGACCGCTCGCCAATCCCGCGGGAGCGCGCCGGCAGGCGCTCGGTGTGTCGGACCCCGCGATGGCAGAGCGGATGATCGGCGCGCTCGCCGATCTCGGCACCGAGCGGGCGCTGGTGTTCTACGGGCACGACGGGCTCGACGAGCTCACCGTCACGACTACGTCGACGGTCGTCGAGCTCGACGACGGCGCGGTGCGCACCTACGTGGTCGACCCCTCCGCGTTCGGGATCAAGCCGGCCGAGTTGGCGGCTCTCGCCGGTGGTGACGCGGCCGGGAACGCCCAGATCGCCCACCAGGTTCTGGCGGGCAAACACGGACCGGTGCGCGACATCGTGGCGCTCAACGCCGCCGCCGCGCTGGTCGTGGGCGGGGCGGCCGTCGATCTGGCCGAGGGCGTCGAGGCCGCGCAGGCTTCGATCGACGACGGACGCGCCGCGGCCGCTCTCGACGCGTTCGTGCGCGTCAGCGTCGCCGCCCGCGAGGCCGAGGCGGAATAGTGCTGCCGCCGAGCGCCGGAGCCATGTGGTTGTGCGGAGGCGCGTCCCGGATGGCGGGGGTAGGTACCCAGCCGCTGAGCGCCGGAGCCATGTGATGGCCAAGGCGCTGCAGTGTCCGGCGTGCGGGAACAAGCACCCGCTGTCGGCGCTGCCGAACGCGACGACGTTCCCGTGTGAGCGCTGCGGGCGCACGCTCAAGGTGCCGGCTCAGTTCCGGCCCCCGCCGGCCGGCCAACCGCAATCGAACGGGCCCGCCGGGGCGACCGCGACGATGCCGGCGTCGGGCCGGGGGGCCGTACCGCCGCCCATGCCCGAGGGCGCACCCCCGCCTCGCCGCAGTGTCGACGGCGCACGGCCCCGCAAGGTCGCATGGCCGTTCCGCGTGCTGGCGTGGCTCGTCGCACTGCCCGTCGGCCTCCTCGCGGTGGTGGTCCCGGCTCGTCGTCTGGGCTTCCTCAGCGGACAGCGCCTCCTCGACGTTCTCGTCGACACCGGATGGGGCCGCTACTGGCGGGTGCTCGTGATCGCGCCGGCGTGGGCGCTGGTGACGACACTCCTGGTGCACCTCATGCTCTTCGGGCTGCGCAAGCTGGGTGAGCGCCGCCAGGCCATCCGGACCGAGCGCGAGGGTGCGCCGGGCCCCGAGCCGGAGCCCGCGGCCGTGGCCGCGTCAGGTGAGAGTCGCAGCCGCCGGCGTCGCCGAAGCCGTCGGTGACGGGTGGCGCGCCAGCCACCGCGCCACCGCCATCAACTCGTCGACCTCTTCTCTCGGCACCGCGGTGCCGGCGTCGGTCATCCGTGGCGTGTCCTCGGCGAGCACGAGGCGCCCGCCGGCAACCTCGAGCCCGTCAGCCCGGACCGTGCCCGAGGCAAGGCTCGCGTCGAGCAGGCGCTGCCGCGCCAGTGCACGGCGCAGTGCCGCAAGCCGGTCGCGGGTCTGGGCCGCTCGCTCGAACCGCTCCGCCGCCACGAGGGCGGCCAGATGGTCCTCCACCGGCTGGGTGAGCAGCCCGGGATCACCGTCGAGCGCGCGCGCGACCACACTCCCGACCATCGTCCGATCGGCCACGGCGGTCATGATCGCGTCGCGCACGAGCTTGGCCGAAGCTCGCGACGGCATCGGCGCGAGGCGGGAACGCTCACCACGCCCCAACGCGACGTAGGCGTACCTCCGCCACGCCCTCCACTCCGGGTTCCACCGGGGCTCGTGCTCCCGGATCAGGCGCAGGCGCCGTACGATCGCCTCGAGCGGGTGCGTGCACACGACGTGCTCGATCGCCGTCGTCTCACGCACGAGCTGGGGGACCGTCCTCCGCCCGTCGGCGGCGAAGTGGCGGCGTACCCGGGCGCGCAGGTTCGCGGCCCGACCGACATACAGCACCCGGCCGACGCGGTCACGGAGCAGGTACACGCCGTGCACGCGGGGGAGTCGAGCGGTGAGCTTCAGCTTGCCCGAGGTCGGGTGCGCGCGCATGGCCGGCAGCTCGAGCAGGTCGTCGAGAGCCAGCACGCCGAGCGTGCCGGCGCGCTCGAGGAGCGCGTGGAGGACCTCGCCGGTGGCGCGCGCATCGTCGAGGGCGCGGTGCGTGGGGGTGGTCGGTACGCGGAGGTGGCGCGCGAGGGTGCCGAGTCGCAGGTCGGCGACCTCGTCACGCACGAGGCGGCGCGCCATTGCCAGGGTGTCGACGCGCCGATGGGCGAGCCAGCCGGGATAGCCGTGCGCGGCGAGGGCGGCGCGGAGGAAGGCGAGGTCGTAGCGCACGTTGTGGCCGACGAGCACGGCGCCGCCGAGGAACTCGAGCAGCGACGGCAGCACCTCGGCGACACTCGGCGCCGGCGTCACCATCGCCTCGGAGATCCCCGTGAGGGCGGAGACGAACGGGGGAATGGGCTCGCCCGGGTTCACGAGCGTCTGGAACGTCCCCTGGCATTCGCCCCCGCGCAGCTTCACGGCCCCGACTTCGGTGATCCCGCACCCCGCCGGCGCGCCGCCGGTGGTCTCCAGGTCGACGACCACGAACGTGACCTCGTGCAGCGGCGTGGCCAGGTCGTCGATCGAGGCCCGGCCGAGGGGAAGGGCGACCTCCATGGCCTCGCTACAGTAGCGAACGTGCGTTCGGTGCGGGAGGACCCCGAGGGTGATCCGTACAATCGGGACATGACCCGCTACCGCTGCACCGGGTGCGGCAACCTCACCCGTTTCGACGTCGTCGCCACCCGTCGCACGAAGGCGTTCCACCACTTCAGCGTGGGCGGCGACCTCACCGTCGAAGACGAAGAGGTGCTCGACGAGCAGGTCGACGACGTCAGCTGCCGCTGGTGCGGCGCGGGGCGCGACCGGATCGAGACGCTGGCGCCGGTTACGCCCCCAGCAGCTGGATGACGACCTTGCGCGAGCGGGGGCGGTCGTCGAAATCGATGCAGACGACCTTCTGCCAGGTACCCACCAGCAGCTGGCCGGCACGGAAGGGGAGCGTGACCGACGGGCCCATGAGGGCGGCGCGTACGTGGCTGTGGCCGTTGGTGTCGGCGTTGAGCTCGTTGTGGCGCCAGGCGCGGTCTCGGGGCGCGATGCCCTCGACCACGTCGTTGAGATCGGCGTTGCACCCGGGCTCGTGCTCGATCGTGGTCATCGCGCACGTCGAATGGGCGACGAAGACGGTGCACAGACCGTCGGAGAACCCGGCGTTGTCGACCGCCTTCTGGGCGTAGGGCGTGACGTCGAGGATGTCGCCGTCGCCCTGGGTCTCCAGCGTCAGTTCCTCGTGCGCTGCGTGCATTCGGGTGCTCCCAACGGCTCGGCCGGTTGGCCGGCTCGACGGTCGAGTCTACGGGCCTGCCTTGGCCGCGGCATGTCGGCGCGCGCGGTGAGCGATGGTGGAGCCGTGACGACTCCTCCCCGCCGCGTCACGGTGCCGCCGCTGCCGGAGCAGCTCCTCCTGCCCCTGCTCGACACGGCCGGTGACGTCTTGCGCCGCATGGAGGTGGTGGAGCGGCCCGCGCCGCTGCGCCGCCTCGCCGAGTTCGATCCCCGTGGGCTGAAGACGGAAGCAGCCCGCCAGCAGCTGTGGCGCACGCTCGAGGCCGACGACACGTTCTACGAGCGGGTGATCGAGCGCTTCGCCGACCGCCCGGAGGTCGTTGCCGCGCTCGCCGAATGGAATGCCGACGACACGTTTCGCCAGGTGGGCTCGGCAGCTGAACGGGACGATCTCCCGCTGCTCGCGTCGGCGCTGTACGCGGCCCGCCCACGCGGGTGGGCGTTCGGTCTCGGGGCCGCCGCCGCCATCGTCGAGCGCCAGCGCCTCGAGCGGGAGGAGGACGAGGAACGCAACGCCCGCACCATGGAGATCGCGTCGCTCGACGAGACGCGGCGCCGACTCGAGACAACGCGCGACGCGGCGACCGCCGAGGCGGAGCGGCTGCGCCAAGAGCTACGAGAGGAACGCCGCGGGCGACGCGGGCGCGAGGAGGACGCCCAGCGCGCCGTCGCCGACACCGAACGCCGCATCGAGGAGGTCGAGCGGGCGGCCGCGCGGGGGCGCATGGCGCGCGAGGGTGCCG
>JBOGFJ010000283.1:0-2006 GCA_050743385.1 Acidimicrobiia bacterium
CACCTGGAGTCCCGACACCGGCTTCAACGTCACGGGCGGCTTCTTCGCGTTCGAACTCCTCGACGATCCCGCGACGTTTCCGGTGATCGTGTTCCTCGACGAGAGCAACAACTTCGTCTGCGAGCCCAACAGTCCGACTTGATCACCTTGCCCGCGATGGTTGCGGACGCAGGGCGACCGAAGCCACAACTTCGGACCGCTGCCCCCGACGAGGCGCCAGCGCTGTTGTTTTCAGCGGCCGGCGGTACGCTTGATCCTGGCTCGGAGCCGGCCTGTCAACGGCTACCCGTCGGGAACGATTCGCACGGGGAGGCCAGATGGCCGTCGAAGAGCACTCGCTACGCATCCGCCGTTCGCTCGAGGAGACGCTCGGAGTGGAGGAAGCGGCCTACGTGATCGAGGGACGACCTCCCGGAGGTTGGGGATCCCTCGTGACCAAGGAGTACCTCGACCTGCGCCTCGGGACACTGGAGGAGCGCGTCGCCGGGTTCGAGGAACGCTCCTCGCTGCGCATCGAAGCCTTCGAGGAGCGCGTCGGACGCCGGTTCGCAGAGCTCGATTCGTCGGTCGACCGGCGCCTGCGGGCGCAGACCTGGATCATGACCGGCACCCTCCTCACCGGGCTCGGCATCGCGCTCAGCCTCGGCCAGGCGCTCTGACCCTCGGCCCGCACGCCGGCCGCGTGCGGATCGCCCTTACGCCTCCATGACGGTCCCGCCCGCGGGTGTCACCCAGCGGCTCGCGGTGGTCACTGCGCTCCCTTGCACCGTGGCGTCGTCGACGAAGCGGTACTCGGTGCGCCATTCGTCGGGCGTGACGTCGTGGCGCACCCATCCGCGGTGCTCCGCCTCCGCCCAGCGGACGTGAGGACTGTTGGCGAGCACGGCGGGGATCGCGTCGGCCAGGATGCTCGATGACGGCGACGTGACGCCCGGCGCGATGTGCTCGGTGCCGAAGAGCCGCGCCGACGGGTCGTCGAAGTCGGGCGCGAGCGAGCTCACCCACGACGAGTGCACGTCGCCGGTGAGCACGACCGGGTTGGGGGCTTCGTTGTCGAGCAGCGACGCCATCAGCCGGTCGCGGGCGGCGGGGTAGCCGTCCCACCCGTCGAGGTTCCACACCGCGTTGCCGGGGGCGAAGCGCCACTGCATCACCGCCACGCCCTGCACGAGCACGGTCCAGCCGGCGCCCGCATCCCGGAGCCGCCGGTCGAGCCACCGCTCCTGCGCCGCGCCCAGCATCGTGAAGTCGTCGTCGAAGGCGGCGTCGCAGCGCGCGCCGATGTCGCCGCCCTCGACGCACACCTGGTCGGAGCGGTACTGGCGGGTGTCGAGCACCATCAGGTCGGCGAGACGCCCCCATCGCAGCCGCCGGTGGATGCGCAGGTCGGGACCGTCGGGCGGGTCGAAGCGCACCGGCATGTGCTCCCACCACGCCCGGTAGGCGGCGGCCCGGCGCGCCGCGAAGTCGGCCGGGTCGGGGGTGCTGCTGGACACCTCCGGGACGTCGCCCTGGTAGTTGTTCTCGACCTCGTGGTCGTCCCAGGTGAGCACCCACGGGCACAGGGCGTGCGCGGCCTGCAAGTCGGCGTCGGAGCGGTACAGCGCGTAGCGGGCGCGGTAGTCGTCGATCGTCTCCGCCACCGGGACGGGATCGGTGCGCACCTCGCCGCCGGTCGGGCTCTCGTAGATGTAGTCGCCGCAGTGCGCCACGAGGTCGAGGTCGTCGTCGGCGGCGATGTCGGCGTACGCCGTGTAGTAGCCCTCCTCGTACATCTGGCACGACACCTGGCCCATGCGCAACCGGCGGCCCCGGCCCCGCGCCGGCGCGCTCCGGGTGCGCGCCACCGGCGTCTCGTAGTCGCCCACCATGAACCGGTAGCGGTACGGCCGGTCGGGGTCGAGCCCGCGCGCGTCGACGTGCACCGAATGGCCGAGGTCGGCCGCCGCGACCGCGGTGCCCGAGTCCACCACTCGATCACGCTCGTCCTCGAGCAGCTCCCACCG
>JBOGFJ010000284.1:0-8198 GCA_050743385.1 Acidimicrobiia bacterium
ATCGACTCGCCAAGACCCGGGCGGTGCTCTCGGCACCGGTGCAGGCGATCACCGGCCGCGGCCGGGTCGACGAGGAGACCTGGGACGAGGTGGAGGAGGCGCTGCTGCGCGCCGACGTCGGCGTGGCCACCACGGCGGAGCTGCTCGACGCGCTGCGTGGCGCCGCGGCCGACCTCCGGGCGTCGGAGCCCACCGAGGTCGTGGAGCTGCTCAAGGCGCAGCTCGTCGCTCAGCTCGACGGCGACGCCGACCGTGCTCTCTCGCTCATCGACGGCCAGACGAACGTCTGGATGTTCGTGGGCGTGAACGGCGTCGGGAAGACCACCGCGATCGCCAAGCTCGCCCAGCGCGAGCGCGCCGAGGGTCACAGCGTGATGCTGGCGGCCGCGGACACGTTCCGCGCGGCCGCCGCGGAGCAGCTCAGCCAGTGGGGCGACCGCGTCGGCGCGCCGGTCGTCCGGAGCCAGGAGGGCGCCGACCCGGGATCGGTCGTGTTCGACGCCATGAGCGCGGCGCATGCCCGCGGCGCCGACCTCGTGCTGGTCGACACCGCTGGTCGCCTCCATACCAAGGTCAACCTCATGGAGGAGCTCAAGAAGCTGCGCCGCATCGTCGAGCGGACGCCGGGCGCGCTCCGGGAGGTGCTCCTCGTGATCGACGCCACCACCGGGCAGAACGGGCTCGCCCAGGCGCGCCAGTTCGCCGACGCGGTCGACGTGACCGGCGTGGTGCTCACGAAGCTCGACGGCACGGCCCGGGGCGGGATCGTGCTCGCGATCGAGGCCGAGCTCGGGATTCCCGTGAAGGTGGTGGGGGTCGGGGAGTCGGCTGACGACCTGGTCCCGTTCGACCCCGTGGAATTCGTCGACGCGTTGTTCGCGTAGCTTGGACAGGGATGTTCGACGCGCTCTCCGACCGGTTCGACGGGATCTTCCAGCGACTTCGGAGCCGGGGCCGTCTCGGCGACCGCGAGATCGACGAGGTCGCGCGCGAGATTCGCATCGCCCTGCTCGAGGCCGACGTCAATGTCAGCGTCGTCAAGCACTTCATCGGCCGGGTGAAGGAGCGGGCCCGGGGTGCGGAGGTCGCCAAGAGCCTGAGCCCGGCGCAGCAAGTCATCAAGATCGTGCACGAGGAGCTGGTGACGACGCTCGGCGGCACGACCGGCAAGCTGGCCATGAGCTCGAAGCCGCCGACGGTCGTGATGCTGGCCGGGCTCCAGGGCTCGGGGAAGACGACGGCGGCGGCGAAACTCGCCCGCCACCTGAAGGTGACCGGCGGCCGGGTGCTCCTCGTCGGCGCCGACCTCCAGCGCCCGGCGGCGGTCGAGCAGCTGCGCGTGCTGGGTGAGCGCATCGGTGTGCCCGTCTTCTCCGAGGGGCGCGACCCGGTGAAGGTGACGAAGGGTGCGCTGAAGGAGGCGGATCGGCTCGGCGCGACGGTCGTGGTGGTCGACACGGCCGGTCGGCTCCAGATCGACGCCGAGCTGATGGGGGAGCTCGGGCGCGTGGCCAAGGTGGCGCGGCCCGACGACACGCTGCTGGTGGTCGACGCCATGACCGGGCAGGAGGCCGTGCACGTGGCCGAGGCCTTCGATCAGGCCGTGGGGCTCGACGGCGTGGTCCTCACCAAGATCGACGGCGATGCTCGCGGCGGAGCCGCGCTCTCGGTGAAGGAGGTCATCGGCAAGCCGATCCTGTTCGCGGGAACGGGCGAGAAGATCGAAGACTTCGAGCCGTTCCACCCCGACCGGATGGCGAGCCGCATCCTCGGGATGGGCGACGTGCTCACCCTGATCGAGAAGGCGGAGGAGGCCTTCGACCAGGAGGAGGCGCAGAAGGCCGAGGCCAAGCTCCGTCGAGGAGAGATGACGCTCGAAGACTTCCTCGACCAGATGCGTCAGGTGCGCAAGATGGGCCCGCTCCAGAACCTCATCGGCATGTTGCCGGGTGTTCCGAAGGAACTGCGCCAGACCGAGGTCGACGAGGGCGAGCTGGCGAAGGTCGAGGCGATCATCTGCTCCATGACGCCGCAAGAGCGCCGCCGGCCCTCGGTGATCAACGGGTCCCGCCGCCTGCGCATCGCCCGGGGGAGCGGCACCACGACCCGAGACGTCAACGCGCTGCTCAAGCAGTTCAAGACGGTGCAGCAGCTCATGCGCCAGATGTCGAAGGGCAAGCTGGGCAAGGGGATGCCGCAGCTGCCGGTCTGACTTCCCTCGTCGCGCTGGCTTCGCTCGCCGCTCCCGCACGCGCCTGGCGGTCCGGGGGCCGGCAGAGCCGGCCCCTCGATCGAGGCTGGCAGGTGCTGTGATCTGTAGGCTGGTGCGTTCCACGCCCGACGAGAGGACCGCGTTTCTGTGTCTGTCAAGATCCGCTTGATGCGGGTGGGCAAGAAGAAGCAGCCCACGTACCGCGTCGTCGTCGCCGATGCCCGGTCGCCGCGCGACGGCCGCATCATCGAGACCATCGGGAAGTACGCGCCCCGCCAGGAGCCGTCGCTCGTCGACCTCGACGGCGAGAAGGCGCTCGGCTGGCTCCGGAAGGGTGCGCAGCCGACCGAGCAGGTGCAGAAGCTGCTGGCGGCGGTGGGTGTGTGGGCGCGCTACGAGGAGGAGAAGGGCGGCCCCGTCAAGACCAAGCTCGCCCGGCGCGGTGTCACTCCGGGCACGGCGCCGCCCGCGCCGAAGCCGCGTCAGTCGAAGAAGGCGGCGGCGGACGCGGCCCCGGCGGCCGCGGAGGCTCCGGCGGAAGAGCCCGCGGCGGAAGAGCCCGCGGCGGACGAAGAGGAGGAGGCGTCGTCGTGAACGAGGAACGCGGCGAGGTCGACGACTACGACGACGATCTGGAGGACGACGACGAGTTCGACGACGACGACGACCTCGACGACGAGATCGCGCCCGAGGGCAATCGCATCGTCGGCGCCCGGGCGCAGGCGGTCGTCGAGCACGTCACTCGCCAGGTGGCCGACGACGCCGACGCGATCGAGGTCGAGGTAGAGGAGCGACGGGGCGAGATCGCGCTCCTCGTGCACGCCAACCCGTCCGACATGGGCCGCCTCATCGGCAAGCGGGGCCGCGTGATCCAGGCGCTGCGTCAGCTCGTCCGCGCCGCCGGTGCGGCCGAGGGCGTGAAGGCCAACGTCGACGTCGTCGAGTAACCCGCCCGGGTCGGCGCGCCTGGAGGTCGGCCTCGTCGGCCGCGCGCACGGCTTGCGCGGCGAAGTGACCGTCACCCTCACGAGCGACCGCAGCGAGCGCGTCGAGCCGGGTGCAGTGATGCATGCCGGGGAACGCGACCTCGTGGTCGCGACATCGCGCCCCCACCGCGGCCGCTGGCTCGTGCGCTTCGAGGGCGTCGAGGATCGCACGACAGCCGAGAAGCTGCGCGGCGCCGTGCTCACGGCCGCGCCATTGGCGTCGTCGAGCAACGCGGACGAGCTCTGGGTCCACGAGATCGTGGGTGCCGAAGTCCGCGATGCCGGCGGCCGGGTGCTGGGCCGGATCAGGGCGGTGGAGCCGAACCCGGCGCACGACCTCCTCGTCCTCGACGACGGCACCCTGGTGCCGGCCGTGTTCGTAGTCGAGCACAGCCCGGCCGGGGTGGTGGTCGACCCGCCGGCCGGCCTCCTCGACGTCAATCGTTCGCCCGACTAGTGCGCGTTGACGTCTTCTCGTTGTTCCCCGACTATCTCGCGGGGCCGCTCGCCGCTTCCCTGATCGGGAAGGCTCGCCGGCTCGGCGTGCTCGACGTACGTGTACACGACCCCCGCGACTGGGCGACCGACCGGCACCGCAGCGTCGACGACACCCCTTTCGGCGGCGGTGCGGGGATGGTGATGGCGCCCGAGCCGCTGTTCACCGCGGTGGAGGCGGTCGAGCCCGTGCGACCTCTCCTGCTCCTGACGCCCGCGGGAACGCGCTTCGACCAGACGCGCGCCCGGGAGCTGGCGGCAGGGCCCGGTTTCTCGCTCGTCTGCGGCCGCTACGAGGGCGTCGACCAGCGGGTCGCCGACCACCTGTGTGACGGCGAGCTCTCGGTCGGCGACTACGTGCTCGCGGGCGGCGAGGCGGCCGCGCTGGTCGTCATCGAGGCCGTGACGCGGCTGGTGCCGGGGGTGATCGGCAACGAGTGCTCCCCCGTCGACGAGTCGTTCGACGCCGGCCGGTTGCTCGAGTACCCGCAGTACACCCGGCCGGCCGAGTTCCGGGGCTGGGCGATCCCCGAGGTGCTGCGATCCGGGGATCACGCCCGGATCGAACGCTGGCGCCGGGCGCAGTCGCTGCGGCGGACACTCGAGCGCCGCCCCGACCTCCTGGAGCGGGACCTCACCGTGGAGGAGCGGGCGCTGCTCGACGAATTCCCCGACTGACGACTCGACGGTTACCATGAGCGTCCCGCCCGCCCGCCCGCCCGCCCGCCAGGACTCGCCGATGAACTCCACCGATCTCGTCGACCGCGCCCGGCTCCGGGACGACATCCCCGACTTCGCGCCCGGCGACACCCTCAAGGTGCACGTCCGCGTGGTGGAGGGCAACCGTGAGCGGGTGCAGGTGTTCCAGGGGGTGGTGATCCGGCGCAAGGGGAGCGGGCTGCGCGAGACGTTCACCGTGCGCAAGGTGAGCTTCGGCGTCGGCGTCGAGCGCACGTTCCCCGTCCACTCGCCGATCATCGCCCGCCTCGAGGTCGCCAGCCGCGGCGCGGTGCGCCGGGCGAAGCTCTACTACCTGCGCGACCGGATCGGAAAGGCCGCCAAGGTGCGGGAGCGCCGCACTTGACCCCCTGAGCCGGTCGCGGCGGGGCGTAGAGTTGTCCGGTATGGGAGGTTCCTGTGAGCGCTGAGGACCTCGAGCGGTACGAGACCGAGATCGAGCTCCAGCTCTACAAGGAGTACCGCGACGTCCTGCCCATGTTCGCCTACGTCGTGGAGACGGAGCGCCGCTTCTATCTCACGAACGCGGTGAACATGGAGGTCAAGAACGAGCAGGGCCGGGTCTACTTCGAGCTCAACCTCCAGGACGCCTGGGTGTGGGACATGTACCGCCCGGCGCGCTTCGTGGCCAACGTCCGGGTCGTCACCTTCAAGGACGTGAACGTCGAGGAGCTGGCGGGCAAGGACATCTGACCCGCCCGGCGACAACGCGCTTCCCCCAACCGCACGAGCCGGGGGAGTGACGCCGTGCCCGATCGACGCAACACACTGGGAGCCGCCGGTGAGGAGGCGGTGGCGGCGTGGTACGAGGCCGCCGGTTACGCCGTGCTCGACCGCAACTGGCGCTGCCGGGCGGGGGAGCTCGACCTCGTGCTGGGCCGTGACCGCACGATCGTGTTCTGTGAGGTCAAGACGCGCCGCAGCGACGCGTTCGGCACCCCCGCCGAGGCGGTGACGCCGCGCAAGCAGCGGCGTTTGCGGGGTCTCGCGGTCGCGTGGCTGGCCGAGCGGGGTGCGCGGGGGGAGCTGCGCTTCGACGTCGCGTCGGTGCGACCGGGCGGCGGTGGGCTCGCCGTCGAGGTGCTCGAGGCCGCGTTCTGACCGTTCTCGTGACCTCAGCCGACCGCTTCGGTCACCACCGGACACAAGAACGGGCGCGCGAGCACACGCAGTAGCTTGTCGGTCATGCAGCTGGAGACGCTGGTCGTCGAGCGGTCGGGCGGCGTCGTCACGTTGACACTCAACCGGCCCGAGAAGAAGAACGCCGTCAACCGGCGAATGTGGCGCGAGCTCGTGGACGTGTTCGACGAGGTCGCCGATACCCCCGACGACCGCGTGCTCGTGATCACCGGTGCCGGTGACGGGTTCTGCTCCGGCGCCGACCTCACCGACAGCGAGAACGCCGACGAGCTCCAGGGCGGCGTGGGCGCGAGCGTGCGCCAGATGCGGGTGGTGGGGCGGGCGGCGCTGCGGCTGCACGAGGTCCCGAAGCCGACGATCGCGGCCGTCAACGGTGTCGCCGCCGGTGCCGGATGCAATCTCGCGCTCGGTTGCGACCTCATCATCGCGTCGGAACGCGCCCGCTTCACCGAGATCTTCTCCCAGCGCGGGCTCAGTGTCGACTTCGGCGGCTCGTGGGTACTGCCCCGTCTCGTAGGTCTGCACAAGGCCAAGGAGCTCGTGTTCCTCGGCGAGATCATCGACGCCGCCGGCGCTGAGCGGATCGGCATCGTCAATCGCGTGGTCGCGCACGACGATCTCGACAAGTCGGTTGCCGAGCTCGCGGCGCGCCTCGCCGCGCTCCCGCCGATTCAGCTGTCGGTGTCGAAGCGGCTCCTCAACCAGTCGTTCTCGGTGTCGATGGCCGATGCGCTCGAGTTCGAGGACATCGCCCAGGCGATGAACTTCTCGTCCGACGACACCGCCGAGGCGATGCTCGCGTTCATCCAGAAGCGCGACCCGAAGTTCACCGGCCGGTAGGAGTCACCGCGGCCAGCAGTAGCCGCGCTCTCGCGCGATCCAGCCCGTGCGTTCGAGCTCACGCACCGCTAGCGCGACCCGGTCGGGTGGGAACCCGGTGCGCGACGCCAGCTGGTCTGCGCTCGCCGGTTCCCCGCCGCACGCACGCAGGAGCGCGGCGGCGTCGCCCTGAGGGCGGGGACGCGGCGTCGGCGCACCCCACCCGCGGCGACCGCCGGGCGTGAGCCCGAGCGCGACGAGCACATCGTCGGGGTCGAGGAGAGGATGGGCGCCGTCGGCGAGCAGCGCGTTGCAACCGGCCGCCGCCGGGTTGCGGCGCGACCCGGGCATCGCCAGCACCGCGCGGCCGTAGTCGAGGGCGAACCCGGCGGTGATGCGGGCGCCGCCCGCGAGGGTGGCTTCGACGACGACGACCACGTCGGCGAGGCCGGCGATGATGCGGTTGCGCACCGGGAACCGGCCGCGGGTCGGCTCGACGCCGAACGCGCACTCGCTCACGAGAAGGCCCTGGCGCCGGACGCGGTCGAACAGCGACGCGTGCCGCCGCGGGTACACGATGTCGAGCCCGGTGGCCACCACGCCCACGGCGCCGCCTCCCGCGTCGAGCGCGCCCTCGTGGACGGCGCCGTCGATCCCGATGGCCAGGCCACTGACCACCGTGATGCCGGCCCGGGCGAGGAACGCGCCCAGGTCGTAGGCGTCGCGCCGCCCGTGCAGCGTGCACGAGCGTGTGCCGACGACGGCAACGCGTGGCTGTCGCAGCACATCGGGGGCGTCGCCTTCCGCGAGCAGGACCGCGGGACGCGCCGGAACGGCGTCAGCGATCGGATAACCCTGCCGGCCCTCGACGTACACGCGGGTGCGCCGACGGGCGAGCGTGGCCGCGATCCGGCGTTCGTCGACGCGGCCGGGTGGCTGTGCCGCCAGTGCCGCGCGCGCTCCACCCCGACGATGGACGAGGTCGCGCAGTCGCGCCGGGGTCATGCCGGGTGCGCACGCGAGCACGGCGGCGGCCCGCTCCTCCGGGGTGAGCGCGGCGTCGGTGGTCGCGGCGTCGGTGGTCACGGCACGTCCTCACGGAGCAGCGCGGCGGACAGCACGTGGGCGTCGGTGACCGCGGCCGCGCCGTCGAGATCGGCGAGTGTGCGGGCCATGCGGCGGATCCGCGCCGCGCCTCGCCCCGTCAGCCGGCGGTCGTCGATGAGCCAGCGCCAGGCGTCGTCGGCCGCCTCGACCAGAGGCACGAGGCGCGCCAGCGCGCCCGCGGGGATGTGGGCGTTCCGGCGCCACGGCCAGTCGGCGTAGCGGCGCTCCTGTCGCTCGACGGCCGCGGCGACCCGGGCCCGTACGAGCGCCGAGGCCTCGCCGGGGCCGTCGGCGGGCTCGGGGCCGTGCACCGGCAGACGCACGTCGAAGCGATCGAGGAGGGGCGCGGACAGCCGCCGGCGGTAGCGGGCGCGCTGCGCCTCGGAGCATCCGCAGGTGGGCCCGCCCCGCCCGCACGGGCACGGGTTGGTGCAGGCGACGAGCTGGAAGTCGGCCGGGAACGTGAGCGAGACGCCCTGCCGGGCGATGTGCACCTCCCGGTCTTCGAGCGGCTGGCGCAGCGCGTCGAGCGCGGTGGGTGGGAACTCGCCGAGCTCGTCGAGAAAGAGCACGCCGCGGTGCGCGAGCGTGACCTCACCGGGGCGGGGACGGCGGCTCCCCCCGCCCACGAGCGCCGCGACCGACGCCGTGTGGTGGGGCGCCCGGAACGGGCGGCGCTCGACCAGCCGCCGGGCGGGGAG
>JBOGFJ010000285.1:0-7322 GCA_050743385.1 Acidimicrobiia bacterium
GCGTCGGCCTGATGGCCGCGAATGCGCAGGCGGCCCAAGGTATGACGCTGATGGTCGTCCCGCTCACGTTCGTGTCCAGCGCTTACGTGCCGGTCGAATCGCTGCCCGGCTGGATGCAGCCCGTCGCTGCCAACCAGCCGCTCACCGTGATGATCAACGCCGTGCGAAGCCTGATGCTGGGCGGAGCCGAGACCGCTGGGATCGGCCACAGCACCGGCTACTGGGTGGTGCTCAGCCTCGTGTGGTGCGCCGGCATCGTCGCCGTGTTCGGCGGGCTCGCCATCTCCCGGTTCGCCCGCACTCGCTGACCCATCTCCGAGACGGCGGCTCGCCACCGTCGGATCAGGGTCGTGCGTCGGTGATGCACCTCGGCCGACCGGTCGGGGCGCGTGACGTCCCTCGGCTCGACCCCTGAGCCTCACCTTGACGCCCGGCCCACGAACCCATGTATCAAGGGCGCCGATGACGCCCCGAAAGGCATCCCGGGCACGTGTACCCCGGCTCAGCGCCGAGCTCCGCGAGCGGGAGACCGTCAAGCCACTCGAGCTCTACTTCGATCTCGTGTTCGTGCTCGGGTTCACGCAGTGCACCGCGCTGATGGTCGCCCAGCCCACCTGGGAGGGAATCGGCCGCGGGATGCTCGTGCTCGCGATGTTGTGGTGGGCGTGGGCGGGCTACGCCTGGTTCACCAGCGTCGTCGACCCCGAGGAGGGCTCGGTTCGGATCGCGATGTTCGCCGCGATGGCCGGGCTGCTCGTCGTGGCTCTCTGCGTTCCGGAGGCGTTCGGCGAGCGTGCGCTCGCCTTCGCGATCGCCTACGGACTCGTTCGCGCCGCCCACATCGCGCTCTTCGTGCTCGGAAGCCGCGACGCCCCCGCGTTTCGCCACTCGGTCGTCACCCTCGCGATCAGCTCGGCGATCGGCGTCGGGCTGCTCATCGGCGCGTCGTTCCTCGACGGTGCCGGGGAGGAGACGATGTGGGGCGTCGCGATCCTGCTCGATTGGGGCGGGCCCGCCTTGTTCGGCGTCGGGGGATGGAAGCTGGTCCCGGGCCACTTCGCCGAGCGCCACAACCTCGTCATCATCCTCGCGCTCGGTGAGTCGATCGTGGCGCTCGGTGTCGGCGCCGAGGCGGACCTCACCGCCGGGGTGATCACCGCGGCAGTGCTCGGGATCGGGCTCGCCTCCGCGCTGTGGTGGATCTACTTCGACGTCGTCGCGCTGGTGACCGCACGGCGCCTGTCGCTGGCGGTCGCGGGACGCCAACGCAACCGGCTGGCCCGGGACTCCTACTCCTACCTGCACTTCCCGATGGTGGCCGGGATCGTGCTCGGCGCGCTCGGGCTCGAGGCGACGTTGGCACATGTCGACGAAGCCCTCGACGGGGAGCACGCGTTCGCTCTGCTCGGTGGGGTGGCGGTCTACCTGCTCGCCCACGTCGCATTGCGGCTCCGGAACGCGCACACGCTCAACGTCCAGCGCTTCGGGCTGGCCCTTGCGCTGTTCGCGCTCATCCCGGTGGCGATGCAGGTGCCCGCACTGGCGGCCCTCGCCGGGGTCAACGTGCTGCTCTGGGCGATGATCGCGTACGAGACCGCCACCTATGACGAGCGGCGCTACCGCCTCCGCCATGGCCTCGAGATCGATCCACCGTCTCCCCTCGGCGGCGAGCCGGCGTGATCACACGCGCGCGTGGAGGGTCTCGTGCCGGATGTGTGGCGTAGGTTCTGGGCCGGCCGTACGGCACGACGGCGGGAAACGAGGGGAGGAGTTACATGGATCGCGACGCGGAGCGGGCTGGTTCCGGCGCGCCGGGCGGGCTGCGGTTCGCGATCGTCGGTGCGGGAATGGCGGGAATCCTCAGCGCGGTCAAGCTGCGGGAGGCGGGCCTCACCGACTTCACGGTCTACGAGAAGGCTGATCGGGTCGGTGGCACCTGGCGCGAGAACACCTATCCGGGGCTCTCGTGCGACGTCCCGTCGCACCTCTACTCCTACTCGTTCGCGCCCACGGCGGATTGGAGCCACCGATACGCCCCCGGTGGGGAGATCCACGGCTACTTCGACGGGGTCGCACGCGAGCACGCCATCGAGCAGCACATCCGGTTCGGCGACGAGGTCACGGGCTGTCGGTTCGCGGACGGCAAGTGGCATCTCGAGACGGCGGCGGGGCATCGCGACGAGGTCGACGTCGTGATCGCGGCCACGGGGGTGCTCCACCATCCGAAGCTTCCCGACTTGGAAGGCCTCGACGACTTCGAGGGCAGGATGTTCCACAGCTCGCGCTGGGACCACGACGTACCCCTCGACGGAACGCGCGTCGGGATCGTCGGGACCGGCTCGACGGCGGTGCAGATGGTGTCAGCGCTCGTCGGGCGGGTTGGAATGCTGTCCCTCTTCCAGCGGACCGCGCAATGGGTCCTGCAGGCCGAGAACCCGCCCTACACCGACGAGGAGCGGGCGGCCTTCCGGCAGGACCCGGCCCGCCTGCGTGAGCTGCGCACGCAGCTGACGCAGCTGTTCGACGTGTTCGCCAACGCCATCGTCGATGCGGAGTCGCCCGAGATGCAGATGGTCGCCGACGCGTGCCGGGCCAATCTCGAAGAGAACGTGCGCGACCCCGACCTACGCGAGCGGCTCCGCCCGGACTATCAGGCGGCGTGCAAACGGCTGATCATCTCCCCCGACTTCTACGAGGCGATCCAGCACCCGAACGCCGAGCTCGTCACCGAGGCGATCGAACGCCTCGAGATGGCCGGGGTCCGCACGCGAGACGGCCGGCTGCACGAGCTCGACGTGCTCGTCCTCGCCACCGGCTTCAAAGTCGATGCGTTCATGCGACCGATGACGGTGGTCGGACGAGGCGGTCAGACCCTCGAGCAGGTCTGGGCGGCGCGGCCCAACGCCTACCTATCGATCTCGATCCCGGGCTTCCCCAACTTCTTCATGCTCAACGGCCCGAACGGTCCCGTGGGCAACTTCTCCCTGATCGAGGTCGCCGAGCTGCAGTTCGCGTACATCATGCAGCTCGTGGAACGCCTCCGGGCGGGAGAGTGCCGCGAGATCAGCGCGACGCGGGAGGCGATGGAGCAGCACGAGGCGGCGCGGGTCGAAGCCGTCAAGAGCACGGTCTGGGTCACGGGCTGCCGCAGCTGGTATCTCGACGACCGGGGCATCCCCGCGGTGTGGCCGTGGTCGTTCGACCGGTTCCGCACCGAGATGCAGGCGCCGAACCCGACGGCCTTCGAGTACCGGTAGTCGGGGTGGGCGGATCGCAGCCGCCCCTCGAATCGTCGGTGCGTGCTCTTAGGATGCCTTCAGCGGGCGTTCATGTTCGTGTGGGAGGGTCTCGAGGGTGCGGGTGCTCGTGGTCGACGACGAGCCGGCCGTCCGGCAGGCGGTCCGACGCGCGTTGTCCTTCGACGGCTATGACGTCGTGTTGGCTGCCGAGGGCAGGGAGGCACTGACGATTCTGTCGTCCGAGCCTGTCGACGTCATCGTTCTCGACGTGCTCATGCCGCAGCTCGACGGACTGGAGGTGTGCCGCCGGTTGCGCGCCGAGGGCGACGACACACCAGTGTTGTTGCTCACCGCCCGCAGCCGGGTCGCGGAGCGCGTCGCGGGCTTGGACGCCGGAGCCGACGACTATCTCGTCAAGCCGTTCGCGCTCCAGGAGCTGCTGGCGAGGATCCGTGCCTTGCTGCGGCGACGGTCCGACGACGGCGACGTCCTTTGCTTTGGCGACCTGACGCTCGACGTCGACAGCCGCGAGGTCCGACGGGGTGAACGGCGCGTCGAGCTGACCCCGACCGAGTTCCTGCTCCTCGAGCTCTTCCTGCGTCACCCTCGCCGCGTGCTCGAGCGCCGCGTCGTGCTCGAACGGGTCTGGGGCTACCAGGCGCCGACCACCTCGAACTCGCTCGACGTGTACGTCGGGTATCTCCGCCGAAAAGTCGAAGCCGGCGGCGAGCCCCGGTTGATCCAGACGGTGCGAGGGATCGGCTACGTCCTCCGCGAGCCATGAGTCTGCGTACCCGTCTTGCCCTCGTCTGCGCGATCGCGGTCGCGGTTGTCGTCGGCTCCGTCGCGACGATCGCGTTTTTCGTCGTTAGGGACAGATCGCGGGCCGAGGTCGATGACGGCGTCCGCGGCACGGTCGTGCGCCTGGCCGACCTGCCTGCCCCCGAGCTCGCCTTGGGCTTCTTCGCCCTACCGGCAATCGGATCGCGCGACTACATGCAGATCGTCTACGCGGACGGTCGCGTCGCGCGACCGGAGACCCAAGCGCTCGAGCTGCCGGTCGGACCGGAAGAGCTGGCGGTCGCACGCGGCGACGCCGCCCTGTCGCTCCGAGACGTCACCGTCGACGGTGAGCACCTGCGCGTGGCGATCGCACCCACCGCGACCGCGAGCGCGGTCCAGTTCGCACGCCCGCTCGAGGGTGTCGATACGACGACCGACGACCTCCGCACGACGTTGATCGTCATGGGAGTCGCCGGCGTCGGGATCGCAGCCCTGCTTGCCCTGGCGCTGAGCCGGACGGTGTTACGGCCACTCGCGCGCCTCACCCGAGCGGCCGAGCATGTCGCGGCCACACAGGATCTCGGGGCGTCGATCGACGTCCGGCGCCGAGACGAGCCCGGCCGCCTCGCCGCGAGCCTCAACGAGATGCTGGTCGCGCTCGACACGTCTCGTCGGCAGCAGCGCCAGCTCTTGACCGATGCCAGCCACGAGCTCCGGACGCCGCTGACCAGCCTGCGCACGAACATCGAGGTGCTCGCAGCGCAGCCGGGCATACCCGAGGCCGAGTACCGCCGGCTGCTGGACGATCTGACCGCCCAGCTCGACGAGCTCACCACCCTGATGGACGACCTGGCTGCGTTGGCCGACGAGGACGACCTCCCGGCCGAGGCGACGGTCGCGGTCGACGTGGGTGACCTCGCCGGCGCCGCCGTCGAACGTGTCCGGCTGCGCGCGTTCGAGGTCGGCGTCGATCTCGAGCTCTTCGCGCCGTCAGTCGTGGCGGGCCGCAGGGCTGCACTCGAGCGGGCGCTCGTGAACGTGCTCGACAATGCGTGCAAATGGAGCCCGCCGGGTGAGCGCGTGAGCGTCGAGGTGCACGACGCGACGATCACCGTCCGGGATCACGGGCCCGGCATCGACCTCGCCGATCTCCCGCGCGTGTTCGACCGTTTCTATCGAGCGCCGAGCGCCCGGGCGCTGCCGGGCTCGGGTCTCGGTCTCGCCATCACCCGCCGTGTCGTCGAGGAGCACGGCGGCTCGGTCGCGATCGAGCGGGCGCCGGGCGGCGGGACGGTGGCCGTGATCCGCCTGGTCGGGGGTCGGCCGCCCGACGCGGCTCAGGGTCGAGCAGCGCCAAGCGCCGCCACGGAGTCGATGAGAACTTCCTGAGAACGGTCCCGCGCCGGGTGTGCCGGGTGCAGAGTCGGTTTAGGGTCGGTTCGCGCAAGTGTTCGTAGTGGGAACCGGGGGGAACGATGACCGACGTACTCGAACGGGTCGCACAGCCGTCCGCGCCGCCGGCGCAGTCGCGGCGCGCCGCGCCGGGAAGGCCGGTGACCTTCGACCCGAGCCGGTCGGGGCGGGCACTGCTGGCGACGTTGTCGGCGGCGGCAGGTGTGATCCATCTCGTCATGGTGCCGTCGCACTGGGGCGAGTCGGTGATCGAGGGTCTCGGTTTCGTCGTTGCCGGGTGGTTCCAGCTCGCGGTTGCGTGGCTGGTGTTCACCCGGCCCTCGCGCGGCCTGTTGCGCCTCACCGCGCTCGCGAACTGCGCGTTGATCGGAGCCTGGGCGTGGAGCCGCGTGTTCGGTCTGCCGTTCGGCGCCCATGCGGGCCACGCCGAGACGGTCGGATTCGTCGACGGCACGACGGTCGGGCTGGAAGCGGCGCTCGTCGCTGCATCGGTGCTCGTGCTGCTCCGGCCCGGATTCGGCCGGCACTGGTCGCGCGCCGCGCTCGGTTTCGCCACCATCGTTCCGCTGGCGGTGGTGGTGCTCGCCACGGCCGCGATCGCGTCGCCGGGGGCACGCGACCACGCTTCGGGTAGCCACGGCGAGCACGGGGCCGCGGCCGCGGGGCACGGGCACGGAGCGGGGGAGGCTGCGGCCGTCGACGACCGCGGGCTCTCGACGCTCAGCAACGGCCACCACCACGAGATCGGCCTCGAGCAACCGCTCGATCCGCCGACGCGCGCAGAGTTGACTCGCCAGATCGCACTCACGCAGCGAGTCGGCGAGATGTACCCGACGATCGCGGCGGCGGAGGCGGCCGGCTACCGGCGGGCAGGGCCCTACTCACCGGGCCTCGGGTTGCACCTTCTCCGGCTGAACGGTCCCGGTCTCAACGCCGACGGCGTGATGGACGACGAAGACCTGCTCTCGCCGATGTCGATCATCTACGCAGGAACCGAGCCCGACTCGCCCATCGCCGGGTACATGTACTACTCGACGAGCGCCGAGGAGCCCGTGGGCTTCGCGGGTCCGAACGACGTTTGGCACTACCACACCAACACCTGTGTCGTGTTCAACGCCGACGGCACGATCGACGCTCCGTTCGGCGCCGACACCGGTGACGTGCCCACCAGCCTGTGCGAGCAGGCCGGCGGCACGATGCTGGAACAGACCCAGTGGATGGTGCACGTGTGGTCGCTCCCTGGGTGGGAGTCGCAGCAGGGGCTCTTCGGCGAGGTGAACCCGGCGCTCCCGTGCCCCGACGGGACCTACTACCGGCTGCCGATCGAAGAATGGATCGACCATCCGCTGAACGTCTGCCGGTCGGAGGGCTGAGCGTCGGTCGAGGGGGCGGGTCGTCAGCAGCCGCGTCCGCGCAGGTCGCGGGAAGCCTGGCGCCCGCCCTCCAGCCGATAGGCCGAGTCGTACGAGAACGAGAGCAGGTTCGCCACGCACTTCCCGTCGATCGTGTACGGGACGTTGCCGGCGCCCGGGTCGGCGGGGTCGGCGAGCGCCTTCTGCTCGTCGTAGGTCCCGGCGCCGATCGAGGAGGCGTCCGCCGAGTCGTCGAACGTGCGCGTGATGAGGCGCGCGGTCGCGCTCGTGTCGCCTTTCAGGTAGCGGTCGAACCACGCCAGCGTGTAGTGGAACGACATCCGCTCGCCGTAGCGGCTGGCGGGGAACGAGGCCGGGAACGGCTGGTACCCCCACTCGTAGTGTGTACTCGCGCGTGGGGTGATCGACATGGTGTCGACTCCCGCGGCGACGAGCTGGTCGAAGGCCCCGAGGTGCTGGGCGGGGTCGGGTGGGTTGTCCGGGTCTTTGGGTGTGAGCACACTCGGGAACGCGT
>JBOGFJ010000286.1:0-6439 GCA_050743385.1 Acidimicrobiia bacterium
CATACGTTCGATACCCTGGCTCACACCATGGGCTACCGGGGCAAGGTCCGCGAGCAGGAGCAGGCCCGGGTCTTGCGCGCCCAGGGCAAGACGCTCGCCGAGATCGCCGACGAGCTCGACGTCTCGACGTCGTCGGCCTCGATCTGGGTCCGCGACGTCCCGTTCACTCCGTCAAAGCGGCGCCGAGGCCCTCAACGTCGCCGCCAGCCATTACACGAACGCAAGTTGCGCGAGATCGAGGAGCTCAACCGGGCGAGCGCCGAGCGGCTCGGGCAGCTCTCCGAGGACGCGTTCCTTGCGGCGGGTGCGGCGCTGTACGCGGGCGAGGGCACGAAGGGCGACGGATCGGTGAGCTTCGCGAACAGCGAGCCGGAGATGATGCGCTTCTTCTGCGGGTGGCTACGTCGGTTCTTCGCCATCGACGAGACGAGGCTTCGCGTCAACGTCTATCTCCACCAAGGACTCGACCTTGCCGCTGCCGAGTCGTTCTGGTCGGACGTTACCGGAGTGCCACGTGGCCAGTTCCGGGCTCCCTACCGCGCCGTTGCAGATCCGAGCATTCGAAGAAACAAGCACGTGCACGGGTGCTGCTACCTCACGTACTCGTGCGCGCGCACGCATCGGGCAGTCATGGGTTTGGTCAGGGCGCTGCTATCGTCGACTGCCTATTCCGGGGTGGCGCAATTGGTGGCGCAGGGGATTGTTAATCCCAAGGATGCGGGTTCGAGCCCCGCCCCCGGAGCCAAGGCGCAGCTACGGCTCCTCAACGATCCCGAAGTCGCCTGACCTCACACCCCGCCGAGGTCGCGGATCACCTTGCCCAAAGCGGAGAAGTCCTCGCGCCCGTAGCCAGCCTCGCTGGCGGCGCTGAGCACCTGGCGCACCACCCCCGGCGTGAACATCGGCGTGCGCATCCGGGCCGCGCACGCCAGCGCAAGGTCGAGGTCCTTGGCCATGAGCTCGGTCATGAACCCGGGGGCCCAGTTGTTCGACGCCGGGCTGTCGGGCAGGACCCCGTCGAACGGGATGCGGGTCCGCACGGCGACGCAGTCGCCGGTCGAGTGGGTCAGCACGTCGAGCAGCTTGTGGAGGTCGACGCCGGCCTTCGCCGCCATGGTGGTCGCCTCCGCCGTCGCCAGCATCTGGGCGGCGAAGACGAGGTTGTTGCAGAGCTTGACGACCTGCCCGTCGCCGGGGCCGCCGACGTGGACGATCCGGCCCGCGAACGGATCGAGGGCGGGGCGCGCGGCGTCGAGCACATCGACGTCGCCGCCGACCATCAACGTCAGCGTGCCGTTCTCGGCACCGACGGTGCCGCCCGACAACGGCGCTTCGAGGTAGCGCCCACCGGCAGCGGCGACGCGGTCGTGCTGCGCTCGCTCGACGTCGGGGTCGATCGTCGAGCAGTCGACGACGATCTTGCCGTCACCCAACGCCGCCAGTGCGTCGTCGAGGACGGCGACCACGTCGGGGGAGCTCGGTACGCAGAGGATCGTGACCTCGCTCGCGTCGACCACGGCCGCGGGGCCGTCCCCTTCCCGTGCACCGGCGTCGACCGCGGCGTCGACCGGGGGACGACTGCGGGAGGCGACGGTCACGTCGTGGCCCGCCTCGACGAGATGGCGCGTCATGGGAAGCCCCATGGCGCCCAAACCGACGAATCCGACCTTCACGATGGGTGACGCTACCGTCCCTGCCACATGGACCGACCGCCCGAGCACACCCGCGGCCGTACGGCGACGCGCCGCCGTTTCCTCCAGGGCGCCGGGCTCAGCGGCTTGGCCGCGTCCGCGCTCCCGTTGACTGCGCTTCCGCGACGCGCTTTCGCCCAGGAGGCGGGCGACGCCGCCATCACCGCCTTCCTCGAGAGCATCGAGCTCGCCCTCGTCGAGGTCTACGGCCAGATCGACACCGCACTGCTGACCTCCGAGCTTGCGGCCGACCTCGGGCGCTTCGCCCAGCACCATCGCGAGCACGCCACCGCGCTCGCCGGCGCGGCGGGTGACGAGGCCACGGGCGAACCCAACCGTGAGCTCCTCGGCGACCTCGACGACGAGCAAGCCCGCGTCCGCGACGAGACCGCCGTCCTCCGACTGGTGTTCTCGCTGGAGAGCTCGGCTGCCGCGACCTATCTGTTCGCCCTGCGTGCACTCGAGGCTCGCGACGCGCTCGCGTTGGCGGCATCGGTGCTGCCGGTCGAATCGGAGCACGCGATCGTGTTCGGCACCGCGCTCGAGCGTCCGGTCACCGAGCTGGTGCCGGTGTTCCAGAACCAAGACGCGGCGTTCAAACCCGAGTCCTTCCCCGTCGATTGACGATGCCGACGCACGAGCCTGTCAGAGTCCCGCGGCGTCGCCTGCTCCGGATCGGCGGCACCACGATTGCGGCCGCAGCCGTGCTCGCCGCCTGCCGCCCGACCGGCGATGACGATCCCGGCACCGACGAACGCGCCCGGCCCTCGTCCGCCGACCGTGAGCTCCTCCGCACCGCTTCGTCGCTCGACGAGCTCGCCCTCGCGGTGTACGAGCGCGCGTCCGGCTCCGGCCTGGTGACCACGTCCGACGCGATGAACACGCTGGAGCTCTTCCGCCGTCACCACCGGGAGCATGCTGAACTGTTCGCACGAGCGACCGCGGACGCCGGCGGTGAGCCGTTCCGCGAGCCGAACCCTGTCGTCATGGCTTCGCTGCGGCCCGCGCTCGATGCGGCGACCGACGAGGCAGCCGTGCTCGCGCTCGCTCTCGATGTCGAGCGGCTGCTCGCCGAGACGTACCAGTCGTTCGCGGGCGCGTTCACTGATCGGAGCTTCGACGTCGCCACCATGAGCGTCGGAGGAACGGAGGCGCGGCACGCCGCGGTCATCGCCCCGTTCGTCGGCCGGCCGGCGGCCCCCGTCGCCTTCCAGCCGACCGACCTGGCGATCGCCTCCGGAACCGGCCTCTCCCGCGTGTGACCGACCCGCGCTTCACCGTCGTCGGCTTCCCGGGATGGCGGGAGCTTCGCCCCCGCCTCCCTCGGTTCGTCGCCGGAGTTCTGCTGCTCGGCGTCGGGATCGCCCTGACGGTCGACGCCCGCCTCGGGCTGAGCCCGTTCGACGTGCTGCATCAGGGCCTCGCCCGCCGCACCGGGCTCAGCTTCGGCACCGTGGTCATCGTCCTCGGCGCGGTGATCCTGCTGCTGTGGATCCCCCTCCGGCAGGCCTTCGGGATCGGCACGGTGCTCAACACCCTGACCGTCGGCTTCTTCATCGACGTCGCGCTGCGCGTCCTGCCGGAGCCGGGTTTGCTCGTGTGGCGGACGATGATGCTCGTCGGCGGCATCCTCGTGACCGGCCTCGGCATCGGCCTCTACATCGGTGCCGGGCTCGGGCCGGGCCCTCGCGACGGCCTGATGACCGGGATCGCAGCGCGGGGTCATCCGCTGTGGCTGGTCCGCACGGCCATCGAGCTCACGGCCCTCGTCGCCGGCTGGGCGCTCGGTGGCACGGTCGGTGTCGGCACGGTGCTGTTCGCCCTTGCGATCGGCCCGCTGGGCCATTTCTTTCTCGACCGGCTCCATCTGCGGACGCCGCCGGGGACCGATCTCGGCCCCGGCGTGACCGGGGAATGAGGCTCGTCAACCGCCGGCGATGGCCATGCGGAAGACGGTGTCCCAACCGGTGGCGTCGATGCCCAGCGCTTCGAGGCGGGCGTCCGCCTCGTGCTCGGCGTCGCCGGTGTCACTGCGGCCCATCGCGGCCCAGGCTCGCGCCCGCGCGAGACGCGCAACCGCCTGGTCGAGACGTGATTCGGTGCGGTCGGCGATCTCGAGACCCCGCCAGAAGCACTGCTCGGCGCCGGCGGTATCGCCCAGCTGTACCTGCGCGAACCCCCGCGCCAGCGCGAGCTCGAGGTGGTCGAGGTAGGTCACGGCCTGGTCGGCGAGGTCGTCGCAGATCCGCACGGCTTCCTCGGCGCGACCACAGGCGTCGTACGCGAGCGCCAGTGCCGCGCCGGCCGCAACGGCGGGCCCGTCCTGGGTGGTGGTCGCCCGCACGGCCTCGAGTGCGCTCGCGGCGGCGCGGGCATCGCCGGACTGGAGGGTCGCCATGGCATGGGCCGTGCGGACCTCCGCCAGGATGTTGTCGGTGCCCTCGGTGTTCCCGTCGAGCTCGTTCGAGATCGAGTGCGCGTCGCCCGCACCGACGTGAACGGCGATGCTGACGCGACACACCTCTGGGAACACCCGGATCGTCGCGTCGGGTACCCGGGTCACGACCTCCGCCATCTCGTCGATCGTCCGCTCCGCGTCGGGGAGCCGCCCGAGGCAGGCGAGGGCACGTGCCCGCGGTGCGAGCGACTGGATCATCCCCCACGCATCGTCCATGTCGCGGAACAGCTCGAGCGCGCCGTCGGCCCGCTCCACCGCGGCGTGACTCTCGCCTCGCCAGAGCGCGATGTTGGCGAGCAGTACCTGCATGATCGCCGACGCCCAGCGGTTGTCGATGTCGCGCGACTCCTCGAGCACGTCGGTGGCGAGCCGTTCGGCTTCGTCGAGGTCTCCCTGGTTGAAGCGGACCCACGCGAGCAGGCCCAGCGCCCATCCGAGCCCGCCCCAGTCGCCGACCTCCGCGAACGCGCTCGCCGACTCGTTGAGCCGGGCTTCGGATTCGGCGAGCTCGCCGCGGTAGAAGGCGATCCAGGCGAGGTTCTGCAGCGCGGCCGCCTCGCCGCGCCTGTCGTCGACCGACCGGAAGCAGTCGAGGGCCTCGCAGATCGACTTGGCGGCAGTGTCGAACTCGCCCCGGAACAGGTCGGTCATGCCCTGGGTGCGGAGCGCGTCACCGAGTCCGCCGGGGTCGTCGAGGTCGCGCCAGCGCTCGACCGCCTCGGCGAGGGTGGCGACCGACCCGGCGACGTCGTTCTCCTTCATCTCGATGTCACCGCGGATGATGAGCGCCCGGGCGAGCGCGTGGGTGTCGCCGCGGGGCTCGGCCAGCGCGACGGCGGCGTCGAGGTCGGCGCGGGCGGAGAACAGCTCACGCAGCTCGGTGCGGGCACGGGCCCGGTAGAGCAGGAGCCGCCGCCGCCGATCCGCCTGGGTGTCATCGAGCACGTCGAGCGCCATGCTGAGGAGTCGTTTGGCGACCGGCCACGTCTCCTGGAGGGCAGCGCGCTCGGCCGCCTGCTCGAGGAAGCTGACCGCCTTCTGCTCCAGATCCGCGGGCACACCCTCGACGGTGCCCAGCTCGGCGATGAGCTCGGCGGCGGCGCCGTAGTGATAAGCGAGCTGGTCGAGGACCTCCTCGATGCGGCCGGTCTTGGTGGCCCGGGCGGCGAGATGGTGGCTGAGGGCGGCATGACGGCGGGCCCTCCCCGCCTTGGTGAGCGTGCTGTAGGCAACCTCGCGGACGAGGTCGGTCTTGAACTGGTACTCGTTGTGCTCGACCTCGAGCAGGTCGCGGCTCTCCAAGCCGACGAGTTGGGGCTCCCCGCCGCCGCGCGCTTCCGAGAGTGCGGCCACGAGCTCGACCGGGCCGGCGGCGCCGATGACGGCGCAGTCCTCGAGCGTCGAACGCTCGTCGGTGTCGAGCGCGTCGATGCGCGCCGCGATCAGGCCGCGGAGCGTGCCCGGGAGGTGCCCGTCGCCGTTCCCGCCGGCCTCGGGCTCCGACTCCGAGACGACCGCGACGAGCTCCTCGATGAAGAACGGATTGCCGCCGCTGCGCTCGACCACCATGGCAACGAGCTCGTCGTCGGCCTCTTCCCCGAGGAGCGTCCGTGCCAGCTGCGCGCCCGTCTCGGGCTCCAGCGGGTCGAGATTCACGAACACGGCGTTGTGGCGCCCGGGCCGTGGTGTCCAGCGATCCTCGAGCTCGGGACGGGTCGTCGCCGCCAGCAGGAAGGGCAGGGTGCGGAAGCGCGCCATCAGCCGGTCGACGAGCTCCAGGACCAGGTCGTCGGCCCAGTGCAGGTCGGCGAGACCGAGCACGAGCGGGCGGTCGGAGGTCAGGTGCTCGAGGAACGTCTGCACCGAACGGATCGCCTCGTCGCGTGCACGTGCCGGGTCGACACCGGTGCCGGGCCGGCTCTGACCCATGATGTAGAGGAGCCCTTCGACGACGCGGTCGACTTCCGGAGCGGTGTCGGCGACGCCGATGGCAGCCGCCGCGGCCGTCCGGCATTTCGCCCGCACGGTCTCGGCGGAGTCTTGGTCGTCGATGCCGCACGCCTTGCGGAGCGCTTCGGCGACCGGGAACCACACGTTCGCCTCCCCGTACGGCGCGCAGTGGCCCAGCAGCACGGTCGCGCTGTACTCGTCCCGGGCGATGTTCCCGAGCTCACGCGCCAGCCGCGTCTTGCCGACGCCCGCTTCGCCCGCCAGCAGCACGAGCTGGGCGCGGCGGCGCTCGACCGTCGTGCGCAGCACCGTGCGCAGCACGTCGACCTCGGCGCCGCGG
>JBOGFJ010000287.1:0-7958 GCA_050743385.1 Acidimicrobiia bacterium
ACGGTCGCGCCGCCAGGTTCCGAAGGAGGTCGTGGAGGTGATCCAGGCACTGGACGGCCGTCGTCGGGTCGTTGACCGCCGGCGAGAGGCCGCGGATGGCGATGTCGACGATCTGGCGGAAGCCGAAGGCCGGATCCTGCTCCATGGTGCGCTCGGGCCCGAGAGCGAACTCCTCCCGTGCGGCTTCTGCCTCGGCGGCGACGAGCGGTCTCGGCCCGTACACCTGGAGGAGGGGCGCGCCGACGGGCACGAAATCGCCGATGGACGGCCGCATCACGAGGACACAACCGGCTCGCCTCGCAAGCGCCACGAGCGCACGCTTGTTCACGGCCTGCACGATGCCCGGAGCGGGCGTGGCGAGCACCTGTATCGGAGTGCCGGCGGGCGTTGAAAGCGCGAGGCCCTCGTCGGGAGCGTCGGGAAACTGGTGCGCGATCGAGTGGCGCGTCTCGTCGGCGACGGTGTCGACGATCCAGCCCACGCGGATCGCCCGCGCGATGTGATGGATGTAGTACACGAACACGCCCAAGCTCAGCGCCAGCACGACGAGTGCCATCGACACCGACAACCCCGGCACGTAGGCAGAGTCCCCGGATGATGTCGTCCGCACGTCCCGGAGCACGAGGAGCGCGTACACGAAGGTGGCGATGAAGATGCCGAGGGACGACTGCGTCGCTCGATCACGGAGGAACGTGCGCAGCACGCGGGGGGAGAACTGGCCGCTGGCGAGCTGGAGCACCACGATCGTGATCGAGAACACGACGCCGGTAAAGGCGATCATCGACGTCGCGATGGCGGAGAGCACCTCTTGCGCGCCGTCGGGTCCGCCGCCGTAGGCCAGGAGTGCGTCGTCGCCGTCGACCGCGCGGTCGAGCGCCCCGAACACGAGCCACAACAGCACCGCCGACACGACGAAGGCGGAGGGAATGAACCACAGGCTGCTGCGGAGGTACTCGCGCAGCCGGAAGCGGACGAGCCTCACAGCAGAGCCAGCAGCTCGCTCGTGGCGTAGATCACCGCCACCACGCTGAGTACGGCCGCGACCATGACGCGCAATGCCCGGTCCGAGGCCTGGATCGCCAGCGCGGCGCCGAGTCGTGCCCCGGGAATCACGGCGATGGACAGCGGGATCGCGAACCCCCAGTCGATGTGGCCGAGCACGGCGTGGGTCAGCATGCCAGGGACGGCGATGATCCCGACGCACGCCAGCGACGTGCCCAGGGTCTCCTTGAGCGGTATGCGCAGCAGGGTCGTGAACGCCGGCACCATGAGGAGGCCGCCGCCGATCCCGAGCAGGCCCGAGAACAGCCCGGCCACGACCCCGATCGCCAGGAGCAGCGGCGGGTCGTGCCGCTCGAGCTCGCCCGTCTCGGTGCGGGGCGCGACCTCGATCTCGTCGGCGGGCGCGCTCGGCGGACGCGCCTCACGCGCTGTGCGGACCGCCGTGTACATGATGAGGAGCGCGACCATCAAGGTGAGGACGCGAGGGTCGGGCACGACGGTCGTCAGCAGGGATCCGCCCACCGAGGCGACGGCGCCGGTGAGCCCGACCCACAGCACGACCCGGCGCCGAAGGAGCCCCTCGCGCTGGTAGCGCAGCGCGCCGCTGATCGCGGAGGGCAGGATCGACGGCAGGGTCGAGCCGACCGACTGGATCGGACTGGCCCCGAGCGATCGGATCGCCGGGTTCGACACGACGGCGCCGCCGATGCCGAACATGCCCGACAACACCCCCGTGACGAACCCGGCGGCCAGAGTGAGCAACGTCCGCCAGGGCTCGGGCACGGAACGGCAGGCTAGTTGGGGCCTTTCCGGGGCTAGCCTTCGGAGCATGCCGAGTGACGTGGTGCTGCGGGGCGTCTACCTGCCCGTCATCACGCCGTTCGCGACCGACGGCTCCGTCGCGCGTGACGCGCTGGCCGGCCTGTGCCACGAGTTCCTCGACGCGGGCGGTGCCGGGATCGTCGCGCTCGGTACCACCGGCGAGTCGACCGCCCTCGACGCCCACGAGAAGCAGGTCGTGATCGACACGTGCGCGCAGGTCTGCGCCGAGAGATCGGCCCAGCTCATCGTCGGCGCCGGCACCAACAACACGGCCACGACGGTGGCTACGGTGCAGGCGCTGGAGGGCACTGCCGCGCTCGCAGCCGCGTTGATCGTCGTGCCCTACTACGTGCGCCCGTCGCAGGCCGGCATCGTCGAGCACTTCAAGCAGGTGGCCGGGGCGAGCCCGGTGCCGGTCGTCGTCTACAACATCGCCATCCGAACCGGCCGCAACCTCGAGGCCGCCGGCCTCATCGAGCTGGCGCGCACGCCCAACTTCGCCGGCGTCAAGCAGGCTGCCACCGGTCTCGACCTCGACACCCTCGAGCTGCTGGCGGGAGCCAACCGCCTCGACGGCTTCGCCGTCCTCGGCGGCGAGGATCCCTTCCTCTTTCCCTTGGTGCTCATGGGGGGTACGGGAGCCATCTGCGCGTCGGCCCACGTGTGCACGCGACGCTTCGTCGAGATGATCGAGTGCGGCCTCGCCGCCAAGGTCGACGACGGGCGGACGCACGCGGAGGCGCTCCTGCCCGTCACGAAGGCGCTGTTCGTGGAGCCCAACCCCGCAGTGTTCAAGGGGGTGCTGCACGCCCAGGGGCGCATCCCGACGCCCGACGTGCGTCTGCCGCTCGCGAACGCCTCCGGCGGCGCGGTGCAGCACGCGCTCGACGTGGTCACCAGCGCTTCGTGAGCCGCCGCGCCGCCGGGGTGCTGCTGGTGGCGGCCGCCTGGACCCTGTTCGTGTGGCTCACCCGCATCAACAACGTCCTCGGCGACGACCGCTCGACCAGCTTCAAGGTGGTCCACCTGATCCTGGCGGCGGTCTCGGTGAGCTTCGGGATCGCCATCGGCTGGATCGGCCTCGGCGCCTGGAGACGCAGCCGGGTGTGACGTCCGTCCCCTTTCGATACGAGACGGTTGCGTTTCGATACTAGAAGGGTATAGACGGTGGGGAGCCCCGCCCCCCGAGGAGCCCCCCAGATGTACATGCCCCGCATGGATCACGTGCAGGAGCGAGCGTTCGAGCGGAGGTGGTGGATCCTCGCGGTCCTGTGCCTGAGCCTCTTCGTCATCGTGCTCGACAACTCGATCCTCAACGTCGCCCTCCCGACGATCGTGGACGAGCTCGACGCCACCAACAGCCAGCTCCAGTGGATGGTCGACTCCTACACGCTGGTGTTCGCCGGCCTGCTCCTCACCGCGGGTGCACTCGGCGACCGGTTCGGGCGCCGGGGCGCGCTCCAGGTCGGCTTCGTGATCTTCGGGCTCGGCTCCCTGCTCTCGGCACTGTCGTCGACGCCGAACCAGCTCATCGGGGCGCGCGCCTTCATGGGGATCGGCGGCGCGTTCATCATGCCGGCCACGCTGTCGATCATCACGAACGTGTTCCCGCCCCAGGAGCGCGGCCGCGCCATCGGAGTGTGGGCCGGGGTGGCGGGGCTCGCCATCCTCGGGCCGCTCGGCGGCGGGTTCCTCGTCGAGCACTTCTACTGGGGCTCGATCTTCCTCGTGAACCTCCCGATCGTGGTCATCGGCCTCATCGCCGGGATGTTCCTCATCCCCACGTCCAAGGACCCGGCGGCAAGGAAGCTCGATCCCGTCGCCGCGATCCTCTCCATCACGGGCCTGACCTGTCTGCTCTACGGGATCATCGAGGCACCGGAGCAAGGCTGGACCAACGGCACGATCCTGGTCGCGTTCGCGACCGGCGCCGCGCTCCTGGCCGCCTTCTTCCTCTGGGAGCACAACAGCGAGCACCCCATGCTCGACCTCGACTTCTTCCGCAACCCGCGCTTCACGGCCGCGAGCGCGGCGATCGCGTTCACGTTCTTCGCCATGTTCGGATCGATCTTCCTGTTCACGCAGTACTTCCAGTTCGTGCTCGACTACACCGCGCTCGAGACGGGCATTCGATTCATGCCGTGGGCGGTCGTGATGATGGCGGTCGCGCCCAACAGCCCCCGACTCGTGGAGCGGGTCGGCACGAAGGTCGTGGTCGCGAGCGGCCTCAGCCTCCTGGCGGTCGGGCTGGTCGCGATGGCCGGGGTCGGCGCCTCGACCTCGTATCCCGACGTCGCCTGGCGCATGATGGTGATGGCCGCAGGAATGGGTCTGACCATGGCGCCGGCGACCGAGTCGATCATGGGCTCGCTCCCGTTGGCCAGGGCCGGTGTTGGATCGGCGGTCAATGACACCACCCGTCAGGTCGGAGGCGCGCTGGGCGTCGCCGTGATCGGCAGCGTCGCCTCGTCGCTGTACTCGTCGCGCGTGGCCGACGCCGTCCCCGCCGGGACACCCGCCGGGGTCGCACATGAGATCGAGAACTCGCTCGGCTTCACCCTGCAGGCCGCCGCCCGCTTCCCCGGTCTCGCCGACGCTGCCCGCGGTGCGTTCGTCGACGGCATGCAGGTCGCCGTGCTCGTAGCCGCGGCGGCCGTGGTGGTAGGCGCGGTCGTCGCAGCGCTCTGGCTGCCGGCGCACGCGCGCGATCCGCACGTCGGTGCCGACGCACAGTCGGAGGGCGCGGCCGCGAGCGAGCCCGTCGAAGAGCCGGCGCCGACAGGGTCATGACGCCCGACACCGCCCGCCGTCCCGGTCGGCCCCGAAGCGCCGCCGCCGACGAGGCGATCGTCGACGCCGCCCTCGAGCTGTTCGCCGAGCTGGGCTACGAGGGTCTGTCGATGGAGGCGGTGGCGGCGGAGGCAGGTGTGAGCAAGGCGACGATCTACCGGCGGCACCCGTCGAAGTCGGATCTCGTCATGGCGGCGTGCGCGGCGGTGTCGGAACAGGTCCGCGAGCCGGCCGACACCGGAAGTCTTCGGGGTGACCTCGAGGTCATCGTCGGCAACGTCTGTCGCATGCTGACGACGACGGTCAACGGCCGGCTCCTGCCGCAGATGGTGGCGGAGGCGGCAAGGAACGACGAGCTGGCGGCTGCGAAACGCACGTTCGTCGCCCAGCGCAGCCGGGTCAGCCTGCAGGCGCTCGATCGGGCCGTCGAGCGCGGTGAGATCAGCGCCGACCTCGACGTGAGCGCCGTGGCCGACCTCGTCGTCGGGCCACTGTTCTACCGCCACCTCGTCAGTGGCGCGCCCCTCGACCGGTCGTTCCAGCGCGCCCACGTCGACAACCTCATGCGGGCGCTGACTTCGTAACCACCAACCTGCGCGCGCAGCGCGCCGTTTCAAGCGCGGCGAGCGCGCAGGAACGGAAGATCAGCCGAGGGCGGCGAACGCGGCCGTGAGCAGCTGGGCCTGCTCGCGGTCGTGGACCGTGACGCTCCCTGTCGCCGGGCTCGCGCTCGGCTCGCGGGCGACGTGGTGGAGCTCGGCGCCGTCTGCGACGAGACGGATCAGCTTCGGGTGCACGTGGCCCCAGGCGCCCATGTTGGCCGGCTCCTCCTGGACCCACCACACCTCTCGTGCGTTCGGGTAGTGGTGGAGCGTGGCCTTCAGCTCGTCGTCGGGCCACGGGTAGAGCTGCTCGACCCGCACCACCGCGGCGGGGGCACCCATCTCGTCGCGGGTGTCCATGAGCTCGTGCCCGACCTTGCCCGTGCAGAGCAGCACGCGGCGCACCGCGTCGCGGTCGAGCGGAGCGCGGTCGTCGAGGACGTACCGGAACTCGCCCTTCGTGAACGCGTCGACCGGCGACTTCGTGTGCGGCATCCGCAGGTACTTCTTCGGCGTGAAGCAGACCATCGGCACCTGGCGTGTCGCAAGCCCCTGGCGCCGCAGGGCGTGGAAGTACTGCGCCGCGGTCGACGGATACACGACGCGCAGATTGTTGTCGGCGCACAAGGCGAGGAACCGCTCGATCCGAGCAGACGAGTGCTCGGGCCCCTGGCCCTCGAAACCGTGGGGCAGGAGCATCGTCAGACTGCTCTGCTGTCCCCACTTGTCTTCTGCTGCCACCACGAACTGGTCGATGATGGTCTGGGCGCCATTCATGAAGTCGCCGAACTGCGCTTCCCACGTCACGAGTGCTTCGCGGTTGGCGACCGAGTAGCCGTACTCGAAGCCGAGCGCGGCGAACTCGGAGAGCACCGTGTCGTAGAGCATGAACGGCGCCTGGTCATCGGACAGGTGCGCGAGGGGCACGTACTCGGCCTCGGTGCGCGTGTCGACGAGCACACCGTGGCGCTGGCTGAACGTCCCCCGACGGGAGTCTTGGCCTGCCAGCCGCACCGCCGTGCCCTCCAGCACCAGCGACCCGAATGCGAACGCCTCCGCCAGCGCCCAGTCGACCTGATCGGAGTCGAACGCGACCCGGTGCGCCTGGAGGAGGCGTTGCAGCTTGGGATGCACCGAGAAGTCGTCGGGGTGGCTCGTCAGGCGGTCGAGGATCCGCCCGAGCACGGTGGGGCCGACGCTCGTGGCGACCGACATGGGGGCCGCGACCGCGGGCCCGGCTCCGGGATGGCCTGGCGCCACCGGCGCGTGCGCCTGATCGGGATCGGGCGGCGCGCTCGGATGCGTCTCGGCAAAGGCGGCGTCGAGGCGAGCCTTGAAGTCTTCGAGCACCTGCTCGGCTTCGGCCATGTCCATGTCACCCCGCCGCACGAGCTGGTCGGTGTAGCGGGTTCGTACCGAAGGGTGACCGTCGATGAGCTCGTACATGCGCGGTTGGGTGAAGCTGGGCTCGTCGAGCTCGTTGTGGCCGTACCGCCGGTAGCAGATCATGTCGACGACGACGTCCTTGCGGAAGGCCTGGCGGAACTCGAACGCCAATCGCATCACCCGCACGCACGCTTCGGGGTCGTCGCCGTTGACGTGGAAGATCGGCGCCTGGACCGTCTTCGCGACGTCGGTCGCGTACACGCAGGAACGGCCCATCTCGGGAGCGGTGGTGAACCCGACCTGGTTGTTGACGACGAGGTGCACGGTGCCGCCGACGTCGTAGCCGGGCACCTCCGAGAGGTTCAGGGTTTCCGCCACGACGCCCTGGCCGGCGAACGCGGCGTCCCCGTGGAGCAGCACCGGCAGCACCTGGGTACGTTCGGCGTCGCCCCGCTCGTCCTCCTTCGCCCGCACCATTCCTTCCACCACCGGGTCGACGGCCTCGAGGTGACTCGGGTTCGATGCCAGCGTCACGAGCACTTCGTTGCCCGCCGGTGAGGCGTGCTTGCCGGTTGCACCGACGTGATACTTCACGTCGCCCGAACCCTGCGCCGACATCAGGTCGAGCTCGCCCTCGAACTCGCGGAAGATCTGCCCGTACGACTTGCCGATCGAGTTGGCGAGGATGTTGAGCCGGCCCCGGTGCGGCGCGCCCAGCACCACCTCGGCCACGCCGTCGTCGGACGCCGCCGACATGAGCGCGTCGAGCATGGGCACCACGCTTTCGGCGCCCTCGAGGCTGAATCGCTTGTGCCCCAGGTACTTGGTGTGCAGGAACCGCTCGAAGGCCTCGGCGGCATTGAGGCGCTCGAGGATGCGGCGCTTCTCGTCGTCGGTCGGTTCCCAGTGGACGCCCTCGACCCGGTCCTGGATCCACGCCTTCTGGTCGGGTTCCTGGATATGCATGTACTCGACGCCGATGGAACGGGCGTAGGCGTTGCGGAGCACACCGAGGATGTCTCGCAGCGTCATCACCGGCGTGCCGGCGAGCCCGCCCGTCGGGAACTCGCGGTCGAGGTCCCAGATCGTGAGGTCGTACTCGTTGATGTCGAGCTCGGGGTGGGTTCGAGGGTCCTTGCGGCCGAGCGGGTCGAGGTTGGCGAGCAGGTGACCCCGCACGCGGTACATGTTGATCAGCTGCTGGACGTGGACGGCCTTGTCGTGCGCCGCGATCGAGTCTTCCTCGGTGGCGGTGATGTCGACGCTCCACCGGGCGGGCTCGTACGGGACACCGATGCTCTTGAAGATGTCGTCGTAGAAGGCGTCTTCGCCGACCAGGAGTCGGTGCACGACGCC
>JBOGFJ010000288.1:0-8288 GCA_050743385.1 Acidimicrobiia bacterium
ATGACAGCTCATTCACCTACGAGGCGGAGAACTCGCAGGCGCTCGGGTTCGGGTTTCGCTGCGGCTTCCTCGGCCTGCTCCATATGGAGATCGTGCGCGAGCGCCTCGAGCGCGAGTACGACCTCGAGCTCGTTGCCACTGCGCCGAACGTCGAGTACCTCGCCAACCTGACCGACGGCTCGACCGAGGTCGTCGACAACCCGTCGGCCATGCCGCCGTCCAACACGGTGGAGTCGGTCGAGGAGCCCTACGTCACCATCACGCTGCTCACGCCCGCCGAGTACGTCGGGACCCTGATGGAGCTGGCGCAGTCGCGCCGGGCCGAGATGAAGAAGATGGAATACCTCTCCGAGGAGCGCCTCGAGCTGATCTACGAGATCCCGCTCGCCGAGGTGGTGCTCGACTTCTTCGACCAGATGAAGTCACGTACCCGTGGATACGCCAGCCTCGACTACGAGCCGGCGGGCTACCGGCGCTCCAACCTCGCCAAGGTCGACGTGCTCCTGAACAACGTGCCGGTCGACGCGTTCTCCGCCGTCGTGCACCGCGATGACGCTTATGAGTACGGGCGGCGGATGACGGTCAAGCTGCGCGAGCTCATCCCGCGCCAGCTCTTCGACGTGCCGATCCAGGCGGCCATCGGCGGACGCATCATCGCCCGCGAGACGGTGAAGGCCAAGCGCAAGGACGTGATCGCCAAGTGCTACGGCGGCGACGTCACCCGCAAGCGAAAGCTGCTCGAGCGCCAGAAGGAGGGAAAGAAGCGGATGAAGCAGATCGGCCGGGTGGAGGTGCCCCAGGAGGCGTTCGTCGCCGCGTTACGTCTGGACGAGTGACGTGCGCTCGACGCCGATCAAGCGGGTCATGGCAGGAAAGCGTGCGGAAACCGCACGTTTTCCCGTCACCACCGTGATCGCCGCCGGTCACGGGTCGCGCGGCAGCCCCAGCACGCGCTCGCCGACGATGTTGCGCTGCACCTCCGATGTGCCGCCGCCGATGGTGAGCGCGCGCGAGTACAGGTAGCCGCTCGCCCAGGAGCCGTCGTCGCTCCCGAACGGACCGCGGTCGAGCAGCATCCCGCCCGTGCCCGCCAGCCCCACCGCCGCCGCCATGACGTGCTGGCCGTGCTCGTCGGCGAGGGCCTTGCGCACCGAGGCCTCCGGGCCGGGCTCGAGGCCCCGCACCTTGGCCGAGATCGTGCGCAGCCGGATGAGGCGCAGGACCTCCGACTCCGTGTACAGCGCCGCGAGGCGCTGGCGCACGCGCGGATCCCGGACACCGCCATGGGCGCGCACGATGTCGAGCAGGTCGTTGGCCGTGGGCCCGATGCCCCACAGCGCGCCCTCGCCGGAGAGCGACACCCGCTCGTTGCCGAGCGTCACCTTGGCGAGACGCCACCCGTCGTTCTCGTCGCCCACGAGATTCTCGTCCGGGATCCGGACGTCGTCGAGGAACACCTCGTTGAACTCGGCGCGCCCGTCCATCTGCTTGATCGGCCGCGCGGTGATGCCCGCGGTCTGCATGTCGACGACGAAGTAGGAGACGCCCCGGTGCTGCTCGGCCTGAGGATCCGTGCGGGCGAGGAGGATCCCGTAGCGGGCGACGTGGGCGAAGGTCGTCCAGATCTTCTGGCCGTTGACCACCCACTTGTCGCCGTCGCGAACGGCGCGCGTCGCAAGCGACGCGAGGTCGCTGCCGGCGCCGGGCTCGCTGAAGAGCTGGCACCACAGCTCCGAGCCGTCGAGGATGCCGGGGACGTAACGCTCGTGCTGCTCCGTTGTCCCCGCCACCAGGAGGGTCGGCCCCGCCCACCCGATCCCGATCGGGTTCACCGGGCGAGGCGCGCCCGCGCCGCGCAGCTCCTGGTCGATCACCAGCTGCTGCACCGGCGCGGCGTCGAGCCCCCACGGCTTCGGCCAGTGCGGCGCCACGAAGCCGTGCTCGGCCAAGCGCCGGTTCCAGTCGGGCGGGTAGCGGCCGCCGGGTGCATGGTCTGCGATGAACGCCCGTATCTCGGCGCGGTACGCGTCCGCCTCGGGCGGCAGGTCGAAGTCCACGTCCGCACCGTACCGCCGCCGATGGGCGCGAGACTGGGCGCCGTGTCATTCGGCGTGTACGTGCACATCCCGTTCTGCGCATCACGGTGCGACTATTGCGACTTCGCCACCTGGACCGACCGGGACCATCTCGTCGCCGCGTACGTCGCCGCGTGCGTCGTCGATCTCGAGCGCCGCGACGGTCGTGGCGAGCTCGTTCCCGCGACGAGCGTGTTCTTCGGTGGCGGTACGCCATCGCTCCTCCCGGCCGCCGACCTCGTGCGCATCCTCGATGCCGTGCCCCGCGCACGCGACGCCGAGGTGACGGTGGAGTGCAATCCCGACTCCGTCGACGTCGCCAAGCTCGCCGCGTACCGGGAGGCCGGCGTGGACCGGCTCTCGTTCGGCGTGCAGTCGATGCGCACGCACGTGCTGGCGGCCCTCGGCCGCACCCATGATCCCGACAACGTCGACCGCGCCGTGGAGAGCGCCCGCGCCGCGGGCTTCGAGCGTCTCAACCTCGACCTCATCTACGGCACACCGGGCGAGACCCTCGCCGACTGGCGCGCGACGCTCGAGGGCGCGCTGGCGCTCGACCCACCCCACGTCAGCGCGTACGCGCTCACCGTCGAGCCGGCGACTCCGCTCGGGCAGCGCGTCGCCACCGGCGCGCAGCCGGCGCCCGACGACGACGACCAGGCCGACAAGTACGTGCTCGCCGATCAGATGCTGGGCGCGGCCGGGCTCGACTGGTACGAGGTGTCGAACTGGGCCCGCCCCGGTCACGAGTGTCGACACAACCTCCTCGCCTGGGAGCAGGGCGACTACGTCGGGATCGGATGCGCGGCCCATGGGCATCGCGACGGACGGCGCTGGTGGAACGTTCGAACGCCCGAGCGATACGTCGACCGCATCACGCAGGGGGCGGCACCCGAGGGCGGTGCCGAGGAGCTCGACCCACCCACGCGGAGGGAGGAGCGCCTGTGCCTGGCGCTGCGCACACGCGCCGGTGTCGAGGCCGCCGGCCTCCCGGTGGCCGTGATCGACGATCTCGTTTCCGCCGGCCTCCTCACGAGCGCGGCCGGCCGGGTCGCGCTGACCCGGCGCGGTCGACTCCTCGCCACCGATGTGACCGCCCGGCTCCTCGCCGCCGGCGAGGCCCCGTCGCTGGCACTCGGTACACTCGAGTGCTAACAGGCGAGCGCCGGGCCCGGCCCACGACGGGTGGGTCGGGCTCCGGACCGATCGAAGGTGGGTCAGTGCGGACGAGCGTCCCCGCAGGGGCGGTGCCGGGTACCCCGGCGCCGAGCGAGGGAGCCGTGTGATGGAATCGAGGAAGGCCGAGATCCTGCGGGCGATCGTGGAGGAGTACGTCGAGACCGCCCAACCGGTCGGTTCGCAGACCGTGGCGCGATCCCGCCGCCTGGACGTCTCGAGCGCCACGATCCGCAACGACATGACGGTGCTGGAGCGTGAGGGCTATCTCGCGCAGCCGCACACGTCGGCCGGGCGGATCCCCACCGACCTCGGGTACCGCTACTTCGTCGACCACTTCACCCGGGAAGGCGCGCTGGCGGCACCGCAGCGCCGGGCGGTCGCCGACTTCTTCGCCTCCGCCCACCAGGCACTCGAGGACCTGCTCCACGAGACGAGCCAGCTGCTGTCCCGGGTGACCGACCACGCCGCGGTCGTCGTCGGCCCCCAGCCCGACGCCGCGACCGTGCGAAGCGTCCAGCTCGTGACGCTCCAGGCGGGAGTCGTCCTGACCGTCGCGGTGATGTCGAACGGCGCCGTCGAGAAGCAGGTCTTGCACCTCGGCGACGACGTCGACGAGCGCCGCGTCGGCGCGGCCGCTGCCGCTCTCGACGCCCAGCTCGTCGGGTACCCCCTGACCGCGCTCCCCGAGCTCCGCGCGACGGGCGACGCCGAGACCGACACCCTGGCGCGCTTGGCGCGTGAGGAGCTGGCCGAGTACGTGGCGACCGTCGAGCCGCTGTACGTGGGTGGGACGAGCCGGATCGCCGCCGAGCAGGAGTCGTTCGCCACCGGCGAGAGCGCAGCCCGGCTCCTCGAGATGCTCGAGCACCAGGTGGTCGTGGTCTCGTTGGTGCGCGACCTCCTCGATCAGGGCGTGACGGTTCGAATCGGCACCGAGAACAACCTCGAGGAGCTCCGTGACTGCGCCATCGTGCTGGCGCCGTACGAGGTCGAGGGTGAGCTCACGGGCACGGTCGGCGTGCTCGGACCGACCCGCATGGACTACCGCCAGGCGCTCGCGGCCGTGGCCTCGGTCTCGCAGCAGCTCGGCCGTCTGCTCTCGTGAGCATGAACACCGACTACTACGAGATTCTCGGCGTCTCGCCCCAGGCGAGCGACGACGAGATCAAGCGCGCCTATCGGTCGCTGGCTCGTCGCTACCACCCCGACAGCCATCCCGACGACCCCGACGCGATCGAGCGGTTCAAGGAGATCAGCCGGGCGTACGAGACCCTGCGCGACCCGGAGCGCCGCCGCCGTTACGACGTGTTCGGTGCCGACGGCTCGGGCGCGACGGCGGGTGCGGGGACCCCGGGCGACTTCGGTCTCGGCGACCTCTTCGACGCGTTCTTCAGTGGCGACGCGTTCGGTCGCCGCGGGGCCGCCGGTCCGGCGCGGGGGGCCGATGCCGAGGTGCGCCTCGACCTGAGCCTCGCCGAAGCCGCGTTCGGAGTGACCCACAAGGTCGAGGCCCTGCTGCCCGTGGAGTGCGAGCGTTGCGAGGGCTCGGGCTGCGAACCGGGTACGCATCCGGCGCGCTGCGACGTGTGCGGGGGCACGGGCGAGGTGCGGCAGGTGCGCCGCTCGATCCTCGGCCAGATGGTGACGGCGTCGCCGTGCGCTGCGTGTCGCGGCACCGGGAGCCGCATCGTGTCGCCGTGCCGCGACTGCCGCGGCGAGGGCCGGGTTCAGGGCTCGTGCGCGATCGACGTCGACGTCCCCGCCGGTGTCGACAGTGGGCAGCGCCTCCGGCTCGCGGGCCGAGGGCCGGCTGCACCCCGTGGCGGCATCCCCGGCGACCTCTACGTCACGATCGTCGTCGCGCCCGATCCCGAGTTCGAGCGCCACGGCGACGACCTCCTCCACGTGCGTCGCCTGTCGCTGACGCAGGCCACGCTCGGTGCCTCGCTCACCGTCGAGACCCTCGAGGGGCCCGAGCAGCTGGCGGTGCCGCCCGGAACCCAGCCGGGCCGTCTGTTCCGGCTCAAGGGCAGGGGCGTGCCCTCGCTGCGGGGACGCGGCCGGGGCGACCTGCTCGTGCGCGTCGACGTCGAGGTGCCGGAGCGGCTCCGTGCCGAGGAGGCCGACCTCCTGCGCAAGCTCGCCGAGCTGCGCGGCGAGGAAGTCGCGCCGCCGGACGAGGGTTTCTTCTCCCGCCTCAAGTCCGCGTTCCAGTAACCCGGCGTGGGGGCGACGTTCGCCGCCGACGTCGACGCGGCGGCCCATGCCTTCGTTCCCCGCCTCGCCGACGAGCTCGACATCACCGGTGACGACGGTCACCATCTCGCCCGGGTCCTGCGGCTGCGCGCGAGCGAGACGGTCACGGCCGCCGACGGGCGCGGCGCCTGGCGCGCCTACACGGTCGCCGAGGTCGGCCGCTCGGGCGTGCGCATGACCGCGTCCGGTCCCACCGCCCGGGAACCCGAGTTGTGGCCCCGGCTGGTCGTGGCGTTCGCCCTGACCAAGGGCTCGAAGCCCGACCTCGTCGTACAGAAGGTCACCGAGCTCGGCGCCGACGGGATTCTTCCCGTGCGGGCACAACGATCGGTCGCTCGCTGGTCGGGGCCGCGGGCCGACGCCGCGACCGCGCGCCTGCGGCGCATCGCCCGGGAGGCCGCCGCGCAGTGCCGGCGGTCCCGCCTTCCCCAGGTCGCTGCTCCGACCGAACTGGGGTCGCTGATCGGCCGCCCGGGTCTCGTGGTGGCCGACCGCCTCGGGGTGACCGCGGCGGAGCTTCCCGACCCGCCGCGGGACGAATGGGTCCTCGTGGTCGGCCCCGAGGGCGGCCTCGAGGCAGGCGAGCGCGCCGCGCTCGGCCCCGTTCCCACCCTCGGCGTCGGACCGTTCGTCCTTCGGGCCGAGACCGCCGCCATCGCCGCCGTGGCCGCGGTCGCGGGTCGGCGCCGGACGCGCTCAGCGTTCGGAGCCGGGTAGTTCGCGAAGGCCCGCGGCCTTTCCTACCAAACGCACAGCGTGGCAATCAGCCAGTCAGGCGCGAATCTTGACGCCGAGAGTGACATTCCACCACCGCTTTGGTACGCTCCCCTGCGACCGCGGTCAGGGGACCCACCACGATGAGCGAGAACGGGCGTCACGTCGGCGAGCGGTTGCGCTCCATCCGACGTCAGAAGGGGCTGTCGCTTCACGACGTCGAGGCCCGCTCGGGGCACGAGTTCAAGGCTTCGGTCTTGGGTGCCTATGAGCGGGGCGAGCGGGCCATCTCCGTTCCTCGCCTCATGCGCTTGGCGGAGATCTACACCGTTCCCGCCGACCAGCTGCTCCCGCGCGAGACCGACTTCGACATCGACCTCACCGATCGGGAGGCGGGCTCGTTCGACGAGGGGTTCACCATCGACCTCGAGCGACTGAACGCCCTCGACGACGCCGACGCCGCCGTGCTGTCGCGGTACGCCGCCACCATCCAGCTCCAACGCCAAGACTTCAACGGTCGGATCCTGACGATTCGCCGCGACGACCTGCGAGTGGTGGCGGCGGTGCTGGGGCGGAGCCCCGACGACCTCCGCCTGCGGCTCGAGCAACTCGGCTTGCGAGCCACGGGCAGCGCCGCCGGCGTGTAGGGCGCCGAGCGGCGTCGCCCCGGCCTCGGCCTCACCGGGCCGGCTCGGGGCTACCATCGGAGCGACTTGTCCTCGCCCTCGCCGTCCACGCCGACCCAGGTCAAGATCCTCGTCCCGGGCAACCACCTCATGGTCGGCCTGCTCGGCCAGCGCGACGAGTTCCTGCGCCTCGTCGAGGCCGCCTTCCCCGTCTCGATCCACGTGCGCGGCAACGAGATCACGGTCACCGGCGACGGGCTCGAGGCCGAGCGGGTCGGGCGGCTCTTCGAGGAGATGGTGATGCTCGTCGAGGAGGGGCACGGCCTCGACCGTGAGGGCGTGGGGCGAAGCATCGAGATGCTCAAGGCCGACCAGCGACCGACCGACGTGCTCACGACCGAGGTGCTGCGCGGGCGCAAGACCGTGCGACCCAAGACCGCGGGCCAGAAGCGCTACGTCGACGCCGTGCGTGAGCACACCGTGACCTTCGCCATCGGGCCGGCCGGCACCGGGAAGAGCTATCTCGCGGTTGCGCTCGCCGTGCAGGCGCTCCAGGGCAAGGAGATCAACCGCATCATCCTCACCCGCCCCGCGGTCGAGGCGGGGGAGAGGCTCGGCTTCCTGCCGGGCGACGTGCTCGCCAAGGTCGACCCGTACCTGCGTCCCCTCTACGACGCCCTCTACGACATGCTCGACCCCGATGCAGTGAGCAGGCTCATGGAGCGGGGCACGATCGAGGTCGCGCCCCTGGCGTTCATGCGCGGTCGCACCCTGAACGACTCGTTCATCATCCTCGACGAGGCGCAGAACACCACCCCCGAGCAGATGAAGATGTTCCTCACCCGGCTCGGGTTCGGCTCGAAGGTCGTCGTCACCGGCGACGTGACGCAGATCGACCTGCCCGAAGGTCGAGGCCGGTCGGGTCTGCTCGCGGTCCGCGACGTCCTCACTGACATCACCGGTCTCGCGTTCGTCGAGCTCGGCTCTCGTGACGTGGTGCGCCACCGGATCGTGCAGGACATCGTCGACGCCTACGAGCGAAACGAATGACCGTGCTGCAGGAGTCCGCCGTCTTCGGCGCCGACGAGCAGGCGGAGGTGCCGATCGAGCTCTTGCACTGGGTGCGTCTGGCGCGCTTCGTGCTCAGCGAGGAGCGTGTGCCCGAGGAGGCCGAGCTGTCGGTGATCTTCGTCGACGAGCAGGCGATCACCGACCTGAACGAACGCTTCCTCGGAAGCACCGGCGCCACCGACGTGCTCGCCTTCCCGATGGACGACGACGTGGTCCTCGGGGGCCGCCAGCCCGACCAGGGCGGGCGCGGTCCGGGCTCGCCCTCCGAGCCTGCCGATCCGCCGATCGTGCTCGGCGACGTCGTGGTGTGCCCGCGGGTGGCGGAGCGCCAGGCGGCGGAGCGGGGACACGCGCTGCACGACGAGCT
>JBOGFJ010000289.1:0-39260 GCA_050743385.1 Acidimicrobiia bacterium
CTGCTATGCGGCCCCCCGCGACGGTGCCGGTGGAGCGGACGGCATCGCCTTCGCCGACGCCACCGAGGACCTCGGGCTCGCGCAACCCCTCGCCGGCCTCTACGGCCACGCCACCGCGGTAGGCGACGTCGACGCCGATGGGTGGCCCGACCTGTTCGTCGGCAGCTTCTCCGACAAGCGCGAGGCCGGAGCCGAGAGCGCCACCGGCGACCGGCTGCTGCTCGGCGGTCCGGACGGGTTCCGGCTCGACGAGTCGTTCCGGGGCCAGGAGGGGCGCACGAGCGGCGCCGCCTTCGCCGACCTCGACGGCGACGGCGATCTCGACCTGGTGGTCGCCCGCAACCACCGCCCCAGCCCGGCGGGCCGGGCGCCCTCGGTCGTGCTGCGCAACGACGGCGGCCGCTTCACCGTCGCCGCCGAGGTCGACGCCGAACGGGGGCTCCGCTCCGTCGGCGTGCTCGACTACGACCGAGACGGCCGGCTCGACCTGTTCCTCGTCGAAGACCGCTTCAGGGGCGGTTCCAGCGTCCTCCTCCGCAACGAGGGCGGCTTCCGCTTCTCCGACGTCACCGCCGACGCCGGCCTGCCCGACGACGTGCACGGCCTGGGCGTGGCCGCGGCCGAGCTCAGCGGCGACGGCTGGCCGGACTTGTTCGTCGCCGGATCGAACCGGCTCTTCGTCAACGACGGCGCCGGCGTCTTCCGCGAGGTCGACTCCGACGTGTTCGCATGGGAGACGTACGGCGAGGAGGACGACCCCGCGGGCGTCGCCGTGGGCGATGTGAACCGGGACGGCCGCAGCGACCTGCTCGTCGGCCAGCACTACAACAGCACCCTCGACGACGGTGTCGAGGTGCCGGTACGGCTCTACCTCAACGAGGCTGCCGGCGCGGACGGCGCGCCGCGATTCCGCGACGTCACCGAGCAGGTGGGCCTGGTCGGGCTCCCGACGAAGGCGCCCCACGTGGAGATCGTCGACGTCGACGCCGACGGCTGGCCCGACATCCTGACCACGGCGTCGGCGAACGACGGCGCCGGACCGGCGGTGTTCCGCCACCTCGGGGTCGAAGACGGCCTGCCCCGCTTCGAAGCCCCGGAGGGCACCGGCAACCCCGGCTACTGGATCGCGGGCGCGACCTTCGACGCCGATCGCGACGGGCGACTCGACGTGTTCCTGGTCGAGTTCGACCAGACCCGTACGTCGCTGCTCCTGCGCGGCGACGGTGACACCGCGCACTGGCTCGCGACACAGATAGGACCGGCCGGTACCGGCGGCGTCGGGGCGACGGTCGAGGTCTACCGCTCCGGGGGCCTCGGCGACGCGTCGGAGCTCCTCGGGTCGCGGGAGATCGCCGCGTCGTCCGGAAACGCGTCGGGTTCACTCCCGGCGGCGTCGTTCGGCCTCGGCGCCGTCGACTCGGTCGATCTGCGCGTCCGCCTCCCGGGCGACCGGATGCCACTGGAGCTGCGCGACGTCCCCGCCGACCGGCTCGTCGATGCCACCGGTACCGATCCCGCCTGCACCGGCTGACTGGGCGGGGCTCGCCGCGACTGCAGCTTGAGCGGACCGCCCTTCGGCTTCGGCGGTGCCGGGCGGAAGATCGGGAGCGCGAGCGGGACAAGGAGTAACGGGAGTGCCTGCACGCGCTGGCGGGCGAGGATCCCGAAGTTGCTGAAGCTCGAGAACGCATAGACGAAGACGAGCACGTAGCCGATGCTGAACGCGAGGTAGGGCGTCGTTCGGATCATCTCAGGGATCGAACGCAAGCGTCTGAGCGAGATGAGGCACAGCCCGACGAGCAGCAAACCCTCACCGGAGGAGATCAGCCCCTGGGTGTTGCCGGCCTCGAACGGGAACGGACGGACGAAGACGGTGACGAAGGCGGGCGGGAAGTGCAGCGGCGTGTGCACGCGGATCGGCGAGAACGACGAGCCGCCCTCGGCGGTCTGCGTCTCCGTCTCGCTCAGCTCCGTCTCGACCGACTCCTGGGTGAGGCTCTCGACGCCGAGGAAGGAGGCGGTGCGGCCGGCCAGCACCACCCCGACGACCAGCAAGAAGCAGAGCCCGACGATACGCATGAGGGGAGCGAGGTAGGTCCGCGGGGGCGCCTTGCGCACGAGCAGCGCGAAGACGAGCCCGGCGAAGACCACCAGCGCGACGTGGGGCCGCACCATCCCGAGGGCGACCAGCCCGACGACGAGCCAGGGCAAGCCGCCGCCCCGACCGCGCAGGAGGGAGGCTACGCCGACGGCGGAGATCCCGAGCCCGAGCATCACCCACGCTTCCTTCCCGATGCTCGATGGCCAGTAGAGCAGCGACGGGAGGAACAGCACGAGCAACATGTAGCGGCGCCCGTCGCCGCCGGGAATGCCGATGCGGAACGCCCGCCAGAACAGCACCAGGCCGAGGAACCCGAGCCAGGCGAAGACGAGGAACCCCCCGAGCCTCGACGACCCGAAGATCGCGTAGACGATCCCCGTGAGGATTCGGAGGAAGCCCGTTCCCACGACCTTCCCGATCTCGATGTCGAAGTCCCACCGCCGGAAGTACTCCGCCAGCTCCCGCCCGTCGTTGTGGTACCTCGTGGCGTCGGCGGCGCCGCTGTAGATCGTGAAGGCGACGTAGTACCGGACCAGAGCTGCCAGGAGCTTGGCGATCAAGGCGGCCATCACGATCGATGCGAGCGTCCGGTCGCGCTCCATGCGGGCGATGCGGAGGGCGATCGGCACCGTAAACAGCACCAGGAGCGGCGCCACCGTGAGCGCCTGGAGCATGTTGACGTTCGTCTCCAGCATCGCCACCACAATCAGCACCGCGTAGACCGCGCCGCCGAGGCAGCTGATGCTGATCGCCCACGCGGTTGCGCGCGGCACCGGCGGGCGCGGAACCTGCCCGCGAGAGTCGATCGAGAGGGGCGCCGGGTAGCGGCTCACCGAGGACCCGAGCTCAGGACGAGGGAACGCGGGTTCTCTTCGACCCCCGCGTACGGCCGTTCGCCGCGGCGCGCCCGCCACGCTTCCGGGTCGGCTCGGCGTGGTAGGCGTAGTACTCCTTGCCGTACTCGTAGCCGTACTCGGTTCGCGCGCCCACACCGTTGAGGACCGCGCCGACGAGGGGTGCGTCGACCTGGCGGAGCAGCTCCACCGCCCGGCCGAGGCTCCGCTTGGTCGTCGAGCCGGAGTCGCCAACCAGCAGGACCGCGTCGACCAGGCCGGCGACCACCAGCGCGTCGGTGACCGGGACGACCGGCGGGCTGTCGATGAGCAAGAGGTCGCAGCGTTCGTGGAGCGCCTCGATGACGCTGGCAGCGCGATTGGACGACAGGAGCTCGGCCGGGTTGGGAGGGAGCGGTCCCGACGCGACCAGCCGCAGCGGGAGGCCGTCGGCGGGCACATCCTGGATCGCGTCCGACAGCGGCGTCTCGCCCAGCAGGATCGAGGTGAAGCCCACGCGGTTGTCGAGGCCGAAGAACTCGTGCACGCGTGGGCGCCGGAGGTCGCAGCACAGCACGATCACGCGTTGCCCGCCCTTGGCGAAGGTGGTCGCGAGGTTCGACAGCGTGGTCGTCTTCCCCTCGGCCGCGAGGGCGCTCGTCACCTGCACGCTGGTGATCGGGTTGTCGAGCCCGAGGAACTCGAGCGACGTCCGCACGGTGCGATACGCCTCGGACGCGTGGGATCGCGGTTGGGCCATCGCGATCAGCGGCGTGGCCTTGCGGTTCTTCCAGTCGGGGAGCTCGGGGATGAGCCCCACGACGGTGAGGCCGGACGCGCGCTCGAGGTCTTCCTTCGTCTTGACGCTGTCGTCGAGGTACTCCCGGAGGAACGCGAACGCGACTCCGAGCAGGATGCCCAGCGCCAGACCGGCCACGCCGTTGCGCACGGGCGTCTTGTTGATCGGGTCTTCGGGCACGTTGGCATCGGCGAGGATCTCGGGCCCACCTTGCTGCGTCGCGGTGATCGCGGTCTCGAGCCTGTCGACCTCGAGCAGGTAGGAGGTGCGCTGTCCGTCGAGCCGGGCGCGGTCGACCTCGCGCGGGTCGGTCGGCGCCCGTTGCCCCTCCGGCGGTGGCGCCGGCGGGTTCTCGGCCAGGTCGGCCTCGATGGGGGCGAGCTCTTCAGTGATCCGGAGGACCTCGCCCTGCACCTGCTCGATGGCGGCGCGCGCTTCGGAGACGTCCCGCTCTCGGCTCTGGTCGATGTAGGTCTCGGCGTAGACGTTGGCGGTCGCGGCAGCCTTGTCCGGATCGGTGTTCGTCGCCGTGATGGCGATGATGTCGGTGTCGGGGACCGACGAGAAGTCGACACCCGTCGGCGAGTAACCGAGCTCCTCGGTGACAGCCTGGACGACCGGAGGGCTGCTCATGATCTGGATCTCGGTGGCGATCACGCGGGCGGCGTTCTGCGGGCCGCCGCCACCGTTGCCGTTGTTCACAGTGGGATTGAGCAGCGTCTCCGCGAGCTGCGGCGTGATGACCAACCGCGCGCTCGCTGCGTACTTCGGGGTCTCCCGGAACGACAGGGCGAGGGCGGCGCCGACACTCAGGGCGACCGTGACCGCGATCGTCCACTTGAACCGCCGGATGACCCGGAGGTAGTCGCGCAGCTCAAGAGTCCGGGGCTCCGGGTCCACAGGCATCCCGGCGAGCCTATACCAGGGGTCCGTCTACGCTTGGTAGGCACGTCCGGCCTCCGCCCGCCGGCCCCGAGTCCGGCCCGGAGTGCCGGATCGTCATGTCCCCGACGAGGTGGAGCCCCATGGCGAGGGAGTTGCACGCCTGAGCACGGACGGTGGAAAGCGACCGGTGGCGGATGCAGGCGAAGACTGTGCGGTACACGGCGTCCTCGTGACGTACCGGCGCCGGCAGCCCCTCGTCGCTTCGCTGACGGCGGTGGCATCACAGACGCGCCGTTTCGATCATTTCGTCGTCGTGGACAACAGCCCGAGCACCGACAACGAACGCGCCGTTCGTGGTGTCGTTCCGGGCGCCGAATACGTGGCCGCGCCCGAGAACCTCGGCCCCGCGGGTGGCATCGCAGTCGGGATACGCCACGTGCTGACCCATGCGGGAGACGACGACTGGGTCATGACACTCGACGACGACGATCCGCTTCCCGAGCCCGGCGCCATTGCGATGCTCACCGACTTCGCGGCCGAGTCGCGTGCCCGTGATCCGGTCACGGGCGGGGTCGGCCTCACCGGGACCAGGTTCGACCGGCGCCGGGGAAGGATCTTGCGCGTGCCCGACGACGAGCTCCACGGCGCGGTGCCAGTCGACTGCATTGCCGGGAACCAGTGCCCGCTGTATGCGGTGCGCGCGCTGCGCTCGGTCGGTCCTCCCCGGTCGGAGCTGTTCTTCGGGCTCGAGGAGCTCGAGCTCGGCCTGCGCTTGCGCGACGCCGGATACTCGCTGTACGGCCACGGGCCCACCTGGTGCGAGGGCCGCGCCCGCAGCGGTCGTCTCGGGATGCGTCTCGAGCCGGCGCGCACGCTCGCCGAACCCACGTGGCGCCGCTACTACAGCCTTCGCAACCTCGTCTGGATTCTGCGGGAGATCCGGCAATTTCGTGCTGCGCTGCGGGTCACGATCGCCACCGGCGTCGCCAAGCCGCTCGCGAACCTCCCGGTGCAACCCCGAGCCGCCCTGCAGCACCTCCGCCTCAACCTCGCCGCTTGTCGTGACGCGTGGACGAACCGTATGGGCCGCACGGTCGAGCCCGCCGCGTCGCCGCCGTACGAGTGAGCACGGTCGGCCACCGGTACCCTCTCTCGCCGGATGAACAACGATCCCCTGGTCTCGATCGTGATCACCACGCACAACCGCCCCGAGCTGGTGTCGCGCGCGATCGCGAGCGCGCTCGCGCAGACCACCGGAGACCTCGAGGTGCTCGTCGTCGATGACGGGTCCCGCCCACCGTACGAGGCAGACATCGCCGATGAGCGCGTCCGGTTGCTCCGTCGCGACCGTGCCGGCGGCCCGTCCGCGGCGCGCAACACGGGGCTGGAAGTGGCGCGGGGCCAGTGGATCACGTTTCTCGACGACGACGACGAGCTCGCGCCCGAGATGCTCCGGCAGTCACTCGACGCCGCCGACGCTGCCGACGTCCCCGCGCCGGTCGCGGTCATGTCGGCCGTGACCGTGCGAGACGTCGACGGGCGGGAGGTCGCGACGCTCGTACCCGCCACACTCACGCGTGGCGAGCACTTCTTCCTCGAACGGCGGGGGGCGTACGGCCGGACCTGCAACACTCTTGTCGCGCCGACCGAGGTGATGCGCGAGATCGATGGCTTCGACGTCGATCTCGACGTGTTCCAGCACGACGATCTGGGTCTCCGCCTGAACCGCAAGGCATCGATCGTCGCGGTGGCGAAACCGCTGTACCGGATGACCGACCACGGCGAGCCCCGCGTGTCGGGACGGGGCGGGGCGATCCCCGCCGACATGGAACGCACGTTGGCGAAGCACCCCGAGGCGTTCGCGCACCATCGCGACGGCCACGCCCGCTACATGTCGATCCTCGCCTTCTACCACCTGAAGATCGGCAACTGGGGCCCAGCGGTGCGGTGGTCGATCCGGGCGCTCGTTCGCGACCCCCGTCAGCCGCGAGTGTGGGCGTACGCCGCCGCCGCGGTCGCCGGCCCGCACGCCCTCGACGCGGTGCGCCGCACGACCGCGCTCCAGTCGTGGAGTGCCCGGCGTGCCCGTGGCCCCGTGTCGAGTGGGGTCTCACGGTGGACGCTGACGCGCCGGCGGATCCGGAAGTACGGCCGGCGGCTGCTCGCCTACCCCCGTGCGCTGCTGGGGTGGCCCGTCGCCCGGCTCGCCTGGGCGCTGGCCCGGCTCCGACGGCCCGAGCTCGGCACGAACCCGAGCGGGCCGGTCCTGCTCGTGTCGGTGTATCGGGAGCGCAACGCCACCATCCTCGAGCCGGTGGTGACCGAGGCCCTCGACCGCGGGTGGGATGTGCGCCTCTGGGCGCTCGACCACGCCTCGCCGTCGCTGGCGGCCCCGACGGTGGGCGTCGGCGCCGGGGGTCGCTTCCCATTGCTCAACGTGCTGATCGGGGCGGCCGACCTCGAGCACTACGAGTGGACCGTCGTCGTCGATGACGACGTGCGACTCCCCCACGGTTCGGTCGGCCTCCTCCTCTCTGTGGCGCAACAGGCCGGGCTCGACCTCGTCCAGCCGGCCCACAGCGCTCGCAGCCACCACTCGTTCGACATCAACGTGCGCCGGCCGTTGGCGATCGCGCGGCAAACGTCGTTCGTGGAGAGCGGGCCGGCGTTCGCCGTCCGCCGACCCTGGATCACGCAGGTGTTGCCGTTCGCTCCCGACCACGAGATGGGATGGGGCGTCGAACTGGAGTGGCACGACCTCGCCGGCAAGGGGGCGCGACTCGGGATCATCGACACCGTGGCCGCCCACCACCTCGTGCCCATCGGCGGCGGTTATCCGAAGACCCGCGAAACGGACGTCCTCGAGGGCCGGCTGCGGGAACGCGGCTTCGATGCGTTCGGCGACGTGCAACGGACGCTCGGGACGTGGCGCCCGTGGCAGCCGCGGCCTCCGTGGAACCTCGGCGAGGGAGACCGAGCAGCAGCTCCATGACCTGAGCTCGATGCCTATGGCCGGTTGCGCACGCGGCGGAGGGCGTCGAGAAGGATCGGAGGTGTGAGCCGCGTCGCGATCCTTCTCGCCCGTGTCGTTCCCCGGCGCTCGAACCGGTCGCGCTTGAGCCCCGTGTGCCGGCCCTCCCGTCCGGGCTCGACGCCCTTGGGGACGCTCTCCCCTGGTCGCGGAAAAAACAACGTCGCGTTCTTGTCCTCCATGGTCTCGCCCTCGGGTCGGTCCACGGTGAAGTAGTAGAGCGCGATCGACTTTCGGGACATGCCGTCCGGGCACGTCAGCGGCTCGGGATGGCCGTGGAACGACCAGTCGGTGACGTTGAAGACCACCATGCGGTTGAGGAGCGGAGCGATCTTCCTGCAGCACCGGGTCCGATCCGCGTCCCACAGTTCCAGGTCGCCCCCGTACTCCTCTCTCCAATCGCGGTTGAGATAGATGAGGACGTTCAGTCGTCGGTGGAGCGGCAGCTGCCCGTGCCGGCTGAAGTCGGCGTGGATGCCGAGCTTCCCTCCGCGCGCGACCTGGTGCAGACCTCCGCCGGTGAAGTAGGGGTCCGGGAGCAGCCCCTTGATCCCGGTGAGATCCTCGAGGAACCGGAGGAAGGGCGCCGAGTTGAACTGGTAGAGCAGGAGCGAAAGATCGTCGCCGAGTCGCTCCTCTCCCTGAGCCTCGAGCTTGACCTCGTAGTAGTTCTGGTACTCCTTCCAGATGTTGCTTTCCGCATTCGGGAACGCCTCGAGCGCGAGGTCGAGGGCCTCCTCGGGCAACAGGTCGTCGAGCACGGCGTGCGGGAACGGCTGGGCCTGCGCATAGGTCTCGCGCTGCTCCGCGGCCGCACGCGCCAGCACATCGGGGTCGAGATAGAGTCTCACGAGGCTCCTCAAGATAGAGCAGACGGGCTCGCGGCCTCGCGCCTGACCCTTGCCGGCCCGATGCTCGACTTGGGCACCAGGTCGCAGCGCGGTGCGCGCGGCACCGCTGATCACCCCGACCGACGGACGATGCGATCGACCGATGGATGCCAACGCCACTCGAGCTCGACTGATCGCCCTGTACCTCCCTCAGTTCCATCCCATCCCGGAGAACGATGCCTGGTGGGGCAAGGGCTTCACCGAGTGGACGAACGTGGCGCAGGCGAGACCACTCTTCCGTGGCCACCGCCAGCCTCGAGTACCCGCAGACCTGGGCTTCTACGACCTTCGCGTCCCCGAGACACGCGCCGCGCAGGCGACGCTCGCGCGAGATCACGGGATCGAGGCATTCTGCTACTGGCACTACTGGTTCGGCGGCAAACGGCTGCTCGAGCGTCCCTTCGACGAAGTGCTCGCCTCCGGTGAACCCGACTTTCCGTTCTGTCTCGCGTGGGCCAACGAAGACTGGACGAACGACTGGTTCAGCGCCGGGAGGGTGCTGCAGGCGCAGCCCTACTCACCGCAGGATGACGTCCACCACGCGCGGGCGCTCCTGCGCGCGTTCGCCGATGACCGCTACGTGACGATCGCCGGACGGCCGCTCTTCCTGGTGTATCGGCCCACCCATCTCCCCGAGCCCGCACGCACGGCCGACACGATTCGGGAGGAGTGCAGCCGAGGCGGGCTCGCCGAGCCGTATCTGCTCGGAATGGACGCGTTCTCCTTCGGCCGCGACGTCCGGCCGATGGGGTTCGACGGAACCGTCAGCTGGGAACCACAGCACAACCTGTTGCCCCAATACCTCACGCGTGGGCCGCGACCGTCGAGGCTGTGGCGCAACGCGCGCCTCGGGGTGGCCAGTCCCTCGCTGCGCCTCTACGAATACGGGTTCCTGCGAGACCAGATGCGCAAGCGCCGCCGGCGATGGAGTCACCCGTATCACCCCACGATCGCCGTCGGCTTCGACAACACGCCCCGCCGAGGCAGGGACGGCGTGATCCTCCTCGACTCCGGGGTTCGGCAGTTCGAGGAGGGCCTGGCGGAGGTCGTCGACGGCGTCGCCGCCCTGCCTTTCGAGGAGCGGCTGGTGTTCATCAGCGCGTGGAACGAGTGGGCGGAAGGCAACTACCTGGAACCCGACCTCACTGACGGCCGCGCGCGCCTCGAAGCCGTTCGCCGGGTCAACGCGCGTGCGCGGGCGGGCACCGCCGAGCTCGTGTCTTGATCGATCCGTGATCGGGTACAGAGGGCCCCGATGAGCGCGGCCGGCCTGAGGGCGCTCGCCTTCTACCTCCCCCAATTCCACCCGACCGCCGAGAACGACGAATGGTGGGGAACCGGGTTCACGGAGTGGCGGAGCGTCGCCAAGGCCCGCCCGCTGTTCCGCGGCCACCACCAGCCCCACGTTCCCGCCGATCTCGGCTTCTACGACCTGCGGCTCCCCGAGACCCGCGCCGCCCAGGCCCGGCTCGCACGTGACCACGGCATCGCCGGGTTCTGCTACTACCACTACTGGTTCGCGGGGCGCCGGGTGCTCGACCGCCCGTTCCGGGAAGTCCTCGAGTCGGGCGAGCCCGACTTCCCGTTCTGCCTGTGCTGGGCGAACGAGGACTGGACGCGGGCCTGGGACGGGAGCAGCGGTGAGCGCCTCCTCGTCCAGGAGTACTCGGAGGAAGACGACCGCCGCCACATCCGCTCGCTGGTCGCCGCGTTCGCCGATCGTCGCTACGTCAGGGTCGACGGCAAGCCGGTGTTCCTCGTCTACCGGGCGAACCGGCTGCCGGACGCGAACCGGACGACCGACGTCTGGAGGGAGGAGGCCGCCGCCGCCGGCATCGGGGAGCTGTACCTCTGCCGCGTCGACACCGAAGGCAACCGCGGTGACCCGATCGAGCTCGGCTTCGACGCCGGCGTCGAGTTCCAGCCGGATTGGGCGAACCTGGGTCGACCGCTCCAGCGCCGCGCGCCCGTGCGGGCGATTCGGCGCCTGTACGGCTCGAGATCCGCGTACCGGTGGCACCGCATCTTCGACTACCACGCCGTCGTCGATGGCATGCTCGAGCGGGATCCTGTCTCCTACAAGCGCTTCCCGTGCGTCGTGCCCGGTTGGGACAACTCACCTCGACGCCGGAGGAACGGCGTCGTGCTGCGCGATTCGAGCCCTCGCGAGTACGAGCGCTGGCTGCGCGCCGTGGTCGAGGCGTTCGAGCCGTTCGGTGCCGAGGAGAACCTGGTCTTCCTGAACGCGTGGAACGAGTGGGGCGAGGGGAACCACCTCGAGCCGTGCGTACGCTGGGGACCGGCCTACCTCGAGGCCACCTCGCGTGTGATGCGTTCGACGTGCAAGGTCGACTCGTAGAGCGGAAGGCCTAGGATTCCCGAGTGGCAAACCCGTCGGTGTTCGTGCACCCCGCAGCGCTCTGCGAGAGCGATGCCGTGGGGTCAGGCACTCGCGTGTGGGCGTTCGCGCACGTGCTTCCCGGAGCCGTGGTCGGGAGCGACTGCAACCTCTGCGACCACGTCTACGTCGAAACGGGCGCGATCGTCGGCGACAACGTGACGGTGAAGAACGGCGTGATGATCTTCGACCGTGTCACCATCGGCAACGACGTGTTCCTGGGACCGGGCGTGGTGTTCACCAACGACATCAGGCCACGAGCCGCATTCAAGGTGCCGCCGGAGGAGTTCTTGCCGACGCGCGTCGAGCAGGGTGCGACAATCGGCGCCAACGCCACCATCGTGTGCGGCTCGACCATCGGTACCTGCGCATTCGTCGCTGCTGGCGCCGTCGTGGTCGACGACGTGGCCCCCCACTCACTCGTCGTCGGTAACCCCGCTCGACGCATTGGCTGGATGTGCGCGTGCGGGCGGCGGCTCGCCGAAGATCTGCGCTGCGAGTGCGGCCGGGAATATGTCATCGCCGGGCGTGGTCTCGCCCTCCTCGCTGCGGCAACGTGACCGAGGCGCCGGTCAGTCGTAGGTGTAACCGGCCTCCGCGAAGAGGTCGCCGACCATGGCCCGGAACAGGCGATCGTCCTCGCCGCTGAAGTACTCGGCCCAGGTACCGACCTCACCTCGATGCCGGAACTCGCCCGGCCCGGTGGGGTAGCGACGAATGTCGGTGGACGCTACCGCCCTGGCGACGACGTCGGGCGAGGTGTCGAGGCCCACAGCGGTGAAGAGTCGCTCGCTCTCGGCGGCCGCATCGCGCTTGAGGTCCTCGTAGCGAACCAGGGTCACGCGGTCCCGGAGGTTCGCGTCGCCCCGCAACGCCAGGCCGCGCTGCACCGAGCGGAGCCACAAGCCGATCTGGCCCTCGCGCGCGGTGGGCCACGTCGCGAAGGACCTGCCGCGCAGCTGCATCGAGACGCAGACGTCGCGGCCGTCACGGACGACCTCGATGACGTGGGCTTCGGGGAACGTCGAAAGGAGTCGCTCGGCGTAGAAGACGTGCGTCGGGGTTTTTTCCACGAAGACATGGTCAGGGGTCCCGCCCGCCGACAAGAAGTACTCGTCGAAAACGGCGCGGACCAGGCGATCGGTCGCTTCCTCGTCGGTCGCGACGTCGACGAGGACGGCGCGGCCCAGCCGCGAGAGCGTCCGCCGGTCGACGTACTGGTGGGCACCCACCTCGCGGCTCAGCCGCGATCCGCGTTCGATGCCGTAGAAGAGCCGCGCCCAGGACCCGATGCTCAACCGCCCCCGCGCCCCGATGGTGCCACTGATCGTGGGATACATATGGGACTCGCGCCCGCCGACGACGCGTGGGTGATGCTTGAGGATGTCGTCCACCCACGTCGTCCCCGACCGCGGGCAGCCGACGACGAAGACCTTCGGGTACTCGGCGGAGCGGAGGGAACCGGGTCGTCGAGACCCCAGGGCGCGTCCTGCAGCCACGACGCGCGTCGCCTCGGCGAGAGCCAGCGACTTGCACCACGCGCGCTGGGCCCGACTCAGGGCCGGCGGGCGCGGCCGCCCGGTGAGCGTCTGGGGAGCGGTGCGGAGGTCCGGCACCCGGCGACCCTAACGTGCCCGATCGTTGTCCCACGTCGAGCAAACCCCGAGGCCGCCGCCCTCCAGCCGATCTCCGGGGGATCCGCACGATGCCCGTCGCAGCGAGCGGGTGTTTCGGGCCGCGCGGGCGCGAGCAGTAGTTTCTGACCGATGAGTTCGACGTCAGCGCAGGACCTGTTCGTCCCGGCGGGGCAACGGGTCCACATCGACAGTCGCATTCGATGGTTCCCCGACCTCCGGTCGCTCCTTCGAGCGAAGCAGCTCATCGTGCTGCTGAGCCGGCGAAACATCACCGTCAAGTACCGCCAGACCGCGGGTGGCAGCATCTGGATCTTCGCCGGGCCTCTCGTGTCGGCAGGCCTCTTCAGTCTGGTGTTCGGCGAGATCGCCGGACTGCCAAGCGACGGCGTTCAGTACTTCGCGTTCTCCTATGCAGGGCTGCTCGGCTGGAACCTCTTCTCGACCACCTTGACGACCGCGTCGTCGAGTCTGACCAACAACGCGTCACTGATCACCAAGATCTACTTCCCGCGGCTGGTCCTTCCCCTCTCGACGATCGCGTCGACGCTGCTCAACACCCTGATCAGCTTCGTCGTCATGCTCGTCCTTCTCCTGATCTACGGCATCGGCTTTTCGCTCCAGATGCTGCTCCTCCCCGTCTGGCTGCTGCTCGGGATGGTGCTCGCGATGGGCATCGCCCTCGTCCTGGCGGCCATTGCGGTCTCGTACCGCGACGTCAACTACCTGACGCCGGTCTTCATCCAATTGTTCCTGTTCGTGAGTCCCGTCGCCTACGCGGTCGATGCCGTTCCCGATAACCTGCGCACCTTCTATCTGCTCAATCCCCTCACAACCATCGTCGAGGGCTGTCGATGGTCGCTGCTCGGCAGTGCAAGCCTGACCGGTTGGGCGATCGCGTACACGGTTGCGCTGACATTGGGCGCGCTGGCAGCAGGGTTGTCGCTCTTCGCTCGGCTCGAGTCGAGCTTCGCCGATGTCATCTGAGCCTGCGATCCGCGTCGCTCACATCTCGAAGGAATACGACCTCGGGCTGAGCGGGCGGACGAGCTCGTTCGCAACGATCATCGGGGGACGACTTCGTCACCCGATCCGTGGCAGCGGGGCCAAGCGCGAGCGCTTTCATGCTCTCGACGACGTGACGTTCGACGTTGCCCACGGAGAAGTCGTGGGCATGATCGGCAAGAACGGAGCTGGGAAGAGCACAATGCTCAAGATCCTCAGCCGCATCACGCGACCGTCGGGCGGGCACATCGACATGGCGGGAAGCGTCGGGTCCTTGCTCGAGGTCGGGGTGGGATTCCATCCGGAGCTCACGGGGATGGAGAACGTATTCCTCAACGGGACGATCCTCGGCATGTCGAAACGCGAGATCGATCGTCGACTCGACGAGATCGTCGATTTCGCCGAGGTCCCAAAGTTCCTCGACACTCCCGTGAAGCGTTACAGCAGCGGCATGCGGGTCCGGCTGGCGTTCGCGGTTGCCGCTCACCTCGATCCGGAGATCCTGATCATCGACGAGGTGCTGTCGGTCGGCGACTCCAGCTTCCAACTGAAATGCCTCGAGAAGATGCGGTCCATCGCCGCCGACGAAGGCCGCACGGTCCTGTACGTGAGCCACAACCTCGTCACCGTCGAACACCTTTGCCCGCGCACCTTGTTGCTCGTTGACGGCCGACTGACCTTCGACGGTGCCACCGAAGAGGCGCTTTCCCGGTACCTGAACCTGTCTCCCCAGGGCAAGCGTGGACACGCGCCCGGACGGTTCGATCTTGCCGCCGCCGACCGTTCGGAAGCCGGCTACGAGAAGGTGTTCAAACGACTCGAGCTCCGGCCGGGCGGCAGTGTCCCGTCCGACACCATCCGCATGGGCGAGCGACTCCTGGTCGAGATCGCGGTCGAGGGTCTCGACACATTGCCCAAGGCCATGGCGCAGGTCACGGTCGGTTCGAGTTTGCACGATGTCCTGTTTCGCATGAGCTCCCGCATGATGCCGCTCCAAGCAGCGCACGCGCGGCAAAGGGACGAGACGATCGTGCTCGACATCCCATCACTGCCGTTGACGCCCGGGGAGTACCACCTCGATGTGCAGGTCCACGGCAAGCCGGCCCACGGTGAGACGTCCGTCATCGTCGACAGCGTGCACCGCGCCGCCGAGTTCACCGTCATCCCTTCCGACGTTCTGGGCACCGGATATCGATTCGCCGCTCGTGACGGGAACTTCATGGTCCCGTTCGGGTGGGAGATCCGTCCGTCGGACACCGAGACCTGACCGGCAACTGACCACCGGCGCGGGCTGCGCAGCCGCCGGGGGACGCCGTCACCCGGGTGACATCTCGAGCATGGCTTCCAGCGTTCGGCCGACCTTCTCGGGCGGGACGAGCAGATCAGCATCGTGGGGAGGCGAGAGATGGGGGACGGTCTCACCCAACGCGTACCAGTACTCGTGCCCCGCGGCTTCGGACATGGTCCAAAAGAACCAACTGATCTGAACGGGTTCGACCATCACGAGGATCTTCGCTCCCGGCGGCGCAAAGAGGATGTTCGTCAGCGCGGCCCCGCTCGACGAAGCGACCGCTTCGGCTTGACTCATCAGTGTGATCTGCTCGTGAAAGGAGAGGTCTTCGAAGCAATGCGTCTCGAAGCCGAAGTCGCGTACGACACGCTCGACCTCGGGCTCGTTCACGATACGGCGATATTTCGTGCGTCGACGACTGATGTAGATGCGGCGCGTGCCGGCCCCCGGTGTCAAGCCGAGCTCGGACCATGCGACCTCTCGAAACCATTGGAGCGCGGCGGGTGAATTCGAGCCGGACCGAGTGGTGGGCGGGGCGAAATAGAGCGTTTCGAGTTCCCAGAGCTCCCGGCCCGAGAAACTGCACAGTTGGCGGGGTGAGATCCCGAGCAGGGCGAGCGACTCCAGTTGGAAGCTTCGCAGACCTGGTGGAACGATGAACTGGATGTCATCAGGTAGTCGGGGAAGGATCAGGTGCAAACGCAGCATTGCATCGTGGATCCAATGGTAATAGTTGTACCGGTGTGCCCACAGTGAGAACAGCGAGAAGTAGCGTCCGGGTTTCCGACGTACCTTTCTCGGCAGTGGCGTCGAATAGGCGGGCTGCTGAACGAGATGATCTCTCGTAAACGTCACTTCGCTGGCGAACGCGCCATCGGGCAAAACCACCAAGCCCGTCTTGCCAATCAAGCGGGCGCGCGGAATGCGCGCCAGATATTTGTCGGGGATGGTGTACTCGGCGCCTGCGCCCTCGAGGAATCTCTCGTCAACAGATGATTCGATCGTTCGAGGTGCTCTGCGGTAGACGGTTTCGGCGGGCCGGATCAGCTCGCATTCGACCGCGGGTCGTCCTTCAGCCCATGCACTCACCGACTCGACGATCGGTGGTTGGACACGCGTGCGCAGGCGCGAAACGCGGAAGTGATCCCGATAGCGGCTCAGATACCGACCCGCACGCGATCGCTTGAGCATCTTCGAAACATTGCCGGGCGCGAGCTTTCGAAGACCCGTCGGCTGAAACACGCGGGACGGTATATCACGCCGGGCATTGCCGGAGGTCTGCGATCATTTGCTTCGTTCAGTCGCGTCGGAACCGCGTCACAGGTCGGCAGCGATGGATTCACAGAGCTCGACGAACCTGTAATCGTCGTCGTACCACGCGCGAAGATTCGCGACGGCACGCGCCGACAGGGTTCGGTCGACCCCGGGATCGCCGCGGTGCGACCCGACGGCGCCGACCGGGAGCGCAGTTCGGCCTTCCAGGCCGAGCCGCACCAACAAGCGCGGGAAGTCGTCAGCCATGCGCTCCAGGCGGAGGATGAACAAGAGATCGTCCAATCGTGCGAGGAAGTCGTCGGGCGTGCCGAACCAAGCGGAATACGGCGACTGAACGTGCACGATCGCTCTCATCGCCGCGCGAGCGCTCGGGTTGCTGTCGATCTGCTCGGCCAGCTCATTGGCGGTCCGGAACTCCTGGAACGCCAGGACCTCGCCGGCGCTCCACACGAACGGCGGCTCGCCTCGGCGCTGGCGGCTATAGAAGCCGCTGACGAATCTCGCCATGGGATCACGTGTCGCGAAGAAGAACCTCTCTCCGGCGGGGACCTGAGCCAGCGTGAACTGGTGTCCATGAAGATCGAGTCGGTACGGCCCGGCGGTCGCGACCGGCCGCAGTGCCATCTTCAGGGCCGTCCCCGCCGTCTTCCCCACGTGCAAGTAGTGCGCCCGCGGCCTTCCCCGGCCACGGTAGGCATGCCGAGCCTTCCCGAGCGCTCGCCGCACCTTCCGTCGCAGTTTCAGTGGTCGCAAACCAGTCGGCGCAGCCCGCCGGGCGGGCGAGGTGCGCTCGAAGTCCATAGCGACCTAGACGCCACCGCGGGGCACGGGCGCGGCGTCAGGATCGTCCGGATATCCCACCACGCGATCCCAATCGAACACTGTGCGAAGCAGCGTCCGCGACTGTTCGGTGATCGGAATGCTCTGGCCGCGACGGTATTGCGACTTGAGCGTCGGCAATGAATCGATGACTGCGGCTCCCTCTGATTCCGAGATGCCCAGTTCCTGCAGAACCTTCGCGAGATGAGGTCGCAACGACTCGTACCGCCCCACGAAGTCGACCTGGATGTTCCCCCGACTGTCCGAGTAGAGCATCCGGGGACTGACGAATTCGGGTTGCTTTCGCATGAGAGCCTCGAGCCAGCGATCGAAGGACGGCTCGCCTGGTCGGGACTTCAGGCCGTGTTGTTGTTGCAAATAGAAGTACATCGACGTGATCCGCTCCCACGGATCTCGTTCGAAGCAGAACTTGAAGTACGACCTCCATGCGGCGCGGCCGATCCGATTGCGGATACGCCACCACGGCATGTGGCTGTAGAACGCCTGCTTTCGTTTGAGCTGCGCCAGCGTCTCCCCCGCGAGCCGCGGGCGAAACGCGAGCTCCGGCAGCGGATTGAATGTCCCCGAGAAGTTCCTGGCATGAAAGCCCTCGACGCGATCCTCCAATGGGGTGACGATCGCGTCGTCTCCGGCGATGCTCGCGAGGGCGAAGGTCAGGCTGCTGCCTGCCGCCTTCGGCACGTGAATGAAGACGAACTTCCGGCTGTGGGAGACGATCATGTGCCGCGCGCTCAGATCTCTCTCGAGCTCGTCATCGGGGCCCGCACACGGGAGCAGCGTTGGCGTAGGGTCGGAATCCGCCGTACGTCGTGCTCACGCCGGGCCATCGTATGTGAGATCACGCCGACGCAACGCACCGGGGAGGATTCCGCAGATCGTCATGTCACGCGCCCGCAGCGGCCGCCCTACACCCAGCCCGATGAGAACACCGTCACCCGGCGCACTCACCCTTTGGGCCTGGGCGCCTTGCTCGCATGCTCCCGGATTCCGCCGGCGACGTAGGCGACGTCGTCCGCATCCATGTGAGGACCCATCGGAAGGCTGAGCACGGACGCGGCCAGGTCGTCGGCGATGGGGAACTTCGAAGCACGGTACTGACGAAACGCGCGCTGCCGGTGCGGCGCGATGGGGTAATGGATCTGGGTCTCGACGCCACGCGCCGCGAGGTGGTCACGCAATCCGTCACGGTCGGCCGTTCGAACGACGTAGAGGTGCCAGACGGGACGGGTGCTCTCCATCACCGAAGGAAGCAATACCCCGGAATCCGCAAGCGCCGCGCCGTACCAATCGCACACCTGGGCGCGGCGCTCGTTCCACTCGTCGAGGTAGCGCAACTTGACGCGGAGAACCGCCGCCTGCAACTCGTCGAGCCGAGAGTTGACCCCCGGCAGGTCGTGGACGTACTTCGTGTCAGACCCGTAATTGCGGAGGCGCCTGAGCCTCTCCGCCACGTCGTCGACGTCCGTGGTCACCGCGCCGGCGTCACCGAGTGCGCCGAGGTTCTTGCCGGGATAGAAGCTCCACGCGACCGCGGTACCCGAGCCGACGCGGCTCCCCCGGTACTCCGCACCGTGCGCTTGAGCAGCATCCTCGACCACGAGGCACCCCGTGCGCGCCGCGAGCGCCCGTAACGGTCCGAGGTCGGCAGGTTGACCGTACAGGTGGACCGGCACGATGAATCGCGTGCGGCTGCTGACCCTGCGCTCGGCGTCGACTGGATCCATGTTGTAGCTCGTGCGATCGGGCTCTACGCCGACGGGCACGCCTCCCGCGTGGACCACTGCGAGCCAGGTGGCGATGAAGGTGTTGGTCGGCACGAGCACCTCGTCTCCGGGCTGGAGCTCAGAGGCGCGCAGTGCAAGCGTGAGCGCGTCGAGACCGTTCCCCACCCCTACGCAGTGCCGCGCACCGACGTACCGTGCGAACTCGACTTCGAACTCCGAGAGCTGCTCGCCCAAGACGAACCGATTACTTCGGTGCACGTCAGCTATTGCCGACTGGATCTCGGGGTCGAGCTCCGAATGTGCGGCGGCAAGATCGAAGAACGGAACTCTCATTGCTCGTGGCCGCCGGCGACGACGAATTGGTCATAGTCGCGGTAGTAGTCGTCGGCGTCGTACACCTGCGACGCGAGCACGAGGCAGACCGAGCCTGAGGAGAAGTTCTCCAACTCCCGCCATGTCATCGCCGGGATGTACAGGCCGTAGTAGGGGCGGTTGAGAAAGAAGCGTCGCTCTTCGAGGCCGTCGCGAACCACGACGTCGAAGCTGCCGGACGCCGATACGATGAAGGCTTCGTTGGTCTTGTGCGCATGCCCTCCGCGGCTCTCCCCGCCGGGCACGTCATACAGGTAGTAGACGCGCCGTATCTCGAACGGCACGTGCATCGTCTGCTCGATGAAGGTCAGGTTGCCTCGGGGGTCGGTGATCCTTGGCAGGTCGATCATCCGGCAGCCAGCCACCGCCATGGACCCTCCCGTCGTCGAACCCTTCGAACAGCGGAGCGCGACTCGAAGGCGCGACCGTCCCCCGCCCTCGGGCTCGAACGCTTACGGCCGTTGCGCCGATCGTAGGTTCGCGGTGCTCCGTTCCGACTGCCAGCCCCGTGCCGACCGCCGTGAGGGCGGATGATAGCGATGACCTTCCCCTCCGGATCGCGCAGGTTCTCGTCACGCGCGCTGCGTCGTCGGAGCCCGCGAGATCCCCCGAGGGACACGAGCGCTCAGCCGGAGAGGATGTCGCCGACGGTCAGCGCGCGACCGTCGGTGACATCGATCAGGGGCAGGCGCTCGACGTCTTGGAGCTGACGCCTTCTCTCAGTGATGCCCGTCAGCGTCCCGTCAACAGCCCTGTGCTCGACGAAACGACGCGGGCGGTACGCGTCCGCAACCGTCTGCACCGGCACGTCGCCCAGACGGTCGGAGCGTACGAAGAAGGCGTTGTTGCCCGCCGTGACACACGCGGCCAATGCATAGCCCTGCGCGGAGAGGAGGTGCTCGAACGCGGCCAGACTGGCCCCGTAGTAGACGTTGTGATACTCGGGGCGACGACGGTCGAAGCCAGCGTCGTAAGGGATCGAAACCGACGCAGCGTCGCCGAAGAGGGCGTTGTACTCCGCGACGATCATCGCGGGACCGAGACCGACCAGCTGCTCGAGGATCCAGTAGTCGACGCCATCGATGTCGACCGACAGCAAACCAAGGCCATCGGTGCCGACGAACGGTCCGACCGTCTGCTGGACGTTCGCGCGCGTGACGAACGCGGATGCCGCCTTGACCTGCGATCGCCAGTCGAGCCTGGTCCGACCGAGATCGCGAGAGAGGCGAGGGTTCTGGTCGACGATCAGTCCCCGCCAGAGTCGGTGCTCGGCGAGGAATCTCGTGTTGGCCTCGGCGTAGGTTTCCACTCCGATCTCGACGAACGTGCAGGGCGAGATGTCGCAACGTTGGATCAGGTACTCGATGATGCCGTCCTCGCCGAACTGCGAGAACGACCTGAACTCAGCTTCGTTGCAGGACGACGCAGCACCCGCGATCTCGCGAGCCATGAGTGTGCCGATTGCGACGCGGAGGGCTTGCTGTTGCTCGTGCAGCCTGCGCTGGTCTTCGCGCAGCGTGGCTGCCTCGGGGCCGACCAGCTTCTGCCGGGCGCGTGCGACGAGTTCTCTGAGTGACATCGGGCGGGCGGATTCCCGACTCATTCGCCGTAGGATCGGATCAGGTCACAGATCTCGCGGACAGCTCCGCTCCCGCCCGGTCGGGTCAAGGTGATGTGCGCTTGCGCGAGAACCTCGGGATGGGAGTTCTGTACCGCGACCGCCAGCCCTACGATCTGAAGGCAACCGAGGTCGTTCAGGTCGTTCCCGACGTAGGCGACGTCCGCGAGGTCGATCTCGTGCCCGCCGACCCATTGCAGCAGGGCCGCCTGCTTGTCGGCGAGGCCCTGTTGGAACGGAATACGGAGCTTTCGGCACCGCGCCGCGACGATCGGGTTCTCCTCGGTCGACAGCACGAGCACGCCCACGCCGGCCTCGCGCAACAGGCGGATTCCCATTCCGTCGCCTCGGTCGAAGACCACCGTCTCGTCCCCGGCTTCGTTCACCCAGACCCGGTTGTCGGTCAGGACTCCGTCGAAGTCGAGCACGAGGAGCTTCGGGCGACGAGACAGCCGCGCCGCGGTCGATGCCCCCGTCGCCGCGCGTGCAAGCCACGGCACCCGTCCGGTTCCGATCATCCAGTCGACAAGATCGAGACTCGCCTGAGTGTCGATGTCGACCGTGCCCAGAGCGTCGACGATCAGCGGGGCGATCCGTTCGCCGGTCATCGAGTTCATGTCCATGATCGTTCGGCGCCTGGTTGCGTCGATTGCCCCGGTCTGCCAGTAGACGTCGGGGAGCTGCTGACGGGGCAGGTTGAATGGTTCGCGGAAGTCGCTCGTCAGGATCGGTGCCAACCACCCGTCGGGCGTCACCGACCACATCTTGTAGGGGTTCTCCATTGGTTCTGCGACCGAGCGCACGGAATCGGCCTCCGGTCGCTCGTCGAGCATGCCCACCGCACGGTCGATGTCCTCGGGGCGCCGCAGCGGACTCGTCGGGCGGACGTGCACGATGATCTCCGGCCGCCACCCTTCGCGCTCGTCGAACCACTCGAGGGCGTGCCGGAAGACGGGCAGGTCGGGCGTGTCGTCCCCCGCCAGCGGTGCCGGTCGCAGGAACGGAACGTCGGCGTCGTAGCGACGAGCGGTCTCCGCGATCTCCTCGTCGTCGGTCGAGACGACCACGCGATCGATGGTGCGGCTGGCATGCGCCGCCTCGATGCTGTGCGCGATGAGGGGGCGACCCGCCAGCAGGCGGAGGTTCTTGAGCGGCAGCGACTTCGAGCCCCCGCGCGCCGGGATGAGACCGAGTACCCGTGAGTCTCGACACCCGGTCACCACGCGGTCCACCCACCATCGACGACCACGTTGCTGCCGGTCATGTAGGAAGCCGCGTCGGAGAAGAGGAAGACCATCACGCCTCCGACCTCCGTGGGCTCACCCATCCTTCCCATCGGAACCCGCCGCGCGTATCGCTCCCGGAAACCCTCATCGTGTCCGCGGTCGATCCCCCCGAAGGTGACCGCGTTCACCCGGATGCCGGTGCCGGCGAAGTAGGCCGCCAGGTAACGGGTAAGGCCGTAGAGCGCGCTCTTCGTCACCGAGTAGTCGACGGGCTTGAACCGGACCGGCGGCAATTCCTCCCCATCCGCGTACAGCCGTTGATCGGGCCCCGTCATCCCGTAGATCGATGCGACGTTGACGATGACACCCCGGTCCTGGGCGAGGAACTGACGAGCCGCGGCCTGGGTGACCAGGAACGTGCCGGTCAGGTTCACCTCGAGGCTCTGGTTCCACTGCTCGAGCGGGTAGTGCTCGAATCCCCCGGTCTCCACTTCGGCGCTTCCGGGGTCGAACTTGGGATCGATGGCGGCACCGTTGAGCAGACCGTCCAACCTGCCGAGCTTCTCCACGACGGTGTCGACCAGACGCGTGGTCTGGTGGGGGTTCGTGATGTCAGTCGCAAGGGACAGCGCGTCAATGCCCTCGGCGCCGAGGCGGGTGACGTTCGCGTCGGCACGGGCGACATCGATGTCGGCGAGCACGGGCCGCGCTCCGGCCCGACCGAGGGCGCGCGCGAACTCGAGGGCGAGGAAACCACCGCCACCCGTGATGAGGATGACGCGCTCGTCGACGTCGAAGGTCATGGTCCGCCCGTCGACACCATCTCGGTGCGCGCCGCGGACCGTTCGATCGCGGCGCAGAGCCGGGCCGCCTGGGCCCCGTCGTCGATGGTGCACGCGGGTTGAGCGCGACCGCCGATCACGTCGAGGAAGTGGCGCGCCTCGGACAGGAAGAGCTCGTCGCGACCTTCGACTCCGGGAACCAGCTCCGACCGCCAGCCGGCCGCCTCGTCCCAGACCCGAAGCTCGCCGACCACGTGATCCCACACGATGGTCCCGTCCGTGCACACGATCTCGACCCGGTGAGTGGGCGGTCGACCCCAATAGTCGAGGTGCACCTGCGCCGAGACGCCCTCCTGGAAGTGGAGCATGATGTCGGCCGCCTCGGGGACTTCCAGGCCGAGCGGCCCGTGGTCGGCGAGGGATGCGGCGAGACCGGTCGGGTCACCGAAGAGCATACGGAGATAGTCGAGTGGATGGGAGAGCGTGTGGTGGACGCCACCTCCGAGGTCGCGCCTCGCGGCATAGCTCGCTCGCCAGTCCTCCCAGGGGTGCCACCCCGGGAGGTACTCCCCCCAGACGACCCGAACGTGAAGCGGCACGCCCACCGCACGCTCTCGGAGCAGCTCCCCCACCCTGCTGAGGCCGGGATCGAACCGGAACTGAAAGCCGACGAGAACCTTGCTTCCCCGGGTCGTGACCTCGTGCAGGAGCTTGTCGAGTCCGTCGACCGTGTGGGAGACGGGTTTCTCGAGCAGCAGGTCGCAACCCCGCTCGACGCATGCGAGCGCCGACGGCAGATGCAGGGCCGTCGGATTGGCGATGACGGCGAAAACCGGTTCCTCCGCCTGCAGGGCGCCGGACAGGTCCGAGTAGCTGCGCACGGGGCACGGCGGCTCGAAGGGCAGCGTTCCGGCGCCGGTGTGGACCACCGCCCAGTCCCGGACGCCGAGACGGTGGAGATTCGCAAGGTGCCTGCGCCCGATGGAGCCGTATCCGACCAGCAGCCCCGTCACGTCGGTCGCGGTACAGCCCGCCTCGCTCGAGCTCACGCGTGTGCCCGCAACCGACTGCTCATACGTCGCCGCGCCCGAATCCAGTCGATTCGATCAAGAGACGGCCATCTCTCGGAGTGACGCCCGAAGCTTGGCGATGGGCACGTGGATGTCGCCGATCGGACGGCGGGGGTTCGGGACGCTGTCGCAGAGAAAGTAGTGGTAGTCGAACCCCATCGCAGCTGCCTCGGTCCACCCCGCATGGACCATATGCCGGGTGTCTTGGAACTGGAGGACCTTCGTACCGGGTGGCGAGAACACCATGTTGAAGAGACCGGTTCCGGTTCCGACGATGCACGCGGCCTGTCCGAACAGCTCGATCTGCCCACGAAAGCTGAGCGCTCCGGGATCCACGGTCTCGAATCCGAGCTCCGCGAGGAACCTCTCCATCTCGTGCTCGTTGGTGGCTCTCCAATGACCATCGTTCCTCCGGGTCAGGTAGAGCCTTCGCGCCGGCTTCACCTCTCGAATGCCATACCGACCCATCGCCGCGGTACGGAACCAGCGCAATGGCTCGTTGCTGTCGATCTGTGTCTTCTGCCTCGGCGTGACGACGTACAGGTTCTCCAACTCCCAGAACGCTCCCGCTGGGAACGGAACTCGGGGATGGTCGTCGAGCCCCAGGAGGCCGAGGGTCTCGACCTGAAACGGCTTCATGGTCTCGGGAACGATCAACCGCGTGTCGGGAGGCAGCCTCTCCGGAACACCCCGCAGCCCGGTGATGACGTCGTGGCCCCAGTGGTAGTAGTTGCCCACTCCGAGCCCGAGCACACGACAGAAGTTGCCTCGCATCTCTCGAGCCTGAGACGGCAACGGCCGGTGGTAGGAGGGTTCGGCTCCGAGCATCGAACGGCGCCCGGCGGGCGTCAGCGCCACGAGTTCGCCCGCGAACTCGCCACTCGGGAGGATCACCAATCCGACCGTGCCGCGGATCCTCGCATTGGGGATCTTGACCAGTGCTCGTTCGGGCACGGGGAACGAACAGAGGGGACCGAAGCCTGGATGGACCTCCGGTTCGATCGTCTTCGGCAGCGGACGGGTCGTCGTGAACGCGGGGTCGATCACCCAACGCTCGGCCCCGCGCCAGGAGCTCGCCCACGACTCCAAGTCGTCGCAGATGGGGTGCTCGACCCTCGACGAGTGCGAGCGAGCACGAGAAAGGCGCCGCTTGCCCGCACGCAACACCCTCGACACATGACGACGCCTCATCAAGCCTCGGTCCTCTCGGCGTCGATCGCACCTGCGCCTGTGATCGGAATGCGTCCGCGCGTGCCCGTCCCCTTCGCACAACTGCTCCATCTCGGCGACGAACGCTCGCCGACCGGCCCGACCTCCACGACGCCATCCTCCTCTATCAGATGCGAACCGCGGAATCCACGACGTGCCGCCGAACGCCGCCCGACGCGGCGACTCGCACCGATAGGTAGCTATTGTCCGCATGTGGGGGAAGCATCGGGACCACACAGAGAGGATTCGGCTTGACCCGCCTCGAGGCGCTGAGGAAGGCGAAGCGAATGATGCGCCGATCACTCAGCCCGGCGGCGACCAAGGCCGGCGCCGCCGCAGTTCCTGACATGACGCCGCAGCCTCAGGCGCCGCCCATGACGTACTCGAACATCAGTCGGTTCCTCTACTTCGAGCGGTTCCTCCAACACATACGCGACGTCGAGGGAGACATCGTCGAATGTGGAGTCGGGTGTGGCGACAGCTTCGTGATGCTGAGCATCCTCGCGAAACGCGAGGGGGTCGGTCGACGCGTCTGGGGATTCGATTCCTTCGAGGGCTTCCCGCAGCCCACGGCCGAGGACCAGAGTCCACGAAACCCTCAACGGGCCGAATGGAAGTCCGACCTCGACGCAGTCGTGCAGAAGCTTCGCCTGGCCGGCCTCGACGAGCACTTCGTGAACCGGCAGGGGACTCTGGTTCCGGGCTTCTTCGAGACGAGCCTCGAGCTGTTCCGTGGTAAGCAGATCGCGCTCTTGCATCTGGATTGCGATCTCTATCGCTCGTATCAGGTTTGCCTCGAAACGCTGTATCCCTTCGTGCCGCCCAATGGCATCGTCGCGTTCGACGAGTACGTCAACACCGGACAGCTGCGCAGCTTCCCAGGCGCGCAACGAGCGATCGACGAATACCTCGGTGAGCAGCGCGACCTCATCGTGTCCGACCGGGACACCGGTCAGTACTACCTCGTGAAGCCGGAATGAAACCGACGAGCTGTGCCGCTCGAGCTCAAGCGCGTGATCGCACCAAGTCGTTCACGAGGTCACCGATCCCGAGCACTTCGGAGCGCCGGCGCGCACACACCTCTCGCAGCTGGTCGGCGAGCTCTGCCCGGCGCTGGACGTACGTCCCGGCACGTCGCGCGATCGCGTCGAGCTCCGGGATCAGGTACGTGCCGTCGTAGGGCGAACCGACCAGGTCGTCCAACATCTCGCATGCGCCGTGCACCTTGTGCGTCGTGGAACCGAAGGCGATCGACGGACACCCCATGATCGCCGCGAGGATGACGTTGTGGTACCGGCCGGTGACGAGAAACTGGGCGTCGGCAACGAGGGCCATCCATTCCCGATAGTCGACGATGGTGTCGACGTACAACGACTGGGATTCCCGGGCGATCCTCTCGATGTACCGGTCTGCGGGGCCGCTGGCGACGAAGACCGCTCGTGGCGCGACCCGTTTCAACCTCGAGATCATCTGGTGCAGCGCCGACCCCTCGTGAGCTCGATCGTCCATCGGCATCGTGCCGGGGTCGAAGCAGAAGTACGGGTCCGCTCCTACCTGCTCGCGAATCCCCTGAACGGCAGGCGTGGCGCGCGCGTCGTCGGGCGTGAAGACGAAGGCCGAGTCGGGGAACAACTGCGCGGCGATGCCCGGCACGTACTCTCCGAGGTTCCGCAGCGACGGCGCCTCGCGCACGGCGACGGCGTCGAGACGCGGGAAGGTCTTGCGCACCATGGCAGGAAGGACGGGCATCACGTCCGTCAGGTGGGACGATCCGTTGACGAACACCGTCGGGATCCGGAGCCGTTCCTTCGCGAGCCACGCGAGGAACAGCTCTCGGATGGCACTCAGGTTCGTGCGATAGATGCTGCCCTCGCCGTTCAAGACGACCATGTCGGCGCCGTCGAACGAGCGCAGGAAGACGTGTGCGCCCGGGCCGCCTCGCCCCTCCAACCAGGCGTCTGCGACTGCGTCGAACTGGTCGGCCACCGGCGGGAACGTCGCCCGCGGTTGTCGCAACCCTGCGCCGCTGTCGACAAAGGCGCCGAACCCGCCCGTCGCGTCGATCAGCCAATGAGAGGGAATGGGGACGATCGTCGCGTTCGGCATGCGCTCGAAGAGGATCGCGATCAGCCCGTCCACGAGCGCATTCGCGCCGTAGTTGATCTGGTCGCGGCAGTCGTTGAGGAGGACGATCGTCGGGCCCGGCGGGCTCGACGGTGTGACGGGTCCGATCGGCGTGGTGAACGCGTCCGACGGAAGGTCCTGCTCTCCGGACCGGCGCGATCTCGTGCCGATCGAGCGGGCCGCGATCGCCTTCACCTTCGCGAGGATGCTCGGGGATCTCATCGCGCCTGCGCTGGTCAACCCCGGCGATGGCGCAGGAGTGCTGCGGGCACATCGGTGTCGATCGCTTCCAGCACGTCGGACACCTCCGGTTCGGCGAAGAGAGCGTCGGGTGGACGGCGAGACCATTTCCAGAAGTCGTCCGGCTGTGGAGTGAAATCGGTCCAGATCCGATTCCTGACGGCTGCGAGGTAATAACAGATCCACGCGCGGTCGCGCTGGTCGACCAACGGCGGAAGATCGCCCAGTACTCCCCGCCGGAGGAGCTCGAAGTACTCGTCTCTCGAGGCCGCTGACCAGACGAAGCCGAGATCGGCGTAGTAGCTCGTGCCGGAGACGAGGACCGGTTTGCCCAACGCTGCCGCCTCGATCCCGATGGTCGACACGAAGGGCAGCACGAGCCGGGCCGACGCCAACAGGTCGTAGGTGTTCACCGCGCTGTCGGCCGGCACGAAGCGGCATCGGGGATCGGCACCGAACCGGTCCTGCAAGATCGTGCCGATGTCGAGGCGGCTTCGTTGGAGCGCCCGACGCTCGGAAGGATGCTGACGCACGATCACGGGACACTCGTTCAGCTCGAGGATCTCGGTGATCGTCGACGTGATCCAGTCGACCGTGTCCGCGAAGTGGAGATGTCGGCCGAGGGCGGCTGTATCCCATTCGACGTTCAGTGGCATCAGGACTGCGTCGGCGTCGGCGGAGGTCTCGGCCTGTGCCGGGAGCCGCTGGAAGCCGTATCGATCGGTGCTCTCGCTGCGGCTGTTGAACTCCGAGCGCGCCGTGGCGACGGCCTCGCGCCGCGAATCCTCCGGGGAGTCCCACAACGCGTCGAAGGCGCGTGGAACATCGCCGTGTTGGGCCGCGACGCCACTCACGCAGAGCTGAACGACGTGCAGATCCGCGTCGAAGGTGGCGATACGGCAACCTCGGTCCTCGGCAGCGAGACGGAACAACCCACTGGTCCCGTAGACACCGCCGGGCACGAGCACGCAGTCGACGTCGTCGCGGCCGAGCGCGCTCCTCACGAGCGGCAGGGCGCGTGTCAGGGACGCTTCGACATCGTGTGCCCACCGACGATCGCGTTCGGTGGGCAACGCGCCTCGAAGTCGCCATGTGACGTTGTGACTGGTCAGCGTCTCGATCGCTCGCCCATCTGTCTCGCTCGAGGGGTGGGCGGGCTCGTCGCTCAGGCGCACCACGGGGAGGGAGCGGCCGACACGGGCGAGAACACCGGCGATCGCTCGATTCTGTTTGTCCACGTACGGCTCGGGGAAGCCGGTATCGTCCCAGAGGAGAATCACCCTGCGACGCCGGCGCGCCAACCCGATCGCGAGCATGATCGAGTACCACGGCGCCGCGGTGGAGACCCATGGAGCAACGACGACGCCGACTGCCGGACCGTCCAGTCCGTTCGGCACCGGCAGCGCGTCGAAGCCCTCGAGGTACTCGAGGAAGACTTCTGCCGTCTGCGGGAACCAGCGCTTGTAGTCGTGGAGCCGGTAGCGCCTGGGCGGACTGCGCCTCAACAAGCGGTCAAAACGGTTCGGCAGTCCGTCCACCTCGGTTCCGAGAGGCTGTCCTCGAACGAATGACGCCTCGACCTCTCACTGCTCACTCCGAATGCCCGGGTGCCTCTGGCGGGGCTCGCGACGACGGCGCGCGGGAGGACCCAAGTGACCAGGAGAGTACAGGACGCGAGCGATCACTTCACGCAGATGAACCACTTTCCGACCGACATCCGGCTCTTCCACCCGGAGTCCAGGACGAGCACGGTCGGGTATGCGGCAGTGAACCACTGCATCCACCAGTCGACGGAGTTGTTGAAGAAGCTCTGACGGCCGTCTTTGACCCACCCCTCGTCATCCCCGGTTGCAGACACCGGTATCTGATGGAAGGAGGAGCGGTGGGTGATCCGCTTGCACTCGACCAAGAAGTTGCCGATCCCCTCCTCGGTGAAGTGCTCGAGGGAGCCGATGGAGTACGAGTAGTCGAATTGGTCGTCGTCGTAGTCGGTGCGGGTGGCGTCGCAAACCTCGAGGTGGTCCTCCCGGATTCCCCGTTCGGCCGCCTTCGTGATCAGCAGGTCGGAGATGTCGCAGCCGTAGACGTCCAGCTTCGGGAAGGGGTTCAACAGCTCCATGGTCTTGCCCGTGCCGCACGCGATGTCGAGGACCTTGCCCTCGTACCCCCACATGAGGAGGGCGATCTCCACCCATACCGTGCCTTCGCCCCAGTGGTCCAGCATGGTGGCGAACTCCGGGTCCCAGTAGGCGCTGAGGTCTTGCTTCCCGGGAAGCGCCTCGCCCTGAGCCTTCTGCTGCGTCCCGCGGCCGCGCTTGATCGCGCTCGCCGCCGACCAGAGAATCGGAGGGCAGATTTGACGCGCCAACTTCTTCGCGCGAGCAGGTCCGCTCGCGGGTCCCCACCGCCTGCCCATATTCACGCCGAGAGGTCACCGCCGATCGTGTCGAAGACGCTCCAGGAGCGGCTGCTCGCTCTCGTACACCCGCTTCTCTCCGTCTCCCAACGCGGCCTCGGTGACGCGGATGTAGTTGACGAGCCGCTCGAATCCGCCGGGCTCCACGGATGCCGCGTGATCACTGCCCCACATGGCTCGGTCGAGCGTGATGTGCCGCTCGACGTAGCACGCCCCGAGGGCCACCGCTACGACGGTAGTCGGGAGTCCGACCTCGTGCCCTGAGTAGCCGATCGGCGAGGAGTAACGGTTCCGGAGCGTTTCGATCATTCGCAGATTGAGCTCGTCCGGCGCACAGGGGTAGCTACTGGTGCAATGCGTGATCAGCAGGTCGTCGGTCCCGAGGAGCTCGACGGCGTGGTCGATCTGGTCCAGGGAGGACATCCCGGTCGACAGGATGACGGTGCGCCCTGTCGACCGAACCGATTTGAGCAGCGCCTCGTTGGTGAGTGTCGCCGACGCGATCTTGTAGGCGGGGGGATCGAACGCGTCGAGAAACCTCACGGATTCCTCGTCCCACGGGGACGCAAACCACGCGATCCCCTCGTGTCTGCAGTGTTCGTCGATCGCGCCGTACTCGGCGGCCCCGAACTCCATGCGCTTCCGGTACTCGAGGTAGGTGATCTCTCCCCACGGCGTGCTGCGCATCCTGTCCCGCTGTTCGGGCGGGACGCACACCTCGGGAGTGCGCTTCTGGAACTTCACCGCGTCGCAGCCGACCCGCCCCGCGACATCGATGAGTTGGCGCGCGATGTCGAGATCGCCGTTGTGGTTGATGCCGATCTCCGCCGCGATGTAGACGGGCTGCCCGTCACCGACGATCCGGTCGCCGATTCGGATGGTGCGTGTCATGTTGCCCCGGTTCGTGTCCGTCCCTCTGGCCTGACCAATGGTAGAGCGTTGGCCTCTCGCACTGCGCTTGTGCGGGGACGAACAGGTCGTCCAACCTTCAGCGCATGATCTCGACCGACACGCGGGCTCTCGTCACCGGAGGGGCCGGCTTCATCGGCTCACATCTGGTGGATCGCCTCGTCGACCTTGGTGCCCGAGTCGCGGTCGTCGATGATCTGTCTACTGGCCGGATGGAGAACCTCCGAGATGTCGCCTCTCGGATCGACTTCAGGCATCTCCCGCTGGGTGAGGTGCTGAACGAGCCGGATTTCGTCCTGGGCTTCGACGTCGTCTTCCACCTGGCAGCCAACCCCTACATCCCGCCGTCGGTGGAGGACCCCTCGTCCGACTACGGACTGAACCTCGACATGACATTCCGGCTGCTGGAGGTGTTGCGCCGCGGAGAACACCGGCCGCGGCTGGTGAACACCTCGTCGGCGGCGGTGTACGGGAACCCACTGCGGCTCCCGATCGAGGAGTCGGATCCAACCGTGCCGATCTCGCCGTACGGCGTGAGCAAGCTCGCGGCGGAGCGATACGTCGCCGTTTACAGTCAGCTCTATGGGATCGCGGCCTCGTCGGTGCGGCTGTTCTCCGTCTACGGGCCCCGACAGCGGAAGCAGGTCGTCTACGACCTGTTCGACCGCCTCAGTCGCGATCCCGGCCGGCTGGAGGTCATCGGGGACGGGACGCAAGAACGTGACTTCGCGTACGTGGAGGACGTCGCCGCCGCGATGATCCTCGTAGCGCAGCGAGCACCCGCGGCGGGCGAGGTCTTCAACGTCGCGTCCGGCACCGCCCACTCGATCGGACAGCTGGTCTCCGGCATCTGCGAGGCCCTGGAGCTGCGACCGGATGTCGAGTACACGGGGAAGATCCGTCCCGGCGACGCCGCTCGGTGGTCCGTGGACATCTCAGAGCTTCGCGCGCTCGGATACGAGGCTCGCACCACCCTGGCCCAAGGGCTGCGGGCGACCCGGGATTGGCACCGTGTCGAACAAAGAAGCTGAGACGCCGCTGCGCGTGGCGTTCGCCGACATCGCCAACCCGGGCTGGACCGCCGGCGCCCACTACTACAAGAACCTGTTCATCGCCCTTCGTCAGCTCGACGAGAACCGACAGCCACACGTCGTCGTGGTCGTCCCGCCTCTCAGACGGGCTGGTGGCTACGAGACCTACCGCGACCTCGCGGACGAGGTGGTGGGAACGCCGACCGAGCCGCGCTCGGGCTTCGTGCTCCGGCAGCTTCGACGAGTGAGACGCCGCCTCGCTGGCGATGCTCGTCGCGGTCGGCCGCTCGAGAGGCTGCTGAGAGAGCAAGACATCGACGCCATGTTCGCCTGCTGGACGGAGTTCGGCTCCTCCTTCGGGATACCACTGCTCGGCTGGATTCCTGACTTCCAGCACAAGCACCACCCCGAACTCTTCTCGCCCTGGGAGAACCGCCAACGAGACCGGCTGTTCGATCGGATGGCCGCCAACTGCTCGCGCGTCGTCGTCAGCTCGGAAGACGCGCGGCGCGACTACGAACGATTCCTCCCCTCATATGCACGCAAGGCCCGAGTGCTGCGTTTCGTCGCCCAGGTGCCGCCTGACGTGTACGACGGCGACCCACGTCGGATATGCGACGAGTACCACCTACCCGAGCGCTTCGTCTACCTTCCCAACCAGTTCTGGGTCCACAAGAACCATGCGCTCGTGGTCGAAGCACTCACGCTGCTGAAGTCGCGCCGTCCCGACATCACCGTTGCCTGCACTGGCAATCCCGCGGACAACCGCGACCCCGTGCACTTCGGCGAACTACTCGCGCGGGTCTCGCGCCTCGGTCTGCGCGACAACTTCGTAGTGCTCGGCTGGGTGCCCCACGCGCACACGTTCCGACTCCTACGGCAGTCGGTTGCGGTGCTACAACCCTCCCTCTTCGAGGGCTGGAGCACGACGGTCGAGGAGACGAAGTCGATCGGCAAGACAATCGTCTTGTCGGACATCCCCATCCACCGAGAGCAGGCACCGACGAGCGCGCTCTACATCGACCCGACCGACGCCGCGGCACTGGCCGAGCGCTTGATCGAGGTTTACGACACCCGCGCGCCCGGACCCGACGGGGCGCTGGAGTCGCTCGCGCGCAAGTCCCTGCCTGGGCGCACCCGTGAGTACGCGGAAACGTTCGTCGACATGGTCCGAGATGCGATGGCGTCGGGCTCGGCTTGACGCGCCGGGTAACCGTCGTTCGCTCGGCCGCGGCGGCCGGACGTGTGGGCGTGCGGACCCGCCAATGCCTGCCACGCGTCGTGGCGAGCTGGCATCGGGCCTCACCCGGAGGGAGAGAAGGCATGTGTGATACTCGGCCGGTGAGAGCCTGCCCGCCTGCGCTCGACGATCCCGACCCTCGCTACGGCGCGCGCGCCGGGGTGCACTGGGCCGGTGAAGGCCGTCGTCAGGGCACGCGGGTCGGGTTCGAGGTCGCGATTTCGTGAAGCTCCACATCGGGGCGAGGCTGCGGGGCGTAGGCGCGCGGCTACGCGCGCTCACCCATGCCCGGCGGGAACCGATCGTGGTGTACCAGATGGCCAAGGTCGGGTCGCGGACGGTGTACCGCTCCCTCCGCTCGCTCGACCTGCCGCGGCCGGTACTTCACGCGCACGTGCTCAACGACCTCGACGCGCTGGAGGAACGAATCAGGCAGCTCTATCCCGACCCGGTTGGGACCCTGGCGGAGATCGAGAACGGCAGAAAGCTGCGTCGACGGATTCTGCGCAGCCGCGGCCGGACTTGGCACGTGATCACCCTGGTTCGGGACCCGGTGAGCAGAGACGTCTCTGCGTTCTTCCACAACCTCACCGAGGTCATCCCGGATGTGTACGAGCGGTACGCGCGCGACGAAATCGCGCTCGCCGACATCGGAGATGCGTTCCTCCACCAGTACGACCACGACGCGCCGCTCAGCTGGTTCCAGTCGCAGCTCGAGCCGGTGTTCGGGATCGACGTCTTCGCAGTGCCCTTCGACACCACGGCGGGGTATGCGACGTACGAGACGCCCACGGCCAGATTGCTTCTCATCCGACTCGAGGATCTCGAGACGCACGGGAAGACTGCCATCAGCGAGTTCCTCGGTCTGGATGGGTTCGAGCTGGTGAGCACGAACCGCGCGCGCAACAAGCCATACAGCGATCTCTATTCGGCCTTCGAACGGGACGTGACCTTGCCCGCGAGTTACCTCGCACGCATGTACGACAGCCGCCTTGCGCGGCACTTCTACACCGATACGGAGATCGAGGGCTTCAAGGAACGGTGGACGAAGGCGCGCCTGTGACGGCAAGTGTCCTGGCGCGCTCATGGCGGTCGACCATCTAGCTGTCGAACGACCTCACCGTGTGGATGAGCCCCGCCTCGAACCCGACTTCGCACTCGAAGCCGAGATCGCGTCGCGCGGCGGACGGGTCGGCGCGGGTATGGCGCACGTCACCGGCGCGAGATTCGGTGTGCACCGGTGGCACGTCTACCCCGAGGATCCCTTGGAGGAACGAGAGCAGGTCGAGCAGTGAGTGCGCCTCTCCCGCGGCGATGTTGTAGGCGCGGCCGCTGCAAACCTGCGCCGGAGCCGCCGAGGCGGTGAGGTTGGCGGCGACCACGTCGCTGATGTAGGTGAAATCGCGACTCTGGTGACCGTCTCCGTGGACAATGGGCGGCTCCTTCGCCCGGAGCGCCTCGATGAAGAGAGGGATCACGGCCGCGTACGCGGAGTCGGGTCGCTGGCGGGGCCCGAACACGTTGAAGTAACGCAGCGCGACCGTCTCGAGCCCGTACAGCTCGGCGAAGACACGGCAGTAGTGCTCCCCCACGAGCTTGCTGACCGCGTACGGCGACCGCGGGAGCGTGGGAGCCGACTCGGGCGTCGGGAGCTGCTCGGCCCCGCCGTACACGCTGCTCGACGACGCGTACACCACCCGGCGCACACCGGCGTCGGCGGCGGCCTTGAGCACCGTGAGCGTCCCGTGGACGTTCGCGGTGTCGGTCGCGAGCGGGTCCTCCACCGAGCGCAGCACGGCCCGATGCGCCGCCTGGTGCCAGACGACCTCGGCGCCCTCGACCGCGTCTCGAACGACCGCCTCCTCCGCGGCACTGCCGGTCACGAGGTCCGCCGCCTGGTTCACGTTCTCGACCGAGCCGGAGAACAGGTCGTCGAGCACCCGCACCGAGTCGCCGCGCGCCACCAGCGCGTCGACCACGTGCGAGCCGATGAAGCCGGCGCCACCGGTCACGAGCACGTCCACGCTCCAATCCTGGCCCACCGGGACGCGGGTGGGCGTGATCGGGGCGGACGCGCCGCACGCGCCTCGGCAGGTGCTGTGTGATACTCGACACGTGATCGAGCCACCGTCCGATGTCGACCGGTCGCACGTGGTGCCCGCGACCGTGCTCGACGACGCCGACCCGCGAGCGGACGCCGGGGTGCACCGGGCGTCGGCGGCGGCGTTGGCCGATCTCGCCGAGCACCACGCCCGGGCGGTGGCAGCCCTCGATCGGGCCTTGGCCGCACGGCTCGGTGATCTCGACCTGGCGATGGAGACGCGCACGACGGATCTCGAGCGCCGTGTCACCCAGGCCGAAGGCAAGCTCGCGGACGCGCTTTCCGACGCGATGGCGGAGTTCCGGCGCGCCGGCAGCGACGAGCGCCGATTCCTGCGCGAAGCGGCGGCTTCCCGGCTCGCCGACGTGGAGGAGGCGGCCAACCGCCACCAGGCCGAGCTCGAAGAGCTTGCCGCCGAGCGGTTGGAAGACGTCCGCGAGATCCTCGGCCGGATCGAGGAGCTCGAGTACCTGGCCGCCGCCCGACTCGCTGCGCTCGAGGGGCTCGAGGGGGAGGCGGCAGCCGCGTCGGGCTCGACGAACGGCGACCAGGCACCGGGTTCGCCCCGATCCGACGCCTGACCAGCACCGGAACCGCGCCCTGGAGCCTCCTTCGCCGCCTCGGGCATGGGGCGAAGCGTGCATCTATGTGATACTTGCCCGATGCCCAGACGACAGCGTCCCCGCCACTCTGAGCGCAACGACCGCGAGAACCGCGGGAGCCAGGAATGGGCCCCGCCGGGAGGAATCTCCCCGGCGCGGCGCTTCAAGGGCGACCAGCCGTCGGAGGTCGACCCCAGCGAGCTCGACGCCGACGCGACCGAATCGAAGGCGCCCCGGCGGCGGGGGAACCGCCGCCGCCCCCGCGTCGACCTGCCGCCCGAGCAGATCCCCGCGGACCGCGCCAAGTCCGACGAGCCACCCGCCGACCGGCCACCCGCCGACCGGCCACCCGTCGACCGGCCACCGGTGGACGCGCCGAGGGCGGAGCAGGCACCCGCCCCCGACGTCGCGCGCTCGAACCCGATCACCGGCGAGATCCACCGACTCGCCGAGCAGCGCGAGCTCCAGATCAGCGCGCTGGCGGAGGCGCGCCGCGCCGAGCTCGAAGAGGCCTCGGCAGCCGCCCGCGACACCCTCGAGAGGGCGGTGGCGAAGCTCGTCGACGCGCTGCAGGAGTCGGCGGACTCGGCGCGCGGCGAGATCCAGCACGCGGCTGCGGCCGAGCGCACCGGCATCGCCAAGGCCGTCGTCGACAGGCTGTCGAGCTTCGACGAGGGCCTGTCGGAGGCGGCGGAGAACCATCGCGCCGAGCTCGACGACGCCCTCGCTGCGGCTCGAGCCAAGATCGACGAAGCCGCCGCCGAGCGACAGCAAGGGTTCTCACAGCTCGTAGCCGCGCAGCTCGAGTCACAGCGGCGGGAGTTCCTCGCTGAGGTCGAGAAGCGCAGCAGCGACCTGTTGGAGACGGCGGAGGCCCGCAGCACCGAGGTGCTGGCGCAGTCGGAGACGCGCAGCGCCGAGGTGCTCGCGCAGGTCGAGGCACAGACCTCCGACATGCTCGCGAGGGCCGAGGCCCGGAGCGCCGCAACGCTCTCGCAGGTCGAGGAGCAGCGTTCGGCGACGCTCGCGCAGCTCGAGGAGAAGAGTGGCGCCACTCTCGGCGAGCTCGAGGAGAAGAGCGCGGCCACGCTCTCCCAGGTCGAGGAGAAGAGCAGCTCGACGCTCGCGCAGGTGGCGCAGCAGAGCGCGGCGACGCTCTCACAGGTCGAGGAGCGTGGGAACAGCTTCCTCACTGAGATCGAAGAACGCAGCGCGAAGGTCGAGCAGCGGAACACCGCCGCCCTCGGCCAGCTCGACGAGCGCAACGCCGCCGCCGTCGCCCAGCTCGACGAGCGCAACACCGCCGCCCTCGCCCAGCTCGACGAGCGCAACGCCGCCTCGCTCCAACAGGTCGAGGAACAGAGCTCCGGGATGCTCGACGAGGCCCGCCAGCGGGTCGGCGCGCTCGCGACGACCATCGACGAGACGGTCAGGGTTCGCAAGGCCTCGCTCGATCAGCTCACCGAGCAGATCGCGACCTCCGAGCGCAGCGCCGGTATGCGCGTCGCCGAGCTGGAGGCTCGTTCACAAGGAATCTACGAGGCGACCGAAACCCGTCTGGCGGAGCTCGAGCAGGCCGTGAACAGTGCCGCCGAGCACCTCGGGAGCGCCGCCACCGAGCACGCAGGCACCATCGAGAAGGCGATCGCGGCCGGTCGAGAACGTGTCACCGCACTGCGAACCGAGGCGGAGGAAGCGATCGCGGCCGCCAAACAGGAGCTCGAACACACCGTCGCCGGCCACGTCGGCGAAGTGCAGCAGTCGGTTGTCGCCGGGCGCGCGCAGATCGACGAGCGCCGGGCCGACATCGAGCGCGTCGCGACGGCCGCATCCCAGCGGGTCGGGCGTACCGCGGCCGAGCAGGCCGGGGCGATCGAGGAACGCGCCTCCGCGCTGCTCGCGCAGATGAACGGTGCGGCCACGGCTCATGCCGCCGAGCTCCAGGGCAGCGTGGAGGCCCGCCGGTCCGCCCTCGACCATCTGGTCAAGAAGGTGCAAGGGATCGAGCAGGAGGCGGCCGCTGGGGTCGTCGAGCTGGAGACTCGCGCCCGCGGGCTCCACGAATCGGCGGAAGCCCGGTTCGCCGACTTGGAGCGAAAAGCGGCGTTGAGCGCGGGTGATGCGGCCGCGGCACAAGAGCGGCTGGCGAAGCTGGCGGCCGACCACGGCGGGCTCGTCGAGCAGGCCGTGGCGGCGGGAAAGACCCAGATCGACGAGTTGCACCGCGAGGCGGAGCAGGCGGTGGCGGCGGTCAAGGCCGGCGCCGAGCGGCTCCAGCGCGCCGCCGAGCAGTCGGTATCGGTCGGACAGTCGCAGGTCGAGCAGTCGATCGCCGCGGGCCAAGCCCAGATCCAGGAGGTGATGGCCGCCGCACAATCGCAGATCCAGGAAGCGATCGCCGCCGGCGATTCCGAGTTGCAGCAGGCGATGGCGGCAAGGGAGTCAGAGTTCCAGCAGGTGATGACGGCGGGAGAGTCCGAGATCCAGCGGGCGATCGGAGCTCGAGAGGCCCAGGACCGGCAGCTGCGTCGCCAAGCGGAAGAGACGCTCAACGAGCTCAAGGCCCGCTTGGTCGGGGTGGCGGACGAGCAGGCACGGGCGGCGGAACAGCGACTCGGCGCCTGGCGCGCCGACCTCGCGCGGGTCCGCGACGAGATCGCCGGCAGCCTCACCGAGACGACCGCCGAGAACCGGGCGGCGCTCGAGCAGGCGGTAGCCGCCGCAGGCGCCGCGCTCGAGCACTGGGAGGCTCGCACGCGAGAGGTCGAGCAGGCCATCGCGCAGGCGGCGGGGGCTGCGTCCGAGCAGCTCTCCGGAACGTTCGCCGAGCACGCGGCGACGCTCGAGCGCGTCGGTGGGGAACGGGCGAAGGAGCTCGACCGCGTCGGCGAGGAGCGGGCGAACGATCTCGGTCGCATCGCCGAAGCCAAGGTCGCCGAGACCGGGCGCGCGGCCGACGAACGCGTGAACGCCCTGCAAGGCCTCGCACGGGAGGTCGAAGAGAAAGCGGCGCCCATCTTCAGCCTCGCCCGCGAGATCGACAACCGGCTCCACGAGCAGCTCGCCGCGGTCGAGAAGAAGCTCGCGACCGCGAGTGCCGAGCTCCAGGAGGTCACGGCCGCCCAGCGCAAGGAGCTGCAGGGGCTCGCCGCCCGCGGCAACAAGGAGCTCGACGAGCACGTGGCGCGGCGGGCCGCGGCGCTGGAGCGGATGGTCACGGAGCGCATGGGCGCCCTCGAGTTCACCGTCGACGAGGCTCGGGGACAGCTCGAAGCCGCCCGCTCGGCTCAGGCCTCCGAGCTCGAGAAGACCGCCCGCGGCCGTGCCGCCTCGCTCGAGCGGCTGGTCGCCCGCGTGCAGGAGGTGGAGGGCGCGGTCGTCCGGCGGCTCAACGACATCGAGCGTCGCACGGTCGAGAGCGGGGCCGCCCTCGAGGACCTGCTGGCACGGGTCGGCGAACTCGCACGCGCCACCGGCGACTTTGGTCGGGCGGGCGGACGAGGCGACGAGCGTCCCGTCCCCGGTGAGCTGGCACCACCGCGCCCGCCGGCGCCGCGGCCGCGCAGCCCCCAGCGGCGGCGGTAGCCAGCTCCTCTGGTCGCGCTCGCTTCGCT
>JBOGFJ010000290.1:0-8536 GCA_050743385.1 Acidimicrobiia bacterium
CGGGCCAGTGCGCGATGAGGGGCGTGCGCACACCGCCCAGCCACGTATAGCGCTTCCAGAGCCGGAGCGGGGTGTTGCCCGCCCATGCCCAACCCCAGGCGTAGTGGTTGTAGCCCCGGAACCCGCCGAAGTCGTCGATGTGCGCGATCGAGTCGGCGACGTCGTCCACCATGTCGTGGGTGAACCGGTGTTCGTTGAGCGAACCGACCGGCCCGCCCTCGGCGCTGGTGCCGTTGTCGGAGATCAGCATCACGAGCGTGTCGTCGAGGAGCTCCGTCGCGCGCAGGAACTCGAGCAGTCGCCCGATCTGGTGGTCGGTGTGGGAGAGAAAGCCGGCGAAGACCTCCATCTGGCGCGCGAAGAGACGACGCTCGTCGGACGCCAGCCCGTTCCACGAAGCGACCCACGGAGGCCGTTCGGTGAGCTCCGTACCCGGCGGCACCACGCCGAGCTCGAGCTGCCGCGCGAACAAGTGCTCGCGCCACACCTCCCAGCCGGCGTCGAAGCGGCCGCGGTACGGCTCGATCCACTCGTCAGGAGCCTGGTGCGGCGCGTGCATCGCGCCGGTCGCGAGGTACAGGAAGAACGGCTTCTCCGGCGTGGCGTGGTGCTGGTCGCGCACATACCTGATCGCGCGATCGACCAGGTCCTCGGTGAGGTGGTAGCCCTCCTCGGGGCGGCGCGGCGGTTCGACCGGCTGGTTGTCCTGCACGAGCTCGGGCGTCCACTGGTTGGTGTCACCCGCGAGAAATCCGTAGTAGCGCTCGAATCCCAACCCGAGCGGCCAGCGCGTGAACGGTCCCGACGCGCTCTGGTCCCAACGGGGGGTGAGGTGCCACTTCCCCACGGCGAACGCGTTGTAACCGGCGTCGCGCAGGATACGCGGCAGCGTTCCCGCCGACGGCGGGATCCGCCCGTCGTAGCCCGGGAAGCCGATCGGGATGTCGGTGAGGAATCCCATGCCGACTGCGTGGTGGTTACGGCCGGTCAGCAGGCAGGCGCGCGTCGGTGAGCACAAGGCGGTGACGTGGAAGCGGTTGTAGCGCAGGCCGTTCGTCGCGAGTGCGTCGATCGCGGGCGTGGCGATGTCGGAGCCGAAGCAGCCGAGCTGGCCGAACCCGAGGTCGTCGAGGACGATCACGACGACGTTCGGTGCACCGTCGGGAGCCCGAACCACGGGCGGGAACGCGGCCGTCGACTCGGCGATGGTGCGCCCGATCCGGGCCTGCGGTGCGGTCATCTCCCACCCTCGCGCTCCACGGGAGCGGCACGCTAGCCCCGACCTTTCGGGAATGTTCGCCACCGGATGACCCGCCGGCGGGTGCGCCGCGGTCAGCCCCCCGGCGGCGTCCAGACCTCGTCGGCCGGTTCCTCGGCGGCATTCAGGTCGAGCTCATTTGGCCCGCCGGCGGTCCCACATGATGCCGTCGGTGGCGAGGCTGAGGTCGAGACCGTCGCCGCACCAGTTGGTGGTGATGGTGTCGGGCGCGATGTCCGTGCCGTGGTCGCGGTTGTGGTGTTCGATGCCTCCGTCGTCGGCGTCGATGGCGGTCTTGGGGGAAGGATCGATGGGGCGGCCGTCCGGGCGGAAGAAGCGGGCCGAGCCGTCTTCGGCGAGCTCGATCTCGTATCCACCTTCGTGGACGCAACGGTGGTGGAACTTGCATACGCCGACCAGGTTGGTGAGGACCGTGTGCCCGCCGCGGGCGTAGTGCTCCACGTGGTGGATCTCGGCGATCGGGCGGTCGCAGCCGGGGAACTTGCAACGCTCGTCACGGGCGTTCACGGCCCGCCGCAGCGCGACGGGAATGGTGCGGGTCTTTCGACTGATCGCCAGCGGGTTGCCGTCGGGATCGTCGAGCATCACGACGAGCCCGGCGTCGCAGGCAAGGCGCCGGGCGGTCTCAGTTGCGATCGCCGGCCCGTTCTCCACCTGGCACCGGCCGTCGGCGTCGTCGGTGAGGGTCTCGGCATCGACGTGCACGACGGTGAGGTAACGATCACCACCGGATCGCTGCTGGAGCTCGCCCGCGAGGGCGCCGTCCATGATCGCCACGAAGGCGTCGGCGCGTCGAGCCCCCGCCGGAGCGTCGGCCCGCTCGGTCTCGGGGTCCTCGACCGCGGGGCGTTCAGCTGAACGCACCTTTTCCACAGCTTCCAACGCTCCGATGACGGTCGGCGCCTCTTCGGGGTCGATCCGGAACGAGCCCACGAGGGAGCCGTCGTCGTCGTAGTGGTACGACAGATAGCGGCGCTCGTGACGGACGTTCGCTTCCTCGGTCTCGTCGTCTCGCCGGATGCAGAACCGCATCCCACGCACCAGCCGCTCGAGCTGGGCGACGGTGCCGTTGCGGGCGACCTCCAACAGGCCCGCCTCCGTGGCCGGCTCCGCCACCCGGGTGAGGGCCCGCACCTGCGAATAGGACAGCCGACCCCGAGAGAACTCCTCGGTGATCAACGGCAGCCCGGCCAGCGCCCGGGCGACGCGAACCTTCTCCTGGGCCGAGCGCCGGGCGAGGCCACACTTCCAGCCCAGCCACATCGCGCACGACCAGCAGCCCCACTGCGCCCAGCCCTCGCGCCGGTCGTACTCCGCCACGAACAACAACCAGCGGCACTCAGCCGCGGCGAGATGCCCAGCCAGGGTGGTGATCTCGGCCTCGAGCCGCTCCAACGGCAGGCACGCCGCCCGCTCCTCCACTTCCCGCACGTCCATCGGACGCCTCCCGATCGATGGTGGTCGGGGGAAGCGCCAGGCTCGAACGCCTGTTCGCCAGGTTACCGCTTGCGGGCGCGCCGAGCCACCTCTTTTGCGGACGCGTTTTGGCTGGTCAGCAGCCCTTTTCTGGCAATCCGCTCGAGCACCACGCAGGCGGGTTCGTCGCGCGGATCCTGCGGAAGAGCGTTCCGCTGAACGCCTGTCGAGGTCGCGCGGCGGCGCGCGGCCGACCGCGTCAGCGCCGCCCGACCGCCGTCTCCCGCGCGTCGACGATCGCATGCATCCTCGAGTCGAGGCTCCTCGATCGACTCGACGACCCGACGCTGTTCTTCCCTTGACCTGAAGTGCAGTGAGCAGTTGGTCTCGCGGGGCACCGGGAAACCCGAACCCGACTCCCCTCCCAGCTAGCCTGGCTCCCCTGAACCCGGCGCTCCTCAACGACTTCGCCGGTCGCCGCTGCCTCGTCACGGGGGGCCTCGGCTTCATCGGCTCGAACTTGGCGCTGGCGCTCGCGGCTGGCGGCGCCAACGTCACGGTGGTCGACGCGCTCGTGCCCCGGCACGGCGCGAACCCCCACAATCTCGACGACGCCGCCGCGCCGATCGGGGTGATCGAGGCCGACCTGGGCGACGTCGACGCGCTCGAACCGGCGGTGTCGGGCGCAGACTTCGTGTTCAACCTGGCCGGGCAGGTCAGCCACGTCGACTCGATGGCCGACCCCCTGTTCGATCTCGAGGTGAACACGCGCAGCCACGTCGGGTTCCTGGAGTTGTTGCGCCGCGTGAACCCCGAAGTCACGATCGTGTACACGTCGACCCGGCAGATCTTCGGTCACCCGAGGTACCTCCCGGTCGACGAGGACCATCCGGTCTCGCCTGTCGACGTCAACGGCGTGACGAAATACGCGACCGAGCAGTTCCACTTTCTCTACGCCGAGTGTTACGGCCTCCGAGCCTCAGCCGTACGCCTGACGAATGTCTACGGACCGCGCCAGCGCTTGCGCGACGACTTCCAGGGCTTCCTGCCGATCTTCCTCAACCGGGCGCTGCGCGACGAGGCCCTCACGGTCTTCGGTGACGGCAAACAGGAACGTGACTGCCTCTACGTCGACGACGTCGTCGAGTGCCTCCTGTTGACGGCGATTTCGCCGGACGCCTCCGGCGAGGTCTTCAACGCCGGGAGCGACGAGCACCTCTCGCTCGAGACCATCGCCGAGGCGATCGTGGCGGCGGCCGGAGCGGGACGGGTCGAGCACGTGCCGTGGCCGCCCGATCGTGACGCGATCGACATCGGCTCGTACGTCGGCAATTCGGCGAAGGCCAAGCGCGTGCTCGGCTGGGAGCCGTGCACGAAGTTCGCCGAGGGCATCGAGCAGACCGTGGCCTTCTACCGCGATCGCCTGCCTTGGTATCTCTGAGGTCCCGAGTGCCGGTGGCCGACCTGCGCCGCCGGATCGACGCCCTCCAGCCCGCGCTCGGTGAGGCGCTCACCCGCGTGCTGCGTTCGGGCCGCTTCCTGCTCGGCCCCGAGACCGAGGCCTTCGAGGCCGAGTTCGCCGACTTCGTCGGGGGAGGAGGCCACGTGGTCGCGGTCGCCTCGGGGACGGATGCCCTGCGGCTGTCGCTGGTCGCGCTCGGGATCGGGCCCGGCGACGAGGTCGTGGTGCCTGCCTTCACGGCCGTGCCGACGGCCGCTGCCGTGTGCGCCGTCGGCGCCGTGCCCGTCCCCGTCGACGTCGACCCCGACACGGCCGCGCTCGACCCGGTGGCCGCCACCGCCGCGGTGACCGATCGCACGCGCGCGGTCGTTCCGGTCCATCTCTACGGAAGACCGGCGCCGCTGCCCCGGCTCGGGCTCCCGGTCGTGGAGGACGCCGCCCAGGCCCATGGCGCCCTCGATCCGAACGCGCCGCGCGGCATCGCGGCCGCCTACAGCTTCTACCCGACGAAGAACCTCGGCGGCATCGGCGACGGGGGCGCGGTGGTAACCCACGACACCGACCTGGCGGCGCGCCTCCGGCGTCTCCGGGCGCACGGACAACACGAGCACGGCGGCTACGAGCATGTCGACGTCGCCGGGAACTCACGCATGTCGGAACTCGAGGCCGCCGCGCTCCGAGTCGGGTTGCTCCGGCTGGCGGACGGGAACGCTCGTCGCCGAATGATCGCCGCCCGTTACCGCGAGTCGGCACCCCGGCTGCGGTGGCAGGCGAACGACGAACGCCACGTCTACCACCAGTGCGTCGCCCGGATCGGCGATCGTGAGAGCTTCCGCGCCCGCGTGCCGTTCGAGACTGCGGTGCACTACCCCCGCGCCCTCACGCAACAGGCCGCCTACCGCGGATTCGTACGCGGCGGGTGCCCGGAGGCCGAGGCATGGGCGACCGAGTGCGTCTCACTGCCGTGCTTTCCCGAGCTGACCGACGACGAGATCGAGATCGTGTGCGAAGCACTCCGGTGAACCCGGTCGTCGCGTCGGTCTCGGTGTTCTTCCCCTGTTTCAACGACCAAGCGACGATCGGCTCGGTCGTGAACGCCGCCGCCAAGACCATCGAGGAGATCGGCGCCGACGGCGAGATCATCGTCGTGAACGACGGTTCGACGGACAACTCCCAAGAGGTGCTCGAAGACCTCGCCGACGAGAATCCGCTCGTGCGCATCGTCGTGCACGAGCGGAATCGGGGTTACGGCGGCGCGCTGCTCTCGGGGTTCGCCGCCGCCACGAAGCAGTGGGTCTTCTACACCGACGGTGACGCCCAGTTCGACCCCACCGAGCTCGCGCTCCTCGTCGATCGAGCGACCGAAGAGGTCGACGTGGTACAGGGGTACAAGCGCTCGCGGGCCGACAACGTGGTGCGGCGAATCGTCGGGCGTGTCTACCACCGGGTGGTGGCGTTCCTCTTCGGACTGAAGATCCGCGACACCGACTGCGACTTCCGCCTCATCCGGCGCTCGCTCCTCGATCGGGTCCGGCTCGAGCACACGAGCGGCGTCATCTGCGTGGAGATGGTGAGGAAGTTCCAAGACGCCGGCGCCCGCTTCGTCGAGGTACCCGTGCACCACTACCCGCGCACGCACGGCCGCTCCCGCTTCTTCCGCCCCGCCAACGTCGCCCGGTCGCTGTGGGACCTCGCCGGCCTGTGGGTCGAGCTCGTCGTGCTCCGCCGAGGTCGCCGGTCAGTCCTTGGTGGCGACGACAGCGAGCGACGTGCCGATCGGTAGGTCGCGCCGGGCGAGCCAGCGCCGCTCTGTGGCCGCGAGCGGCGCGAACACGCGGTCGAGCCAGCGCCGCTCGACGTCGGAGCCCTGGTCGCCCCCTGCCGCGACCTTGCGCCGCTCGAGCACGTGCAGCACGGCCGCGGGCGGGGCAAGGAACGAGTAGGCGTAGGTCGCCCGCCGCACCTGCATGCCCGCGGCGGCGGTGAGGTCGGCGAGATCGCGCCGCCGGTAGCGGTGCAGGCTGTGGACCGTGACGTCGTGGGCCCGTTGCAGGCGGGGGAAGGCAGGCTCGAAGAGGAGCAGCGCGCCACCCGGCCGGAGCACGCGGCTGAGCTCGCGCACCGCGCTCCGGTCGTCGGGTACGCACGTCACGACCGTGATCGACACCGCGACGTCGAACGACGCGTCCGCGAACGGCAACCGGTCCACGCTCGCCTGCACCGGACGGGTGGCGGAGCGGCGCTCCCGCACGAAGCGGAGGGCATCGCCAGAGAGGTCGACGCCCACGACGTCACCGTGGCCGGCGAGCCAGGCGCCGTTGCCGCCGGGTCCGCATCCAGCGTCGAGGATGCGCTCGGCGTCGTCGAGCCACGGTGCCAGCAGCTCGGCCATGAGGGCGCGCGTGTTGCGGTACCACCAGTGCTCGTCTTCGGCCGCAGCGACCCGGGCGTACTCCTCGACCTCCATCGCTACGGCACAAAGTCGTAACGGATGACCGCGGTCGCACAACCGACGAGGCCGGCCGCCGAGGCCGTCAACAGGAACGCGCGCAATTGCGCCGGGAGACGGCCTAGCAGGTTGCCGAACGCGACGAACGGTGGGAAGCACTCATTCGTGTAGCGGCCGAGGCCGATGACCCCGAGTGCGAGCGGGGGCAGCAGATAGAGCGCGGTGAGGACGAGCCACGCCGACGGCAGGCGGCGTCGTTCCGCCACCACGGCGGCGAGCGCGAGCACGCCCAGCGCGAAGTGCACGAGCGCGCCGTAGTCGGAGATGGGGAACAGCAGGTTGCCGAGCGTGACCTCGCCCCATGACGACTTGGCGGTGAAGAACACGACCGGATCGCCGGTCCAGTGCCAGCAGAGCGCGCACCACACGCCCGCCGCCGCCACCGCGGGTCCCGCGATCACGGCAGCCCGCGGCCACGACCGGACGACGAAGACCAACGCGATCGCGACCACGAGCCCGTTGGGCCGGGCCAGCGCGACCATCAACACCAGGACGCTCGCGCCGACGTCGTAGCGGTCTTCGACCAGGAGGAACGCCCACACCGAGCCGGCCAGGAAGATCGCCGAGGGATACAGCATCGAGAAGACGAACGAGCCCGGGAACAGCGCGATCGCCCACACCGCGAGCCCTGCCGCCGGTGCGGAGGTGTGCCGGCGCGCCAGGCGGTACACCCCCGCCAGCGCCACCAGGAAGACCAGGTGATTGAGCGCGACGGTCGCGCCCCGCCCGGGGATCCCGAGCTCGTCGAACCCGCGGACGATGCCCGGCAGCAGCGGGAAGAAGGGCCACGGAGTCTGCACGCCGTCGGGCGGCGGCGGGCCGTATCCGAACCGGGCGATGTGCTCGTACCACCCGCCGTCCCACGCGAAGAAGCCGCCGAGGCGCAACCGCCCCCCGGAGGAGCGCGCGCCCGCCAGCACCGCCGCGGCCAACACTCGCGAGACGAGCCACGGGAGCACGACCGCCCGCCACGGCAAGAGGCTGCGCACCCGCTCGGGCACGACAGCCGCGGGCGGGCGGACAGCGACACGAGCGTCATAGGAACGGGTCGGGGCGTCCATAGCTGGCGCCGGCAAGGTTGGCACCGCCACCGGAGCCGTGCGGGCAGCACGCGCACCGGCCGCCCTTGTGGGTCCATGGGCCGCCCTGCAATCATCAAGAACCTTGATATGCGACGGAGGGTTCGCAACCGGTGTCGAGCGCTGACACCGGCGCCACGACGACGCGCACGGCCGCGTCCGAGACCGCACTCCCCCGGCCCACCTATCTGGTGAAGCAGCTGCAGGAGGCGCTGCGGCTCCGTCTCGTCGAGATCACTCGCCGGTTCGATCTCACCACCGGCCAATACACGGCACTCAGCGTGCTCGCCAAGTACCCGGGCATCTCGTCCGCGCAACTGGCGCGTCTCACCTTCGTCAGCCCCCAAGCCGCGAACGAGATGGTCGCAGCCCTGGAGCGGAAGCACTTGCTCACCCGGTCGGTCGACCGCAGCAACCGGCGGAGGCTCGAGGTGCAGTTGACGCGCGCGGGAACGGCGACGCTGACGAAGTGCGACGAGCTCGTCGACGAGCTCGAGACCGAGGTCTTTCGCGGCGTCGATGCCAAGGACCGGGCGCAGTTCCACCACATGCTGCAGACCTGCCTCGACGCCATCACCACGGCCTGACCGAACAGACGCACTGGATGATCTCACGCTTCCGCGGCTCGCTACGTCTGGTAGGACGTGACGGCAGCGATGTCGAGCCGCGGCTTGCCTCCCTTCGAGCGCGTCGTCGAGGAGTACGGCGACGACGTATGGCGCTTCAGCGTCTCCCAGGTGGGTCGTGACCGCGCCGACGATGTGTTCCAGGAGACGATGCTCGCCGCGCTC
>JBOGFJ010000291.1:0-2405 GCA_050743385.1 Acidimicrobiia bacterium
CGTGGGGAGGGGGCGGGCTTTGCCCGTCCCCGGTCTGTCGATTGCGTGCGGGAGCGGCGAGCGAAGCGAGCGCGACCAGGAGAGTTAGCGCAGGGGGGCGGGATCGAGCCGCCGGCGCCAGTGCACCCAAACCGACACGTCGTCGGCCAGCGCGCGATCGATCTCGCCGACCTGCGCCCAGGCGCGCGTCGCCTGCGTCGAATCGGGAGCGTCCGCGCCGTAGCGGGCGGCGGTGTACGTCTCGGCCAGCGATCGGAGCGGCGCGACCGCAGCCTCGGGCACGTGGGGCCGCGCGCCCGCGGCGAGCTCCAACGGAGTGAGCGCGGGCCCGGGCGCGACCCCTGCCTCGCGGAGGCGCTCGAGGGTTTCCTCCCAGGCGCCGGCGATCGCGTCCGTCGCATCACGTCGCGCCCGGCGACGGGCGCGCCGGCGCGCCTTCGCCACGACCACCGCGGCGGCGGCACCGAGCACCGTCGCGATCACTGCCGCGGCGGCGACGACGAGCAGGTCGGGGTTGATCGAGAAGAACCCGCCGCCGTCGTCACGGCCCGGCGCGTCGATGCTGACATCGACCGACGTACCGTCACCGCTCGCGCCTTCGGGCGGGCTTGCCGGAGCACTCGACGATGGCGGCGCCGCCTCCGTCGTCGGCGTGCCGGTCTGCGTCTCGCCGGCCTCGCCCGGGGCGACCGCGCCCGCGGTGGCGGCGCTGCCGCCGCGCCCGTCGGAGCTCGGCGGCGTGGGCTCGAACCTGACCCAGCCGGCACCGGCCAGCCACACCTCAGGCCACGCGTGGGCGTCCCAGGTCGACACGCGAAACAGACCGGTCGACGGGTCGACGGCACCCGGGGTGTAACCGACCGCGACCCGAGCCGGGAGCCCGACCGCACGAGCCATGGCGGCGTAGCTGCCGGCGAACTGCACGCAGAACCCGCGGCGGTCGTCGAACAGGAACTCGCCGATCGCGCTCCCGCTCTGGGCCTGAGGCCCACGCTCGACGTCGAGTGAGTAGCTGAACCCCTCGTCGGGCGAGAGGAAGAACGCCTCCAGCGCGACGGCGCGCTCGTACGGGTTGGCCGCCGCTTCCACCACGTCGGCCGCGAGCGCGCTCACCTCGCGCGGGAAGTCGGTCGGGAGCTCGGTGTACTCCCGCAGGTCGGGCGGAGGCGCGCCGTCGTCGGAAGCTGTCCGCCGCGCGAGGGGAACGTCCGCGCGCGACGGAATCTGCGAACGGACCGTGTACTCGAGACCTCTGACCGTCTCCCGGCCCGTCACGAGGGTCGTCGACGCCTTCACGACGAGGGCCTCACCCCCCTCGACCGAAACGGCGCGGTATGCCGCCGGCATCCACCGCCCTTCGAGAGCTCCGACGCGGAACTCCTGCTGCACCGTGTCGGAGCGCTGCTCCGTCTCCTCGAGACCCTCGGCCACCTCGTCGGAACCCTCGGCGGTGAGCGTCCACTGCCCACCGTCGTCGCTCGAGTAGTGGTCGAGGGCGGCGATGCGCCAGTACTCGGCCACGGCGCTGCGCACCGTGAACACTTCCATCTGCGCGGGTGTGTCGAAGTTGTCGCCGATGCGCGCCAGCGGCGGCTCGGTCTGATAGCTGCGGGCCGGCCCCGCGCCCTCACCGCGGTTCCCGAGTCCCTTGACGTTGATGAGCGCGTCCGACTCCGCGCCCGGCAACGCCGGGCCGAGCACGGCACCGCCCGCGACGGCGACGACAGCGGCGAGCGCGCCCGCGGTGAGGAGCCCGGTACCGGCGCCGAGACGCCGACCTGCGAACCAGGCGCGGTGCCGTTCGAGCAGAGCCTGGTGCTGACACAGAAGGAAGACGACCGCCGCGGCCGCGAACCCGACTGTCGTCCGCACCCGGAGCTCGGCAGTGCCGAGCGTCGCCGCCCAGATGAACAGGGCGAGGGCGGGCGCGAGCGCGGCGACGGACGCGTCGCGCCGGAACGCGAGGATGTCGGCGGCCTGGGCGACGACCCAGGTGGCGACGACCGCGAACACGAGCGCGCCGTCGGTGACCGGCGCGGGGACCACAGCAGTGCGCAGGTCGTCGTAGCCCTCCTGGAGATGACGACCGAACGCGTCGAGCGTCGAGCCGGTCGGAAGCCCGTACCAAGTGACACCGGGATCAACGGCCCAGACGACGTAGACGATCATCGCAACGAGGGAGAGCACCAGGGTCGCGGTCGTCGACCACCCCCGGCGGCGGGTCAGCGCGCTCAACGCGTGTGGGAGCGACGCCGCACCGACAACGGGCAGCGCGAAGCCGGCGCCGTCGAACACGCGGCCCAGCGTGAGGGCCGCGGCGACGCTCAGCGCCGCGAGGGCGACGACGGCGAGCTCGTGAGAGCGGCGAGGTGCCATCGGGTCATCGTCTCGTTCCAGGCGACCGG